>JAFRYQ010000196.1 GCA_017437565.1 Bacillota bacterium
CTTCCACTAGCTTGTATTTCCCATTTGGCAGGTCGGTAAGATGTTGAATGGTTCCAGTTGTTGAGAACGCGCTGGCGTAGGTTTCGACTACGTGAGGAGCCAATGCCGTTCCGTCTAGCTTGATCCCGTCAAAGCCTTCCACCGCCGAAATGGGTTGATACGAACCTCCGCTATTCAATACTTGGAGTTGGAAAACAGCATCCGACAGACCTTCTCCGCTCTTTTGATCCACTTTCTGTAGATCCAAAACTGCGAGCTCGGACTTTGGCTTATTCCGGAACCATACGTTATTCTCCGCATCCGGTACAATGATTCGTTCTCCCGTATCCGGTTCATCTGTATTCGTTACTCCGGGATGCTCTGGATCCGGATAGGCATTGCCGCTGCCATCCATCTTATCCACTCTTGCTTCAACTTCTTTAAAGAGGAAATCACTACCCGCTGCAACCGTTTCCGCAACCGTGTAGCGCGTACCGATGGGTACGTTAACGATTCGAATGGCGTCTATTCGCCGGATCGGGATCGTGATCGTTCCGTTTTGGATCGATCCCCTGGCAATGAATCCTGTAATCTCTCCGGAATCATTCTTTTGTGCTTCATAGGTGAACCCCTTATAGGTATAACCGGTTACCTCATTTCCTTCCGCTCCCGCCGGCTGTATCACCGCATCTTCCGGAATCAATTTCGCGGCGATAATACGATAACCGAGCGCTCCTCCGCCATCTTCCCCGGCTGGAGTTGAAACCGGATTGCCTTGTTCGTCATAAAGATTGATCGTTATCGGGAAAAATTCATTCATGTCCAGGTATTCTTCCTGCCACGCCGGAACATCGACGATTTCTTTTCGGATGTTGATACCGGCTTTCAGGGTATTGGCCACAGAATACTTGCTCTTCTGATTTTCCTGTTCGTATGTTTGCGGCCAAGTCTCCGGATCCTCTGGATCTAATGATGTAAGATCATACTCATAAACATCGATCATATCTTTGATCGTGTTCGGATCTTCCGCATTGTGTGTTAAACCATTCAGCATGGGATGCGTTGGCGTCGCCTCCAGCTCATAGTGACCGTCTATCTCCGGCTCCATGACTGTGTATGTGTGCCCAGTTGTATTCATACGCCCATACTGGTCATAGACACCTGGCGCGATAGAAACCGTAGCTTTCCAAAGTCCATCCTTTGTAAGCGGCGCCTTATAATAATAGGTTTCTGTAAAAGCCGCCTCATTTTCTGCCGTCGGATCAGCCTGATAAGCCGCGTAGGCGGCATGAAAAGCTGCTATCTTCTCTGGTGTTGGGTCTACTAAAACATATAGTGTTACAGAATTGATCTTGTCGTAATCTTCAGAAGACAGGCTTGTATTCCATACCTTCTCCAAAACGATCTCCGTATTATCAAGAGGCATGCCGGATACTTCAGGAAGGACTACAGAAATAGGGTCCCCTTCAGTATAGGTGGTTACTCCGTCCACCGTTTTGGACGTCACTTCTTTATAGGTAACGTTTGCTACCGTGTTTGTGCGCAGTGCGTAGGGTGTAACAGTATTATCGATCTGCGCCATATATTCACTGGCGGGAATCACTTTATCTCCGTTGACAAAATCTTCACCCCACGTCAGGAAGCCGTTATTTAGTGCAGCAAGCAGATCGTAAGAATCCTGATTCGGCCAAATCTTGAATTTAACATTATATGTCCAGTTGTCTTCCAAGAGATAAATGGAATCATCTGCTTTTGTCAGTTTCCACGTGACCTTTTTACTGGGCGTGCCACTATACTCAGCCCCTTTGATCGTTGTCTCCTTGGTGGTGATCGTCTTTAGTTCACCATTTTGTACGGTCGTATAAGTAACCGGCGGGATTACTATCCTCTGATCATTCGTCGGACCGGATACGGAAATATCAACCGTTTTTTCGGTGTATTCTGTCAGACTTGTATAATCTTTGTATTTAATCGTATACACAAAGGATTCCGGATCAGCGTGTTCGAACGTCACCGTTGTCATTTCAGTGATACCGTCATAAATCTGAACATCCCCGGCTCCGAAATGCTTTTCCATCGTTCTCAAGATGGCAGTCAAGGTATCTTTTAATTGATCCTTATTCTGGACATAAGAACGGTACTCATCCTTTGCTCCGCTTTCGTTATATGCATAGTCAACCAGAGACCCGAGATAGTCGTTATTCCTGTCTACTGCCGTACCGTATGAGAAAATGGTATACAGTTTTACTCCATTCAATACTGCTTCTCGCGCTTCGTCTCTCGCTCCGAGATAACAGCCCTCCCCGCTGACATAATACCCAGTAAGATCGCTGGAATTCCAATACTGTGACGGCGCGCCGTCTGTCAGGAATAAAACATATGTAGGATCCCCATCATCCTTCCTGAGCGCTTCACTTTGTGCTAATGCTATGGCTTCCGCCCAGTTTGTTCCGGAGGTTCTAGGGATTCTGTTAACGACACGGTTAAACTCATCTGCGTCTTCAGTCCAACCTTGGGAAACTCGTGCTCCCATGTCAAACGTGATCAGCTCCAGTTCGACGGCGTGCGGATCATTCTCATTATTCCTTAAGATATCTGTTACAAAGTTTGTGACTGCTTGCCGTGTTTGATAGATTCGGCTATTGGGATCCGTATCCGGGTTCGAAGTTAGTGCTTCACTATCATACCGACGGTTCATACTGCTGGAAGTATCAATTACCAGAAGGACGTTGATATGATTTTGTGCAACTTCCTCAAACGCTTTTGAAGATACCCCCAACTCCAGATTATAGGTTCCATCATAATTGCTAGTCTTTTCTTTCGTATGGCCGATCTCGCCGAGCTCATTGCCTGACGGATTGTTCCCGCCAGATCCGCCAGATCCAGTCGTGGGGCTGTAAACCAGATAATAATCATAAGGGTTCGGGTCATTATCCGGAGTCGTTGTATAATCGGTCGGATTGCTATTCGTATCAGTAACGTAAAACCATTGCGCGTCATTCCGACGCGGCTCCAATCCGGCGTCAAACCAATGCCAGCCCGCTTTATCATTATTTCCATAATAAAGCTTGTATTGAAGGGTATTGTTTTCCCATTTTAATTCGTTACCGATTATGGTATGCGGATAGTTCCCGTTATTAGTCCCATAGTTATAGTCGTGGATAAAGCTTCCGCTCAAATCTTGATACGTACTTTTATGGGTATTGCTGAGGGTATAGCCATCAACTTGGAACTGGTTCAGATCGATGATTCCATCTGAACCAATCACCAGTTTTTCTAGGTCGATCTCATTTCCATCAGCGTCTGTTCCATCTGCATAAGTCGCCGGAAGCGGGTTTCCGTTCTCATCCACGAAATGCAAACGGACCGGGAACCCCGGCGGTGTGATCTGGTACACTGTAAACCACTCGCCGCGATTATTCGTATTGTTGTACCAATCGTTATACCCGAAATAACCTGCGCTGGTATTATTGCTGCTATTGTTTAATGCATATCCATTATTGCCAATGCGAATTTGCGGCTTTCCATTGCTCTGCCTGGATGCAACGATCAGGTTCTGTGGGTTCGCTGAGATGGTTACGCTAGAATTATTAATATTTAAATATCCGTTATCGGAACGAATCGTATAATAGTGGTTTCCGTACGCATCATCGTACTGATAGTTAAAAGTCCAAGTTGTAAGCTCTTGACTCGCATTTGTTGTCGTAATTTGATTTCCATTTACTGTAACGCCAACAGCTTGTAACGTCGTAGCATTTTGTGCCGTGCTGGTTACAGAATTATGATTTGCTTCATTTACTAATGCAACCGTTGCCCCATTTAGATTTGAAACAGGAATTCCATCATACTGGGCATCTGTCACCCGGATCTGGAACACTTCCCCGTTCTTCATGGTGACCGTCAGGGCTTCTTCCGTATCAAAGGGCTTCAAGCTGATGAGTACCCAGTCGCCGGCTGTCACCGTCTGCGCGTTGATCTCCGCAATCTGCTCCTCGGTCAGCTCCGCGCTGTATTCGCACACCAAGCCGAGATCTTCTTTGATCTCCGCGATGGTCATATCTTCTTCAACTTTACTCACCGACAGCAGCTCCGGCGCGCTAAAGGAGACGCTGTCCACGTTATCAATAAACTTACCGGCGCTTCTCTCGGTGTCCGGATCTACAATCCCCAACACTTCCACGAGGTCCGCAAGGCTCACATAATCGCCGCCGGTAATGCTGAATTCAAACGTTTCCCCATCTACATCCCAATGGAAATCCACCGTGTATACGACCGCGTAAACGGAGAAATGCTCCGCGTCAAAGGCGACTTCGTCGCTCGTGGTCTCCGCATCATCCGCCTGCTCCACGACCTGGGCTTCGCCTTCTTTATCCACGTGCACGACGACGCTTTCCGCCGGTGCCTCTTCCGTCGCGGCTTCCGGCACTTCCAGTCCGGACATCGTGACGCGGATCGGCTTATTCGGCTCGATCTCGTTCCCTTCCGTATCGCGGAAGGTGATATCAAAAGCAACGACAGAGCTCACTTCACAGGAGCTGTCGGTATTCTCTTCTACTTTTTCGGTGATGGTATCCAGCACGCTTTGATCACGGATGGCCTTTACGGTCATGGTCGTCCCGGCCGGGAAAATGCCCTCCTCGGCTTCGACGTCTACGATCACATAACGCTGCGCCTCTTTTTCGCCGCGCGCTTCCGCTTCCCGCTTTTCTTCCGCGGCCGCCGTACGGGCAGCCTGCAGCTCCGCGGTCAGCTCCTGGCCGGCGGCGGTGACCTGGGATTTCTTCATCTCCGCTTGGAAAGCCATGGCCGGCAGCTTCACTTCTTCCGCTTCATCAGCCTTCTCCTCGTCTTTCTCCGCGTCTTCGCCTTCCTTCTTTTCTTCCGCCGGCGCTTGCCCGTCCGCTTCTTCCGCGGCAAGATCCTCCTCTTCCGGATCCGTTTCCTCGTCCGCGACTTCTTCGTCTGCGGATTCCTCGTCTACGGTCTCTCCCGCTTCTACGTCACCGGTTTCTTCTTCGCCGGGCTCTTCCTCTTCCGCGTCGCCGGTCTCCTCTACCGTTTCATCAGTGAGTCCTTCTTCCGCGTCAGATTCTTCGCTGCTTGCGGGTTCTGCCACAGGCTCCTCTTCAGGATCCTCACTGCTCTCCGCAAGGCCCTCTTCATTTTCTGTCGTCACGCCGGCTTCCGGATCAGCCGCTTCTTCCGTGCCGCTCTCCGGCTCGGTAACGCTTTCCGGTTCCGTCTCCACTTCAACATCCGCCGT
Source organism: Bacillota bacterium (assembly GCA_017437565.1). Lineage (GTDB taxonomy): Bacteria > Bacillota > Clostridia > Peptostreptococcales > Anaerovoracaceae > Eubacterium_B. The sequence continues at coordinate 5,243 of JAFRYQ010000196.1, forward strand.
CTCGGCATCCGCGGACGGTTCTGCTGCCGGAGCTTCAGTCTCTTCCTCTATCGTTTCCGGTTCCGCCGGCACCCCGGCCTGGACCGCTTCGCTCGTAACCGGTTCTTCAAGCGTCAATCCCGGTTCTTCTTCTGCCGTCTGGTCATCGATGGTGATCGCCGGCAGCACCAGCGCATACGTTGTCGTAAACACAACAACCGCTGCCAGAATGGTTACCAGCGTCGTCCTGAATCTGTGTCTGCCTCTGTATGCCCTGTTAAAAGTCCTCATGATCGTCTCCCTTGTTGCCAACAATCTGTCTCTGCCAAGCCTGCTCCCGAGCGCTGCGTTCCTATTTCACTTCCCCGAAGTCCTTCAGCGGCCAGACCCGGAACACGATCTTGCCGACGATCTGCTCTTCCGCGACACAGCCGATGGCCGTATTGCGGGAATCGATGGATACGCTCCGGTGATCCCCCATGACGAAGATGCGGGATTCCGGTACCTGATAGGGAAGTTCGATGTTACACTCACCAAAAGCGAGTTCATCCACATACGGTTCGTCCAACTTCATGTTGTTGACGTAGACCGTTCCGTCCAGGTCGATATCGACCCAATCTCCCGCGTGCGCGATGACGCGCTTCACGAGGATCTTATTGTTGTAGTAGAAGGCGCATACGTCGCCGGTCTTAAAGTCGTTTCCCTTCACCGAGACCACGAAATCGCCTTCCGCGAGCGACGGCGCCATGGACGTGCCGTAGATCTTCAGGACCGGGAGCAGCAGCACCGCTACCAGGATGGCGCAGGCTGCTACGGTCACCAGCGTGTAGATCGTCCCCCGGAGCGCGCTGCGGAATTTCCGTTTATAGCGCTCGCGTTCGAGCTCGGCTTCTAATTCTTCAACTGTACGCGTTCTTACTTCTTTTCTTTCTTCCATATCAAATCGAGCAGGCGGACCGTGTTCGTCGTAGTCTGTTTCACCCTTGCGTCAGATTTCTCCCCGGCCTGCGTTTCCGTCAGGGGGTCCGGCCGAACCGCCGGCACAGTAGGTTGTTGTGCGGATTGTGCCAGACGGCCGGCCGAAGCGTTGGAACTCGAAGGGATCCTTGGATCCCGGGAGTTTTCCGGGGAATGTGCTTCCGCTGCCTGCCGGGTTTTCAGTCCGGTCTGCAGCGCTGTCTGCGGCGCTTTTCCCGCCGCGACTTTCTCAACCAGTTGCTTCACGTTTTCCAAGTAGAGGTCAACCGCCTTCTGCGCCTCCGTAAAAAGGTCGGTTAAGGCCGCCGACGCGTCGGCGAGCGTCCCGCAGTTCTCCAAAAGCGCAGCTTTGTCGGCAAGTCTCTTTTCCTGCTCGTCCAAGGTCTGTTCCCGCGACTTCAGCAGCGCTGCCAACTCCGTCAAAGTCTGCTCCCGCGCGGCGAAATCCGTCTCGCGCTCGCTGTCTAGCCGGCGCTCGAGCAGATCGCTGATGCGCTCATTCAGGGCGCCGCTTTCCGTCGCCTGCGCGCCAAGCCGTTTCTCCAGCTCGGTAAGGCGCCCGCTGCGGTCTGCCAGCTCTACTTCTTTCCGGGCCAGGTCTTTCATCGCCTGTTTCCCGGCAACCGTTAAAGTGCTGATCTCCTTATCTTTCTCGTCAATCGTTTCTTTTGCTTTCGCCAGTTCTTCTTCCAAACCGGCGATCTGCTTCTGCTGCTCCAGGAGGATCTCCAGCAGTTCCAGACGATTCAGCCTGCGCAGCTCTTTATCCGTCATCTTCCCGTTTCTCCGGTTTCTTTTTCACAAAAACAAAAACAATGCGAACAAAACCTACCCCTTAGGCTGGTTCGACCGCATTGCGTCTTCTTTCCCCTATATATGACCCGCTCCAAATCAATGCCACGCGAGTCTCATTGCATGTCTTTCTGATATGCCCGCTTCCAGCTATCATTTTGCCGTAATCCCCATTGCAGTCAATCGTTGTCGCCCAGTTGAATTCTCGTTGCCGATCCTTCTTGCCAGCCTTGTAGCGTTGCCGTGACTGAGGTGAATTAAGCCTCTTTCCCGACCCCCCGGAATATACGCATTCCAATGTATATTATAAGAATTTTTCCTAAAAAAAGCAAGGAAATTAGGACGTTTTCGAGCCTCCTGAGACCGCAAAGGCGCAAAAAATGCCCATTCTTACGCAGAAAGCACAAGATGATGCCCTTTCTGGCGTTTGGTTTTCCACATTTAGTTATGTAAACCGGGCTGTTTTCCGGGCGCCGCGCTGTTTTTCTTCCGGAGAAGAGCCCCGGCCAGGGCCAACAGCAGCATTCCGCCGACCGTATATCCGGCCGTTCCCGGACCGCCGGTATGCGGCAGTTCGTAACCGGCTGAGTTATAGACGGTCAGCTGCCAGATCTCCCGTTCCGCGCTGCCGATATTGCGGATCTCCTGCGGCGCTCCTTCTACCTTCGCCGTCACCGCCCGGGCGGTAACGGTGAGCACCACCGGCTCCGTCAGGCCGGCATACCCCGCCGGGGCTTGGGTCTCGAACAGGTAATAGGTGATATTCTCTTCCAAAGCGCCGAGCCGCAGGATGCCGTCGTCCCCGCTGGTCCCGGAAGCAAGCGGTTCTTCGCCGTCCTTCGGTTTCCCGTTCTCGATCTGGGAGACCAGATATAAGGCAAATTCCGCACCAGCCAGCGGTTCTTTCGTTTCCATGTTTTTCTTCAGCACTTGCAGCGCCTTATTGGGGACGTTCTTCACCCGCAGCGTATAGCGCGCCGTGCCGTTATCCTCCGCTTCCAGCGCTTCCGCCGCGCCGGCAGGCGCGCTTTCGATCCGGAGCGTTCCTTCCGGCGTGATCGTGAAGCGGACATCCCCGCCTAAAGGCTTGTAGCCGGTCGGAGCTTCTTTTTCCCGCAGATAATAGCTGCCCGGCCGCAATTGTTCCGCGTTCAGGCCAGGGATCCGGCCCTCCTCATCCGTGACCAGGTTCTCGAATCCCGCCAGCGGCGTGTAATCCGGGATCGGCGCGCCGGTATGGGAATCCTGCAGCTGCCGGTAGATGGCAAAAGGCACCCCCGCCAGCGGATTGCCGGTTTCCGCGTCCACCTTGACGGCTTCCAGGGTAAACGGCTTATTGCGGACCGTGACCTGCGGCATCTCATCCACCGTCGGATTCGCGACCTGGGTGACGTCATAAGTTCCGGCATCGTCCCCCGTCTGTTCGTCGTTCACCCACAGGGAATAATGCCCCTCTTCGCTCACCGTGACCCGGAGCGTGAGCGGCGCGATCAAAGCCCGGTAGCGCGCCGGCGCCGCTTCTTCCGTCAGGATATATTCATGGTCCGGCTCCAGATAGGCGACGGCGATCAGGCCGGTTTCATTGGAAACAAAGGTCTGGCTTTCCGCGTCTTCCCGGTCTTCGCGCAGGCTAAAGACCGCCCCGGCCAGGGCCGTGCCGTTCAGGTCTGTTTTTACCAGACGGATGCCCGGCCGCGCGTTCCGCACCCGGTCTTCCCGGGCGTGCGCGGCGGCCGCCAGTTCTTCTTCCGTCAGGAAGGTCCGCTCATAAGATGCTGTATAGACGTAATCCATGGAGTAACCATGCTCGTTACCCTCGCCGCCGACGGTCAGCGTACCGCCTTCCTCGATCCGCGCGACGTCGGTAAACCCGCTGACGGTTCCCGTCTCTTCATCGACCGTGATTTCCGCGTCCTCCGGAAGCAGGTCTACTTCATAGACGCGATAATCGTTCAGGGTCGCGCCGGGCTCCAGTTCGTCCAGGAACCAGTCCATCGTCGTTGCCGGATGCGCCAGTTGCCGCACGGAATCGGGAACCAGAAGCAGGTTTCCCGCGCCGTCCTGCCGGTAGACCGCGCAATAGATCGGATCATGGCTCTTCATGAAGGCCTGGTCGGACCAGACCTTTTCCACGGCCAGGCTGTAGCCATGGCGGTTATTTACGACGACCAGGGGGTTGCTTTGATCGGCAGAGATCGTTCCGGCATTTCCGGAGACGATCCGCTCCTCGCCGGATTCCGGATCGGTGTAGACCAGTTCGTAATCGAGCCGCTCATAGCCGGCCGGGATCTCATCGGTCCGCTCTTCGACCAGATACGGCGTGCCGTCCACCAGGCCCGGGATCTCCACGGTATAGCCGGGCGGGATCTTGTCGGCCGCGCCGCCCTGCGAAGTGTAAAAATTCGCCTTTTCCCGCTCGCTCTTGGTATCCTCGTCCGGCGCTTCCGGATCCAGGTCGCCATAGACCGTCTTTCCTGTGGACACAAAGCGCCCGTTCTCGTAGATGCAGTATTCGCCGGCCGGATCGAGCACATGGTACTCGCCAAAACTGTAGACGGACGGCTCCCCGTCCCGGCGGCCGATATAGATACGGAAACGGAAGGGCGTCTCGTCGTCCTCCACGGGGATCGTCTTCTCCCGGTCCGCCCAGACTTTCTTGACGATCCGCAGGTTTTTCAGCGTGTCTTCGGCTACGTGATTGGTAAAGATGGTCTTTTTCCGATTGACGACCGTCGTGCTTTCATTCCGGTAATCCCGGTACGTCGCCGTGGCAGTAGCCGTCGTCGGCTCCAGCGGCGTCTCACCGCGATCCGCATAGACCGCATCGTAGAGGGAGGCGTCGACCCCGCATTCCTGCACGTAATATTTCGTGTCCTCGGCGGGCAGTCTCGCGGAAATGGTCTGGCCCGGCTTCAGGAAATACACATGCTCGTAAGTACGGCCGCCCAGTTCATAAGTCTCCGCATAATCCACCGGCTCTCCCGTGGCGAGGTCGGTCACCTTCTCCGCCTCCGGCCAGGGCTCATAGCGGTTGGTCGGCCACGTTTCCTGATGATACATGAGCTGGAAGGGGAAGCGTACGTCCGTATACTGAATGTTTTCGGTCCCCGACACTTCTTTTTCCAGTTGGACTTCACCGGCGGTATAAGGCGCCAGGTTAAAGCGCATATGGAGATTGGAGGCGCCGGCGCCGCGTTCCATATAGAACATGCGCATGGTGTGCCCGGTATAATTCTGGAAAACCGTACCGGTATTGGAGCCGTCATCCTTGAAAATCGTGTTCAGCCAGGCGTTGACCGTCGCTTCGTCCGTGCCCGGATTCTTTTCCAGATACGCTTCCCGGTACAGCGCGCGCAGATTGGTGACCCGGCCGTTCACGAAGACTTTCCCGGTACGGAAATTGATGCTGCTGTCCAGCGCGGAATGGATACCGCCCAGATCCAGCACCAGCATGTCGTCGACGTAGAACCAGAAATCGTCATCCCCGGAGAATTCAAAGATCAGGTCGCGCCCCCAGGCGTCCAGGCCGCTCTCGTTCTGGATGAAGCTGGCGGACATCTCCATGCCGAAGAAGTGATCCACGTAATTCGGCGCGGTCTGCCCTTTCTTGTAATTGATCGCGTACAGCTTCTCGCCTTTTCTGGGATCCAGGGAAGAAAGCGGCTGGGCGTGGATGTCCATCTCATTGATATATGAGGAATAGACGCCTTCTTTCAGGTCGTTATAAGGCAGGAACTGCCCGTGCTTCAGCGTATCTTTCCCGGATTCCGTACTGGTACCCAGCTGGCTGTAGAGCACGAAATCCCCAACCTCATAGGTCCCGCCGCCCGGTCGCGGCTGTCCCACCCAGGGATCGTCCGCAGCGGAGATCAGATGGGCGAAATTCTGTGTGCAGTCGTATTCAAAATAGCCCGTTTCCTTAAAGGTGCTGGCCAGGAAGAGCTGGTTCGCTTCCATGGTATCGTTATACAGCTCACTGAGCGAATGGCTGGAGTTGGCTACCTGCGGATAGCCATCGACCAGATTCTTTTCTAACAGGCCCGGCGATCCGGTCCACTGGACATAGGGCGTATTCCCCAGCACGTCCACCTGATCCTGCGAACGGTTCGAGCTGTTGATATTCCCGTAATCCTGCATCTTCACGGTAATGCCGAAGGGCTTATGGTCGATGGTGGCGACGGTCTGCAGCTCTTCCTCTTCTTCCACCGGGTTCATGATGGCGAAATAGAAATCGGCTGCCTTGCGGATCGACGCCGGGACCAGTTTCCCGTTCTTCACCCGCAGAGCGGCATAATCGTAGGCGTCATCGTCCCAGGCCAGGATCGACGTATAGTAATTATCATACCGTCTGCCGTTCAGGTTAATGCCGACTTCGGCGTCGGCCAGGAACTCCGTCCCCCCGACCTGCGGGGCGATATATTTCCCGGAATAGGCATTCTGCAACTCATAATAGTAATTTGGGGTGCCGTCGTCGTAATGATGCTCCGTAAAGTTCCAAAGCATGGTATTGATCTTACTGCCGACCCAGGAAATGTTGTTGCCGCTCTCATACGCCCGTACCAGCATGCCGTCGTAATCGAGCGTGTAATACTCATATTTCAGTGTTTCTTCATTCCAGACCCGGGTGTAGACGACTACCTGCGCGCCATCGGGGACGTTTACGGGATCGGAAACGCTGACCTTGGTCGCCGTATAGGTCACAAAATCGTCTTCCTGCAGGTCGGAGAGTTCCGTCAGGTTCATCCAGACGTTGGCGTTCGAAGTATTCTTGGCGACCGTCGTAAACGAGTTCCCGCTTACAGAGAGCGCGCGGCTCGAGCCGGAGAAGCGGTATTTCCCGGCGTATCTTCCGGTCCCCGCTTCCACCAGGATCCGGCAGTCCTCATCGACCTCTTCCGGCGCTACCAGGGAGACTCCCGCCGTGCTGATCCGCAGGTATTTCAATTCATTACCAACGGTCGTCGTCAGATAGTACCGGCCATCTTCGGCGTCATGGAAGGACCACATCGTGATGTCGCTGTTTTGCGCCACGAAAACGATACCGGTGCGCTCCACGGGTTCCGTGCGCACGGTCAGTTGCTTCGCCTGCAGTTTGGTGTTATTATCCTGGGGCACGTTCATGACGGCTTTCCCGGAGACCGTATTCTGGTTATTCAGGATGCCATAGGTCTTCCCGTCCAGATCACCCGGCGCGGTAGTCGCGATACCATAGACCGAGAAGCCCTCGGCGGTAAAGCTCACGATGCTTCCCACGTCAAAGCCGGCCTCCTGTTCCGCGGGAACAGCGCTGCCGTTCGCGGGGTCTATTGCGTTATCTTCAGCGTCTGTCGTGCCGTCCGGGAGCTCTGCCGCTTCTTCCGCTGCGGCCTTGCCGCTATTCCTGCCCGCCGCGCGTTTCCCGGCCCGCGGAGCCTCTTGCTGCTCTTCCTCCGCTTCTTCTCCCTCCGGGATCGCTTCTTCCGCCGTCATTTCTCCGGTTCGGACCCGCAGGATCTCTTCCTCCTCGCCAAAATGGATAGCCCGGATCTCTCCCGTCAATTTCTCCGGAAGCCGGATCTGTACTTCCACCGGATCCTGCGGCTGTATCTCTTCCCCGTCTTTTTCAATACTGATCGCAAAGAATCGCGCGAAGGTGATCTCTTTCTCCGCCCCGAGCAAAGCAGCCGCCTGCTCCGTATAGTCCGCGTAAGCCGGCTCTGTCGCTGCGATCTCCGCCACGACCAGCTCTGCCCCGGCCGGGATCTCCGCTTCCGGGTCCCCGGTCACGGTCACCAGATAGGAGGGGCCTTCCGCGTAAAGCGTTGCCGGTGCCGCCGGCATTTCTTCCTCAGCCGGGGCCTCTTCGTTGGCCGGGAGTTCTTCATCAACCGGGGCCTCTTCCTCGGCCGGGAGTTCTTCATCAGCCCGCACCGCTTCCTCCGCCGGGACCTCTTCCTCGGCCGGCACTTCTTCAGCCGCAGCCTCTTCCGGCGTTTCTTCCGTAACCGGCGCGGCTTCCGTTTCCTCTTCTGCCGCCTCTTCAAGAGCCGGTTCTTCCGGCGCCGTTTCGTCGATCACTGCCTCTTCCGGCGTTTCTTCCGCAGTTGGCGCTACTTCTTCCGCCATTTCTTCCCCGGCAGGCGCTACCTCTTCCGGAGTCTCTTCCCGAGCAGGAATGGGCTCCTCTGACCGTGCCTCTTCAGGCGCTGTTTCTGCCGTCTCTTCTGCGGACTCTTCACCAATAGCCGGTTCTTCGGCCGGCTCTTCCGGGGCCGGCGTTGCGACCCGGTATATAAGGCCATACCGCCGGGACTCTTCCGCGTCGATATCAAAGACGACTTCGTCTGCTGCCGTCTCGATGTCCAACGGTTGCTCAACGATTGCCGTTTCTCCCTCATCGTCCAGGGCGATCACGATCGCGCCGTCTTCCGGCAGGTCCAGACCGTATACGCTTACCCGGATCGGAAGCCGCGGGACGATCTCCATCCCGTCGGCATCCCGGAATGTGATCCCCAAAAGCGCGGCCAGAGCAAACGTCCCCTCTGTCTCGTTCTCCGCGGCGCGGAGCATAGCTGCCGCGGCGTCCTGGTCCGCATCGCTCACCACGGTCATCCGCGTCCCCTTCGGGAAAGCGGCTTCCTTGGCTTCCACGTCCACCACGAGCGGCTGTCCTTCCGCCGGACTTGCCGCGCTCCTTCTCGCTTCTTCCTCTTGTGTCCGGGCGGCGATCCGTTCCGGGGTCAGGATCTCCCCCTCGACGGTTTCCTGCCCGGTATTCATCACCGCGCGGAACGCCATAGCCGGCATTTCCCCGGCGGCTTCTGTTGGTTCTTCCACAACAAAACCCGGTTCCCCGGCGGCCACGTCTTCAGAAAGCGTGATTGCCGGGAGCACCAGGCTATAGGTTGTCGTAAACACGACAATACCGGCCAGTATACCGGCCAGCATCGATCTGATATGCTTCTTTCTTCGGGAAACCTGGCGGTCAAGATCCATGAGATGCCTTTCTTTTGATGCTGTCTTCCAAGTCCATTTCTACCGATTCTTTTAAGCTATCTTACATTATAACGAGATTTTTCCTCATCTTACAATACTTTTTTCCCTGCGTCCCGGGCAAAGAAAAGCCCTGCCGCTCCTTTTTAGGGAAAATGGCAGGGCCAAATGCTTTGATTTAGATTCGGTCTAACGACGTTTCCGTGCGAGCCGCCGTCCGCCGGCGAGCATGCCCGCCAGCAGGAGCAGCAAAGCGCCGCCGCAGTAGAAGGCACGCGTTCCGGAACCGCCGGTATGGGGCAGGGCTACCCCGAAGGTGTTTTGGACGGTCAGTTCGGCAGTTTCCTGCACGATCGTCGCCGTCTCCGACCGCGCCCCCTGGGTCAGGCCAACGTGGTTATCCGCCACATCGATCTTCACCGGCGCCGTCAGCTTCTCGTAGCCGTCCGGTTCCTGCGTTTCGAACAAATAGTAGGTGCCGGCGGCGAGCGGTCCCAGGGACACCTTGCCCTTATCCGCCCCGTCTGCCGCCGTGGTCAGGTTGCTGGCCAGCGGCGTAGCGCCGTCCCGGATCGTCCCGTGGGCCGCGTCGACGTCCGCCGCCGCGTAAAGATCGAACACAGCACCGCCCAGCCGCTGAGAGGTATCTCCGGTATCGGTCTTCACAATGACCACTTCATAGGCCGTGTAGTTATTGGTAAAGGCCGCTTTCGCGTCATCGAGAAGCTCTGCTTCCGTGATCTTGCCGACGGTGACTCTTGCCGTCACGACCTTATTGGTCACGGAGACGCCGCCACTCGCTCCGGCCAGGGCCAGGTCGCCGCTACCCGTTTCCTCGATGGTGTAGTCGCCGGCCTCCAGTTCCGGAATCAACAGGCTCGCCGCCACGCCGTCCGTCACGGTAATCGTGAAGGGACTACCCGCGATCTCCACGCCGTCCCTCTTCACCGTGAACTGGTAGCTGCCGTTTACCAAAGCCTTTTCGGCTTCCGTATCCGCGGCGCGGCCGTTGTACAGGACGTTCTTGGTGATCAGCAGGCTGCCTTTCTGGCGTTTGTTGTGGATCTCCGCGGCGCCGCCATCCTGCAGGCCGGTATCCTGGCCCAGATAGGTGGTCTCATAGCCGGTGGTGGGACTGGTTTCCACGACGTAATAGCTGTATGGGTTCCCGTATTCGTTATACTTCGGCAATCCGGTGAGCGGCAAGGTCCAGTTCGGCCCCGTTATGGTAAAGGTGTAATCTGCCGTCGCCGGGTTCAGGACCTTCTCTTTATAGACGTGGGCGATCTCATCGCCCTCTTCACAGGAGGCGCCGCTCTTTTCCGGGAGCCCGGCAAGATAGGCGGCGAGCTCTTCCGAGGTCATGCCGGTCGCATTGCCGGCCCGCAGGCTGCTGCCCTTATTCAAAGCCCGCCGGTTCACGTTCTGCGCTTCCGGAAGTTCCGGCGCTACGGCGCTCTTCTTCAGCGTCGGGGCAAAGGCAGGAGCCGCCCGGTTCACCGTGATGGCGATATTCTGCGGGTAATTCCACCCGTCGCTCGACTTCAAGTCCACCGTCATGCCTTCTGTCACCGGGATCGTGACGGAATACTGATAAGGATTGCCCCCCGTCCGCGACACGGCTACTTGCGTGCCGCCGTTGAATTGATAAATCGTCGCGTTCATATAGTTGGTGGGGGCCGGCGTAGCATTGACGTATGCCGTCACCGAATACGCGTTATTGGAGGTCCAGGAGAGGGTGACGGTGGAACCGACCGTATAAACGGGACTGGTGGTCACTTCCTGACGCCTGTACGCGTATCCCTGCATCGCCCAGAAACTGTAATCGCTATACGTCCGATAGGTGATCGCGGTCAGGTTCGGCAGCGGATCGATCGGCCGGGTCTCAATATGGGATGGATCATTTTTACAATAGCGCGTTTCCACGCCGGCGATGCCCGGCTGCGGCGAGACCGTGACCTGCCA
>JAFRYQ010000197.1 GCA_017437565.1 Bacillota bacterium
CTGCGGCAAGGGCTATAAGGAGTGGGTGCGCGTCGCTGACGGCGGCCCCTATCTGAAGGACGGGCCAGACTGGGTTAAAGGAGGAAGCGGCCATGGAGAATAAGAATATGAATCAGGAAATAAAATGCTCCGGCGAGCTTGCTCTGCTGGTGGAGACGCTTAAGAATTCCGCGGCGGACGCCTGGCAGATCACGGAGACCGAGACGCGCGGCTGGGAATTCTATTTCATCCGCCACGCGCTGGACCAGAACCGCGTGCGGTCGACCTGCGAACGAGAGATCCAGGTCCTCCGTAAACTGGAAGAGGCCGGGGAGCTTTTCCTCGGCAGCGCCACGGCTGTCGTGCCGCCGGGGCTTTCCCGCGCGGAACTGGAGAAGACAGTCGGCGATCTCTGCTATCAGGCGACCTTGGTGAAAAATCCCTATTACGAACTAGTAAGCCCGGCAGCCGGGAACGGGGAAGTCTATGGCGAAGCGCCGGACGTTCCGGCGATCGCGCGGGATTTCCTGGAAGCGATGCGCCAGGTCCCGGAGACGGCGACCGAAGATATCAATTCCTATGAACTGTTTATCGATGACGTCACGCGGCGCGTCCTGAATTCCCGGGGCGTGGACGTGACGACCCGCTATCCTTCCTCCGCTGCCGAAGTGATCGTAAATGCCCGTGACGGCGCGCACGAGATCGAGCTTTACCGCATGATCAAGAGCGGTACCTGCGACCGTGAGGCGCTGCAGGCCCGCATCACGGAAGCGCTTGGCTTTGCCCGGGATAAACTGGTGGTGGAAAACACGCCGCATCTGAAGAAGAGCGCGGTGGTCTTCTCCACGGAGGCGGCGGTATCGCTCTATCGCTTCTTCCTGGAACAAAGCAGCGGCGGGTTCCGCTATCAGAAGCTTTGCGACTGGGAGATCGGGAAACCCATTGCTGAGAATGTGACCGGCGACCGGGTGACCCTGCGCGCGCTGGCGGCGCTGCCTGGTTCGGCAGCGAATTATGCCTGGGATGAAGAGGGCAGCCCGATCCGGGAGCGGGTCCTGATCCAGGATCACGTTCTCCGGGAGCGTTGGGGCTCCCGTCAGTTCGCCTCTTATCTGGGGCCGGACGAGATGGGCACGGAAGCAAGCTCCATCGTTCACAATTTCCAGGTCACCGGCGGTACGTCTTCCGAGGAGGAACTGCGGCAGGGCGATCATTTGGAAGGATTGGAATTCTCCGCCTTCTACTGCGATCCGATGACCGGGGATTTCCTCGGCGAGATCCGGCTCGGCTATGCCCGCTCCGGCGGTGAAACGAAGATCGTTTCCGGCGGCTCGGTCTCCGGGAATATGAAGGAATGCCTGCGGAGCATGCGGATGTCGCGGGAGACCTGCCAGTATAATACGGCGGTCATTCCGAAAGTGACCCGTTTGGAAAACGTCAACGTTACCGGCGTGGAAGCCGCTTGTGTATCAGGAGTAGAATGAGATGCTGATCGACCGGCAATACCGAACCAATATCGGCCGTCAGGAACTGGAAGACGCGCTGAACGTCATGAATCCGGCCCTGGACGAACTGTTCCGGCAACCCTGGATGACCAAGTCTTTTTTCGGCCGTGATAAAGAGATCTTAAAAGAACTGATGGAATACGCGGAGCAGATCCGTAAGAGCGCTGACCTGGTGCTGATCCTTGCGGGACGCGGCGCGGAGACGGACCTCGCGGTGCGCGCGGCGCTCTCCGCGGTCCCCGCGGATGAAGAAGCGCCGGAGATCCAGATCGTGGAACCGGGGCTCTCGCCGGCTTATTACAGCGGCCTCCTGGATCAGATCCGCGGCAAAAATGCTTCGCTGATCGTCATCGATCTGCCCGAACGCGGCGGAGCCGGGGCGGAGGAAGAACTCGCTTTCCGCGCGGCCTATCATATTCTGAAACGAGCGGTGATCAGCGGGGCGGATTCCGCCGGCAGTTCCCTTATCGTTTCCGCGGAGGCGGGAAAGATCTATGCCATCTGCAACGGATCAAGCCGCGACCTGCTGCCGGACGCGCGGGATAACGACTATCCGATCCTCTATGTGGGTGAGGAAGCGTCGCCTTATCTGGCCAACGCGGAAGCCGTGCTGCTGCCGCTGGCCGTGCGCGATCCGCTTGGCGCGGCGGAATACCTGAAAGGTTTCGGCGACGCCGTGCAGTCTCCGGATTGGGACCGGGACGCCTGTGTACCGGCTTATGAGATGCTGGAGCGGGCGGTCCGTGTCGACTGCTGGCAACAGGAATACCGGGAGATGGCTAGCTGGATGGCTGCTCTCCTGAAGAGGAGAGTTGGGCAAACGGACGTGGCGGCGCGCAGCTTGCCGTGGGAGCTTACTGCTCTCGCCGATGAACGCGGGCAGGGCGGTCTCTATGAGATCCTGCTGGCTTCACGCGATTATGAGACCGACCTCATGACGCCGCTTTTCGACGGCTGTGATCCGGACGGTAGCCTGCACGGGCTGATGGCGAGCACCGCCGATCATGATTTCTTTGCTAGCGGCGAGGGCCTGCCCGGCGTGAAGCTGGTCAGCCCGCTGCCGGACGCGGAAGCGGCCGGCGCCCTCATGGCCTTCCTGCAGATGACCGCCTGGCTGGCCGGGCATGTCCAGTAAGGCCGCCGTTGTAAGAATCAATTAAGAGACGGATATGAGACGTAAAAAGGAGCTGTTCTACGAATTCTTTAATAAGGTGAAAACCTGTTCCATAAAGTAGAAAAATGGCTTTAGGTGAACAATCGCCCTGCGGATCTGTTCACTTAAAGCCGTTTTTTAGTCAAAGCATGTTCCATAAATGCAGAAAAAGGATTTTCTGGAACAGCATCGCCGGGAAGCGGGTAACAGGAAAAGGTGCTATCTAAAAAGTATGGTTTTGCGACAGCATCTTTAACGTTTACGACGTCGGCGGCGCCGCCGCGGCACCCGGCTGTGCTCCTGGCGTCCTTCCTGGGTCTGTGAGGCCTGACTGTGTCCCCCTTGGTCGCCCGAGACGCGGGAGGCAGAACTCCGTTCCCGCTGGTCGCCCGCGGCCTGCGGGGCAGAATTCCGTTCCCGACGATCGTCATGGGCGCGGGAGACCGCGCTCCGTTCCCGGGCGGGTTCCGGTCCGTCGGTCCGGGATGCCTGCCGGTGGCCGCGGCGGTCATTCCCGTAAGTCTTCGGGGAGAGCTTGCCCTTGGACAGATGGTCGATGATGCGCCGGGAGATCTCATTTTTCCGGTAGGCGATCTGGGGCAGCGCGTCACTGTGTTCCAGACGGAAGGAATCCGCGTAGCGGTAAAGGAGATCGCAGATCTTGAACTGTACCTCCAGGGTGTCCAGCCGTGTATGCGGGGAAGGCGGCGGGGGCAGGAAGGAGAGGATGTCACGATCGTCTCCGGTCCGTTCGATTTCGAAAAGCTCCAGCCATAAAGCTTTGATATCCGGATTCTTCTCCTCGAAGGGGAACATGACGAAGCGGTAGACGAGATCCTTTTCATCCGTGCGTTGCTCCAGCTCTTCCGCCAAAGCGATCTGGATCGACATATCCGCTACTTCAAAACCGGGTTTCGGCGGGATCTCCGCCCAGCGGCGCATCAGTTCGGAAACGCGGCCCTCGATGCCAAGTAAGCTGAAGGGAAAGCTGATGCGGGCCTCCCGGATCGGTTCCGTTTCGGAGTGGAGCGCCCGCTCGACCAGCCGCTGCCCGCTTAAGCTGCTCACGTAACCTTTCTCATATAAGCCGTAGCGACCGGCCCTTCCAGCAATCTGTTTGATCTCGCTGTCGGTCAGGGGCCGCTTATTTTTGCCGTCGAATTTCTCGGTCTCCAGGAAGACGATCCGCTCGATCGGCAGGTTCATGCCCATGCCGATGGCATCGGTGGCTACCACGATATCCGTCTCCCGGGCCAGATAGCGTTTCACTTCATTGCGGCGGACATCATAGGGTAGCGCGCCGTAGATCACGCTACAGCGATGCTTTTTCCGCTGCAACTCGGCCGCGACCGCATGCACGTCTCGCCGGGAAAAGACGATAAAGGCGGTACCCCGCGGTACGGAATAAGGGAAGGAAAGCGGCGGCTTGCGGTCATATTCCAGAGGGACGAGGCGCTCGTGCCGGATGATCTCCCAGGTGTCACCGCAGGCTTTGATGAGGGCGATGATGACAGCTTGCGCTTCCGGCGCCAGGCAGATCTGGATAACGTCAGCCTGGATGCCCAGGATGGCCATCGTCCAGGCCGCGCCGCGTTGGGAGTCGGCGACCATCTGCGCTTCGTCGATGACGGCGACGTCATAGCGGGCGGTGTAATCCAGGATCTCGATGGTCGAGGACTGCACGGTACTGAAGGGAATGGGGATCTCTTCTTCACCTGTCTTCATGGTGCAGTTGACGCCGGCCTCATTCAATTCTTCAAATTTCTCATAAGCGAGCAAGCGCAGCGGCGCCAGATAGACACCGTTCTCCGCCTTTTTCAGCGCTTCGATCGCGTCGTGGCTCTTGCCGCTGTTCGTTGGTCCGACGTGGAGTACGAAGTGCCGCTTGATGCGTCGCGCGAGCGGGAAGAGATCCGGATAGGATTCCGGAATCGCGGCAAGCAGGCCCTTCTGGATGCGTTGGGAGCGCGTTTGGGCTTCCAGATGGCGTTCGTAGAGGCCCTTATAGAGTGGATTTCGCAGCAGGATCTCATAGACGGCCGTGCGGGGAAAGCGCTGCCGTGCCGCGCTCACCACCCGCTCGGTGATGCCGGTCTTGGCGAGGGCTTTCGTATAGAGCTTGAGAAAGGTATTCCCTTTGCAGACGCTGTCCGCGCTGAGGACCAGCTTTACCGCTTCCTTATCTTCCGGGGGCAGGGCTCTCTGCAGGACGGCGTTCTCCAGCTGTTTTTTCCCGTTGTACTGTTTGTAAAGGGCTTTTTTGACGACGGTCGCGGAAACCAGGCCGTCATCCCCGATATGGCGGTTCAGGAAAAGAAGGATATTCTCTTCGGAAAGATAAGGGCTGGACGCTTCGCGCCGTTCCTTTTCCAGAGCTTTTTCGACATGCGCGGCAAAGGCGTCCGCTTCCTCGGCTTCTGCCTGCTTCACGCGCTCCGGGATATCCAGCTCATCCAGAATGGCGCCGGCTTTGGCCAGCGCTTCCGCTTTCAGGGCGGTGAGGGCTTCCCCCATCGCTTCATCAGGGCGGACTTTCCCCCGCACGAGTTTCCGGTATTTTTCCCGGTCGGCGGCGTCGAGATCCAGGGCGCTTTCCGCGGCGAGCGCCTTTTGATAGCGTTCACTGGCGGCCAGATCCTGTTCGAACAATTCCCGGAAGCCGGCCACTTTCTCGGGATCCCAGCGGGGCTTCATGAGTCCGGAGGCCTGCATGCGCCGGACGGTCTCCGCCTTCACGGCATTCCGCGCGGCCTGGACCCGAGACTCCCGGAATTTCCGGAACAGCGGATCGGCATCGTCGCTCTTCTGTATCAAAGCTTCGATCTCCGCTTCCTGCTTCTGCTCGCGGGCACGGCTCAGTTCTTAATATTCATCCAGCAGCTTTTGCAGCTCCCGGCATAGTTCATCCAAACGTTTTTCCATATTTCCGTTCTGGCGCGGCAACCGCGCCTCTTTCCTAAAGTCTGGAGCCAGTATAGCAAATCCGGCCCGGCGCTTCAAGAAAAAGGGCGGCACCTTTGACCGGTGCCGCCCTGTACAGGCTTTGACTAGTGCCGCCCCGTGGGGGGCTTTGACTAGTGCCGCCCCGTGGGGGGCTTTGACTAGTGCCGCCCCGTGGGGGGCTTTGACGAGTGCCGCCCCGTGGGGGGCTTTGACTAGTGCCGCCCCGTGGGGGGCTTTGACGAGTGCCGCCCTGTGGGGGCTTTGATTGCTATGTGGGTTGAATCGTGAAGCCTCTGGTTACTGCTGCATGATGGTCTTGATCGTGGAATCCGAGACCTGGCCGCCGAGCGTAACGGATTTATTGATGCCGGAGCTCTTCACGTAGTTCTGCGCGTATTTATACTGGCTCGCGCTGTTGCCGGTCAGCAGGATCGGGCCGCCCATCTTGATGGCGAGCGGGCCGCCGGCCAGGGCGTCCGGATAGTCGGTGCCGATGGCCAGGAAGATGCAGCTGGTGGAGCTCTTGAAATACTTCTGCGCGACTTTCACCGAACGGTCGTAGATATTGCTTCCGCTGACGCGCGTGACGCTGCTGTAATCCATGAGGGCGCCGGCCATGGCGTTGGAGACGGAAGCGCTGTCGCCGACGATGGTCAGGCGGGTGGGTCTGGCGGTCGCCAGCCAGCTCTTCTGGGTCGGGGTCAAAACGTTCCCGGCAACCAGCAGCAGCGGCCGGGCGGTTGCGGAGCTGATCAAAGCATCCGGGAAATTAGCGCCCGTCACGACGATGACTTCCTGATTCTTAGCGCCGGCTTCTCTCAGGATCAGCAAATTGGTCTCATAACGGTTGGCGCCGCCGAGGCGTTTGTAATTGGTGATGCCGGCCCGGCGCAGTTTGGTGATGAAGGTGTTGGGGATGGTGCCGGTACCGCCTAAGATATAGACCTTGCCGCCGGCAGCCAGATTGGCTTTCACATACTTGATGGCCTCATCTTCGCGGACCGCGGCTTTGCTGGTGAGGATGATCGGAGCGCTCTTGACCTTGGCGAGATAGACGCCGGCCAAAGCGTCCGGATAGGTATCACCGGAGGCGACGACGATGGTGGAGAACTTCTTGCCGCCGTTCTCCTTCTTCAGCTGATCGGCGATCGTCTGGGCTGTCCCATAACGGTTGGCGCCAGCCAACTTGGTGGAGGCGGCCTTCTTGACGATCTTGAAGGTCTTCTTCACCGAACCGGTGTAATTGCCCTTACCCTTTATGGTGACGGTGGCGGTGCCGGCCTTCACGTTATTGGTATAGCTGACGGTATAGTCGATGTCCTTGCGAAGCGTCGTGCCGTTGATCTTGACGGCGACCGTCGGCTTGATGGCTTTGCCGGTATAGTTGTAGCTGGCTTTGATACCGGTGATGGTGCATTTGCTGATGGGGATATTGGTGCCGACCCACTGGACCTTAGCGTCGTTGGAGCTGTACCAGTTGCCGTCGGTACCCGTATGGGAATTATGGTAGGCGTTATAGAATTTATCGTTCAGCGCGTTGATCCGGTCGACGTTCGGATAGTAACCGGTTGCGACGACGTTTTCAAAAGCCTCGTAGTGCAGATTGGCCATCGGCGCTTCGCCTTTGAAGGTGATCGTCTTCAGCCGTTCGCAGTTGGCGAAGGCGTACTGACCGACCGTGCTGACTGCTTTCGGCAGGGTGACCGCGGTGAGGCCGGTGCTGTCAAAAGCGGATTTTTCAATGGTGGAAAGCGGCCCCTGGAAGGTCACGGATTCAAGGGAACCGCACTTATAGAACGTGTACTCTTTGATCGTGGTCACGCCCTTCGGGATTGTGAGCTTTTGCAGCGCCGTGCAGCTCTCAAAGGCGTAGCTGCCGATCGTATCGAGATTGGCCGGCAGGGTCAGCGTTTTCAGCGAGCTGCATTTCTGGAAGGCAGCACCGTCGATCATGGTGACCGAGGCCGGCAGGGTGACGGTCTGCAGAGAACCGTCCAGATAGAAAGCCCCGTATCCAATCGTATTAACGGAACCGGTAAAGGTGACGCTGCGCAGATTGGTGCAGCCGGCAAAACAGTAGTCCTTGATCGTGGTAACGTTACCCGGAACGGTCAGGGAACGTAAGGACGAGCAGTTCATAAAAGCATACTGGCCAATCGAATCAACGGATTTCGGAATGTTTATCTTCTCCAGATAATAATAGCCTTGAAACGAACAGGAGGCGATAGACTTAACGTTACTGCCGATGACGATCTCTTCGACGTTGCCGAAATAACCGCTGTAATCTGTCCTTCCGGCATACCACCCGTCGGTCTCATTCCTGCCACCGGCCATTTCGCGGGTGATCACCGTAACGTCCGCGCCGAAGACGATCTTGCGGACTATGGCTTTTTTACCATAGGCCGGAGATCCGTAATGATCAAACGTACCTCCATAGGTGAACGCGTTGGATCTGATGAGCAGGGTCCCGTCATCGCTCAGGGTGTAGGTGGATTCTTCCGCTAACACTGCCGCGTGGGCGTCCTGGCTGGTCAGCGGTAATAGGACGGCGGTGAAGAGCAACGAGAGGAAAAGGATCAGAATAGCATGGGTAAGTGGTTTGGAGAACGTTCGGTTTGACATCGGGTTTCCTTCTTTCTGACTAGAGATGCGGATTCAGGTTATAATAAGTGGATCACTGCCGCCGCACTTAAAAGCGGCAATTTTCAATTAATTATATTATCACTTTTGTCGGGCTGGGACAAGGTAGAAATGAACGACGGAAGCCGCGGAAAGTGGTATAATTTAAAAGAATTGGACAACGAGGGTACACTTTAGAACGTAAAATCACGGAGAGAAACGATGAGGATGAAACGAGAGCCGGGGATCCGGATCAGACATGCTTTGATGATGCTGTTGGTGGCACTGGCGATAACGGCAGTCGGCATGACCGGTATGCTCCGGGCGGACGGGCCGGCTTTGGCAGCTTCCGGCAGCGCGGCTTTGCTGCCGGTCCCCTGCGACAACCTGAATATCGACCTGCGCAGCACCTCGGCGCTCGTGCCGACGGATAGCGGTTACATGCGGGTGTTCTACGACGGCGATCGGATCCGGATCGAAAACTATGACAACAGTTTCAAGCTGTTGAGCCGGAAGTTCGTCGCTTTGGAACTGCCGCTCTGGGGCGGCTTCTATGCCGGGACCGACAGCTATTACGTCGTGGAAGGCCAGTTGAATGAGGCGGAGTCCGACAGCGCTGAAGTGATCCGGGTCATCCGCTACAGCAAGTCCTGGCAGCGGCTTGGCGCCGCCGTCATCACCGGCAATACGGCACTCTTCGGCGGCCAGGTGCGGAGGCCTTTCCGGGCCGGCTGTTTGGAGATGACGGAGCGGAACGGCTACCTCTACGTGGCGACCGGTCATGAAGGCTATGTGGACGAATCCGTCGGGCAGGGACATCAGGGCCTGCTCCTGATCGAGGTGAACGAGCAGACGATGACGGGCAAGATCATCGCCTGCGACCTTTGGCACTCCTTCATGCAATACATCCAGGCGGACAGCGATAAGCTCTATCTCCTGGAACAAAGCGAAGGCAGCTATTGCACCTCTTTGAAACGGTTCGGCATGAGCGGTTCGGCGGAAGCGACGCTGGCCGTGCTGCATTACGGTGGCCAGCGCACCAGTCCCTGGGCGGTCCCCTGTTATGCGTCCGTTGACGACTTGGCCGTTTCCGGGAGCAATGTGCTTGGCCTGGGAGCATCCATCGACCAGTCGCTCTACGATTCGGTGAACCAGGATACCCCGCATAATCTCTATCTGACCGTGACCCCGAAGAGCAATTTTACGGAAGCGGCTACCAATGTGGTCTGGCTGACGAATTATCAGGGCGACGGGAAATGCTTCCTCGGCACCAAGATCACCAAGGTGAATGACAACCGGTTCCTGATCATGTGGGAGGAATATGGATCCGAACAGCCGGCGACGGCCGGCGACCCCCTTTCCAGTTCGATCCTGCACTACCTTTTCGTGAACGGGGCCGGGCAGAAGATCAGTAAAGAATACACGGCGGCCGCACCGCTCTCGGACTGCCATCCGGTGCTGAACGGGACAAAAGTCTACTGGTACGCGTCGAGTGGCAATGCGGTCAATTTCTATTCCATCGGCGCCGCCGACGGCGCCTTCCGCAAGGAGAAGGCCTATCGGACGGCGGGGGAGAGGGTGACTTGGAATCTGAAGGGTGACGTCCTGACCTTTACCGGCGAAGGCCCTCTGACCATTGACACGGAAACCCATTATCGCTATCCGCGCTCTTCCACCGGCGGTGGCTATTCCTATTCCAACAGTGATAATTGCTGGAGCCCGATCCGGGAGCAGGTGAAGAAGATCGTGATTGGGGACGGCATCA
>JAFRYQ010000198.1 GCA_017437565.1 Bacillota bacterium
CTTTAATGCGAAGTGATTTCCTTCTCCTACGTCTATCAGTTTAACAGGCTCCTTTTCCCCTGTCAAACTTCCCCATACAATTCTTTTTTACCAGCCAGACTAAAGGAACTTCTGCAAACGCTCGCGCAGGTCCCCGCACATGATCTCCGCCATCTGTTCCGGCGCGTCGATCTCCCAGGAGTGCGCGCAGTTCTTCAGCAGATAATAGGCTTTATCCGGCGCGACCGTCTTCTCATACAGCTCCTCCGCCAGGACGTAGGGCGTCTGGTAATCCTGGTCCCCTTCGATGTAGTAGACCGGGATTCGGTATTCCAGGCCGAGTTTCTCAGCGTCGAATACCGGCATCTCCTTCTCGATGACATGCGGATAGGCTTTATACGCGGTCAGATGCAGGGAGTCTTTCAGCTTATATTCGCTGGACCACAGCGCCGGCAGGATCACGTGCCGGAACGCGGAGAGCATGCCGGTCGCTTTGACGGTCGAATTCCCTTCCTTAATGAGGATCTTATTCATGCCTAAGCCGCCCTCGACCTGCCACTCTTTCCAGAACGCCTCTTCCCGCGTTTTCCCGAGCGCCTTTAAAGCCGCCAGCTTTTTCTGGTCGCCGGCTTCCGTAAATTTCTTCTCGTAGTAATCACACTGCACGTCGAATTCCCGCCGGGAATGGACCATCGTGCCGGTGGAGATGTAGGCGTAATACTTCTCCGGATAGCGGCTGGCCAGATTGGCGCCCAGATAGGTGCCCCAGGAATGGCCGATAAGGATGATCTTATCCTTATGGTATTTTTCCCGCAGGTAATCGGTCAGCTCTACGGCGTCCTGAATGATCCGTTCCGCCGTGATCATCTCCTGCGTCTCCGTCCCGGAGATACTGGCGGTCTTACCGCTGCAGCGCTGGTCCCAGTTGACGACCGTATAGTATTTCTCCCAAGGGCTTTGATAGAGATAGGAAGTGCCCGTGACAGTCGAGCCAGGTCCGCCGTGCAGGAAAAGCAGGATCGGGTTCTCAGGTTTGGTCCCCTTAACGCTGACATATTGTTCCACACCGCCCAAGGTCACTGCTTTCGCCTCGTTCAGGAAGAGCCCTTCCGGAATCTGCTCCGGCACTTTGATGCCGGTGACCTTCTCGCCGAAGCGATTCGCCTGATCCTCCGGGAAAACGCTGAAATACGAGATGCCCGCCTGCAGCTTTTCCTCGTTATAGGCTTTCGCCCACCGGGAAGACGTGATCCCGACGATGGGCAGATAGAGCGGCCCAAAGATCAGCGACTGGATGGAATTCCCGTACTCGTGCGTGAGGTAGGCGTACTTCTCTCCATTCTCCAGCAAAGCATTCCCGATGAAGATGAACATGCCGGTACTGAGCCCGCCGCTGTGATCCCAACGGGTGACATAGGCGCCATGGAACCAGAAATGTTCCCTGCCGAGACCTTCCCGGAGCAGAATGAAGAGGCCCAGAAGCGTCTGGATGATTCCCCAGGTCCATTGTATCAGCACATAGAGGAAAGCCATAAGATCTCTCCTTTCTTGTCCGACCTAGCACGCTTTCTTATGTGAATAATTATAGCATATTCCCTTTGCCTGAAACCACAGGCTTTTTATGGAAAAAACAAACATGCCCCCGGATCCTGCAAGGGCAGGACATGGGAGGCATGTGTTGCATCGTCTTTCACTCCATGATGGGCAGAGTTAAATCAACAGGCGTTTTTTATTTCGCCGGCTTGGCGTCGTTGAAATAGCAGCAGCCATTCGGCAAC
Organism: Bacillota bacterium; assembly: GCA_017437565.1. Taxonomy (GTDB): domain Bacteria; phylum Bacillota; class Clostridia; order Peptostreptococcales; family Anaerovoracaceae; genus Eubacterium_B. The sequence continues at coordinate 1,758 of JAFRYQ010000198.1, forward strand.
AGGACGATGCCGTCATAATTATCGCTCGTCACGACCGTAGACAGATCGGAGTAGACCGGGATCGCGACCATATTGTCCGCAACCAGATGTTCGACCTCCGCGATGATCGCCGTTCTTTCTTCCGGATCCTGGGCATGCTGGGCCTCGATGACTTTCGCGTTGTATTCTTCTTCGATACCTGCGGTCGGAAGCAGCTGCGGGTCATTCGTCATGGCATACATGAGCAGCAGGACCGGTTCCATCCAACCGAAATGCTGGAGGCCGAGATCGTAGCTGCCCTGGGCGATGACGTCGTAATGGTAATAGTCGGCGTACAGTTCCAGATTCAGCTTGATGCCGACTTCCTTGAACTGGTTCTGCAGGGACTGGGCGCAGATGTTTTCACTCGCTCCGTCGTTACCCACAAAGAGCAGTTCCAGCATCTTGCCGTCTTTATCGACATAGCCGTCGCCGTCGGTATCCTTCCAACCGGCTTCTTCCAGCAGCTGCGCGGCTTTTTCACGATTGGTCGCGTATTCACCCTTATACCAGTCCGCGAATTCCTGGCTCATGCAGGTCACGCCTTCACTCGCGATCGAATAAGCGGGAACGGCCATCCCATCGCTATCCGCCTGGATCTTATCACGGTCGATCGCATAGGCAATCGCCTGACGGACCTTGATGTCTTTCAAGGGTTCGGAATTCAGGTTGAAACCGATATAGTTGATATTCGGGATCGTACGCAGGGTCTGCGGTTTCGCGTCTTCCCTGGTGATCTGCGCCAGGCCATCCTGCGAAATGCCAAGGAGCGCGTCGATATCGCCGGTATTCATCGCGTTCGCCAGCGAGAATTCTTCCGAAATGAAGCGAACCGTGATCTCCGCGTAATAGGCGGGGCCTTTATTTTCCACGTAGGGGTTGTAGGTCTTATAATAATCGTTTCTCTTCAGGACGACGTGCGAACCTTCCACGTATTCATCCAGGTAGTACATTCCGTAAGGCTGCGCGCCCCAGAGCAGGTCGTCATCGCTGGTGGAATCCAGAACGTCTTTATCCTGGATATTATACATCTGGCCGGATAAGGTCGTGAACAGGTCACTGGTGAACTCAGAAAGATGCATGATCACTTTCTGTCCGTCGATATCCATAGACTCGATGGTATCCATCATATAGCCCATGGGGGAGACCGCTTTATACCGCTCGATGGACGCTACTACGTCTTCCGGCAGCACCGGTTCTCCGGAAGGGAATTTCAGATCTTCCGGCATGGTCAGGGTGATGGTAAGGCCATCATCGCTGACTTCTACCTTTTCCGCCATGTTGGGACCAAGATTACCGTTTTCATCCATGGTCACCAGGGAATCCGCGACCATCGTCTGGCAGTACATACCACCATCCAACTGGGTGACATCGTTCCCCCACCACTGGCTTTCCTCAGAGACAACGGCTGTCGCGTCGGAAAGCTCCACGGTTTCCGCTTCGCTTTCGGAACTTTCGGCGCTTTCGGAGCTCGATCCGCCGGAGCTCGGGGCCGCGGATCCGCCGCAAGCCGAAAGGGTTCCGGCCAGAAGCAGCAGGATCATCAGGACGCAAAGTTTCTTCTTCATTTGTTTTCCTCCTCAGTTCTTGCGTTCTTTCTGTTGATTAAGAAACATTCGGCAAAATGCCCAGGGCCGATCTCCGTCATCTCCGGAGTCTCGTGCAGGCATTTTTCCATCACATAGGGACAACGTTTGGCGAGCCGGCAGGCCTGCGGGTCCTCCGGCACGTCCCCGGGTTCACCCGGGAATATCTGTTTTTCCGAACCACGGTCTTCCGGATTCATGACCGGGACGGAATGGATCAGAATCTCTGTATAGGGGTGGCGCGGATCCTCCAAGACGTCGTCCACGCTCCCATATTCCACTAACCTTCCCATATACATCACGGCGATGCGGTCTGATACGTAGCGGATGACGTTCAGGTCGTGGGTGATGATGACGTAGGTCAGGTTCAGCTTTTCCTGCAGTTCCAGAAGCAGGTTCAGGATCTGGGCCTGTACCGAGATATCCAGCGCGCTGGTCGGCTCGTCCAGGATCATGACCTTGGGGTCCATGACCAAAGCTCTGGCGATCGCGATCCGCTGCTGCTGTCCGCCGGACAGCTGATGCGGATAGGAACCCAGGTAAGAGAGGTCCATCTGCACGTTAGCCAGGGCAACCTTCGCCTTTTCTTTCGCCTCTGCTTTGCTCATGCCGCGGATAATGAGCGGCCGGATGATGGAACTTTCCACCGTCTGCCGGGGGTTCAGGTTGGAGGCTGGATCCTGGAAGACCACGGCGAACTGTTCGCGCACCTTGCGCAAGTTCCTCTTAGAAGCACCGACGACCTCGGTTCCGTCGATATCCACATGCCCGCCGGATGCCATCGTCAGTCCCAGCATCGTCCGGGCCAAGGTGGTCTTGCCGCTTCCGCTCTCCCCGATCAGGCCCAGGATCTCGCCTTCGTTGATATCCAGCGTCAGATCCTGCACGGCGTTGATCGTAATTCCCTTGGCAAAGAGTCCTTTGGCGAAGCTGAACTGTTTATTTAAATCTTTGATCTTAATGATTGCGCCCATGTTTTGGCTCCGTTCTCTTCACGCTGGTTCCGCTATTTCACGTGGCAGCAGACCCAGTGCCCGGGCACGACCTCCCGGCGTTCGGGCCGCTTCTCACGGCAAATCGCTTCCGCATAAGGGCAGCGGTTGGCAAAGCGGCAGACGTCTTCTTTTTCGGTGATCCGCGGTACGTTTCCCTCGATGGCCTGAATGCGGCCCTGGGATTTTTTCATCCTCGGCAAAGCCGAGAGCAAAGCCTGTGAGTAGGGATGGATCGGCTGGCGGAAGATCTCGTGGATCTCGCCTTCTTCCACAAGTTCCCCGGCGTACATGATACCGACCCGGTCCGCGATCTCCGCGACAATGCCGAAATTATGCGTGATAAGGAGTACCGCCGCGTGCTCTTTCTCGCACATATCCTTCATGATGCGCAGGACCTGGGCCTCGACGGTCACATCCAGCGCCGTCGTCGGCTCATCGGCGATGAGCAGCTTCGGTTCCCGCGCCAGCATCATGGCGATCATCACGCGCTGCCGCATGCCGCCGGACAGCTCGTGCGGGAAGGACTCCATCCGTGTCTCAGGATTCGGGATCTGCACGTCTTTAAACAGCTCCAGGACACGCTGCTTGGCCTCTTCTCCGCTGATCCCGTCCAGTTTCAGTCCTTCTTCCACCTGGGTCCCAGCCCGGTAAACCGGGTTAAGGGAATCCAGCGGGTTTTGGAAGATCATGCCGATCTCTTTTCCCCGGACTTTTTCCATGTCCGGTTCGGAGAGGGCCAGCAAGTCCCGTCCTTGGAAATAGATATGTCCGCCGATCTTCTCATTGTGATCGATCGAAAGACGCATCACCGTATGGGCGATGGTGGATTTTCCACAGCCCGATTCCCCGACCAGGGCCATGACCTGGCCCGGCTCGATCGAGAAACTAACGTCATTCACCGCGCTCAGGTCACCGCCCTCGATCTTGTAATCGATGCTGAGATTTTCTACTTTTAACAGTTCTTCTGCCATGTTCCGTCCCTGCCTTTCCTATCTCAGCTTGGTGCGGGGATCCAGCAGGTCGCGCATCCCTTCACCCAGCAGGTTAAAGCCGAACACCGTAAAGACCAGCGCGATGCCCGGATAGATGGCCATCCAGGGCGCGCGGGCGATAAAGGCCATACTGTTGGAAAGCGCAAGCCCCCAGTCCGGGGAAGGCGGCATGGCGCCAAGGCCCAGGAAGGAGAGCGCGGTCGTATTCATGATGGTCGCCGGGATCGAAAGCGAAGCCAGCACGATGATAGACGGCACGATATTCGGCAGGATATAGCGCAGCATGATGGCGGAATCCTTTTCGTTAAAGGCAATGCCCGTCTCCACGAAGGCCATGTTCTTTAGTGATTGCGTCTTAGCCCTCACCACACGGGCGTATTCCGCCCAGGCGACGATGGCGATGGCGATGACGACTTTATCAATACCTTTGCCCAATACGGTAATTACCGCCATGGACATGATGATCGGTGGCATGGACCAGGTCAAATCGGCGATGAAGGAGCAGACGCGGTCGACGTTCCCGCCGTAGTAGCCGGCGATCAGCCCAATGGAAACGCCGAGGAAGACCTCCAGTACGACCGCGATCAGGGCTACCCGCAAAGAGATACGGCTGCCGTAGACCACCCGGCTGAAGAGATCACGGCCGAAATCATCGGTCCCAAAGAGATGTTCCTTGCAGGGCGGCGTGAATTTTGGCGCCAGATCCGCGTCGTCATAGGCGTATGGCGCGATAAAATCAGCGAAGATAGCGACCAGGACGATGATGATGACCATGATGAGACCGATCATAAAGTTCCGGTTGCTGAGAGCCCGGCGCAGGGCGGCATTCTTGATCTTCATCGTCCTTCACCTCCCATTGCTACGCGGATCCTCGGATCGAGAATTGCCGTGATGATATCGCAGATGAGGTTACAGGTGACGGTGAGGATCGCCAGGATCAATACGCAGGCCTGCACGATGGTGAAATCCTGATTCAGGATCCCAGAAGTCAGCATCTGTCCCATACCGGGAATGACGAAAATGTTTTCGACGATGACCGCGCCGGAGATGACCCAGGGCAGGCTCATGAAGAACATGATCGCGACCAGGATGAGCGCGTTCCTCAGCACGTGATATACCAGTACGTTCCTCTTGGGAAGCCCTTTGGCATAAGCAGTCAGTACGTACCGTTCCCGCAAAACGTCCAGAACCTCTGTTTTGGTCATACGGATCAGCCCCGCCACCGAACCGATGGTCAATGCCGCCACCGGCAGGACATAGTGTTTAACGGAACTGAAGCCGGAAATGGGAAGGAGTTTCAAGGATACCCCGAAGACCAGGATCAGGATGACCGAGATCCAATAGGAAGGGATCGCCGCGAAGAGCAGCGATAGTCCCATCATCAATCGGTCGAAGAAGCCGTCCTTTTTATAGGCGGCGATCAATCCGATCGGGACCGAAATGATCAGATCCAGGATAAGCGAAGTGAGTGTCAGCTTCAAGGTGACGGGAAGACGCGCTTTCATCATATCCACGACCGGCTTTTTGGTCCGGATGGACTTGCCGAAATCGCCGTGGATCGCGCCTTTCACCCAGTTAATGTACCGCGTGGGCAGGGGATCGTTCAGCCCCCACTCCTCTCGCAGCTGCTCTTTTACTTCTTCCGGCACTTTACGGTCGGTAAGAATGTTGATCGGATCTCCGGGCATCATGTCCAGCATACTGAATACCAGGATGGAGACGACAACTACCAGCAGCACGCCTTGTGCGATACGCTTGATTACATAGTCTCTCAAATCAAGCCTCCAAAAATTAAAACGCCGTCAGACCGCTCATTCCCTTATCGGGAGGGTGGATTTCTGACCTAGAAAATGACATTATAAGTATAATATTTATACATTAATCTGTCAATTCAAACAAATTGTCTGCTCAGCATTCGATTCCCAGGCGGGAGAGCACGCCTTGCCGGTAATAATGGCGGATCTCCTTCATCTCCGTTACCAGATCGGCGAGAGCGGTCATCTTCTCCGTCGCGCGGCGGCCGGTAATGACGAGCTCCACCTTTTCCGGCTTCTCCCGCATGAAAGCGAGCACCTCTTCTTCCGGCAGCACGCCAAAGGCGACCGGGATCGTGAGCTCATCCAGGATGACGAGATCATAAGCCCCGCTCAACATGGCCGCGTGAGCCTTTTCCAATCCCCGGCGCGCCGCCTCACGATCTTCCGCGTCCGCCTCCCGGCCGTAAATACAGCCCTCTTCCGTTCCGTAGAGCTCGACCCGGATCTCCGGAAAGCGCGCGCGGATGACAGCGATCTCGCTGTATTCCATATCCTTCACGAATTGACCGATATAGACGCGCAAGCCCGCGCCGGCCGCGCGCATGGCGAGTCCCAGCGCGGCGGTCGTCTTGCCTTTCCCGTCGCCCGTATAGATCTGGATATACCCTTTGGTCATCGGGGAGATCTGAAACTCTTCTTTCTTCACTGCTTCTTCTCCTCATGCCAGGGCAGTTTGCCCGCTTTGGATAAAGCCGAATAGAGCGCCGGCCAGAGAACAAAGACCAGGATGGTGGAGATGACCGCGTTCACCAGGGTCGTCACGGACCCGATCTTAGAAAGGGTCGCCGAGAGGTCTTGCGGAATGCCAAAGATATAGGCTTTGTAAAAATAGCCAAAGAGCGGGTCGAGCACGATGTTGACGCCCAGGGACACGGCCGCCGCGATGGCGGCGATCCGGGTCTGTGCTTTCACGCTGTGTTCTCTTTCGATTTTAAAGAATTTGCGGGAAACCAAAGTCGCGAGCAATCCGATCACCAGTTTCAAAATAAAGGTCTTGGGGGCGCTGGTGACGTAGCCGCTAGTCAGGTCGGCGATCGTCAGTCCCATGGCCCCTGCGAAACCGCCCCAACCGCCCAAAAGCAGAGAACCGAGTACGACGAAGGTATTCCCAAGGTGAATCGCCGTCCTCTCTGTACCGACCGGGATGTCGACCCGCAAAAACTGGAACCCGATGTAGCTGAGTGCGACGATCAGCGCGCACTCCACGATTTTCAACGTCTTCTTATCCATCTTATGCCTCCTCTTCCGGGAGCTGTGCCGCTGCGAAAGCCCCGCAGAATTCCGCGGTATAATCCGCCATCGCCTGCAGCATCTCCCGTCCCCACTCTTCCGTCGCTAAGGGCGGCTTGTCTTCCCCATACCAGCCGTTGCCGAAATAATGACGCGCTTCCCGCGGGATCACCACGGTCGCGCCGCGGAAGAGCACCGTGCTCCAGCCGGTGCTCGGCATCTCGGGCGATATATCGTCCTTCAGCTCCATGCCGTCCTCGATAAACCGCTGATCGATCAAAGCGGGATCAACGCCCATGACGCCGGCTGTTTCCTCCGCCCCGCCGTGGCCGCCGGTCCAGGCGGGATCCAGTTCCCCGGCCATCTTCCACCAGTTCAGGCAGGCTAACAGGGCACCCTTTTTATATAAATTGCGACCAACCTGTTCGATCGCGGCGTTGTTGCCACCGTGCCCGTTCAGGATCACGAAGCGCCGGAACCCGTAGCGGTAGAGGGAATCCGTCACCCGGGAGAGCAGCATGATCAGGCCGTCGGTACCGATGGTCACCGTGCCGGGAAACCCGTACAGGCTGTCCGTAGCGCCATAGGGGATC
>JAFRYQ010000199.1 GCA_017437565.1 Bacillota bacterium
GATCGATGACACCCTCGCTTCCGTCACGAGCGCAGAGGTTGAAGGCTTACCGGCAGGTAACTACTGGATCAAAGAGGAAACCGAAGGGCACGACGCGCTGCCTTGGATGAATCCTGTAAAGGTGACGGTGAAAGCGGGGAAGACCGGAGATAACGCGATCGTCGCGAACTTCACCAATGATTATTCCGACGGGGAGGACGAGGCCTATGTCAGCGTCCAAAAGACATTCTCCGGCCTGACGGAAGCAGAGCTCCCGGAAGATTTTAAGGTGACCCTGACGAACGGCAGTGAGACACATACGCTGATTTATGGCGGCGGGGTCCTGGCAGACGGCGTTACGGCCGACGAAAACGTTCTGTGGATCGATATGGAAGATGATTTCGTATGGCAATGGAAGATCATGAACGTTTCAGCCGGAACGACCTATACCGTTGTCGAAGAAAATGAAGACGTTGCCGGATATACGGTAACGACGACGGGAACCGGGGAAGGCCAGACGATACAACTCCCGGAGATCGACTTCTCGCTGATCGGTGAGATCCAGAATAATTGTAACGAGGCTGACTGGCCGGTGAATGACGGAACGATCTTTGTTTCATCCGTCACCAGCGCGCAGGGCGGGCATAAAGGCACGCTCGTGATCTCGAAACAGCATCTGAGTATGGGCATGCGAAAAGCAATTGAGAAGTCCATAGCAGATGATTCGGCGTTTAACGGCTCCTGGAACGGCAAGTTCTATTACTACAGTGTGGACGAGCATCCGAACGGCTTCAGCATCAACGGCTCCTCGGTAGAATACAATACCGAAACCGGAATGATCCATTTCGGGGATACGGATATCTGGAAACACGTTGCTTCCGTCAGCGTTAGCATTGCCGCGGATCACGCGGACTTTGCCATCACCAATGACTACGAAGCGATTCCGGTACCGCTCGAGATCGTCAAGATCGAAAGAGAGACGGAGATCAAGCTCCCCAACTCGACGTTTACCATTACCTTATTAAATGAGGAAGACGGAAGACCGAAAAACAAGCTAAAGGACGGATCGGAAACGGAGTACGAGCTCGTATACACGGAAGACAAGGAAACGGATGCCAATGGGAAGATCCTTTTCGAGGGCTTGGCTCCCGGCATTTATGAGATCAAAGAGAGTGATCCGCCCAGCGGTTATGTGCTTACCAGTGATGCGGCATTCTATATCCGGGTAAGCGGCGGAGCGGTTCATTGGGTCAACAAGGTTGAGCATGACGGCGTCATAACCTGGGCCGAAAAAGAAGAAGGGACCGAAGGACTCGTAACCTTTACGGCCGCCACGGCCGGTGATCCCGTTAGCGGGGAAGGTGCAGCGAACGCAACCTTTACCGTCGAGAACTACCCGGGCGCAGCCCTCCCGCATACCGGCGGCCGCGGCACTAAACCATATCAATTAGGCGGAGCGATACTCGTTGCCTCTTCCGCCCTAATATACCTCTTCAGAATGAGGCGAAGAGAAAGGAGGTACCGATAAGCCTCTGATCTCGACGAAAAATCGCCGAATCTGAAGATCGCAATTATCACCGGTGGCTTCCGGAAGCGTGTGCAGTCGAGGCGCTGAACCTCCGAAGCCTGAACTTAGGCCCGCTGCGGCCGGTGGCGCTCCATCAAAGCAGCAAAGCAAAAGCCCCCTCGGGGCACTCACAGAAGGACCCAAAGGGGACTAAAACAAAAGAAAGGATAAGGAATATCATGAAGAACTTGAAAAAAGTTATCGCACTGGTACTGGTAGCTATCATGGTTCTCGCGATGGGTACGGCAATTTCCTTCGCCGCTTCCATTACCCTCACGAGCGAACCGGCAACTTATCAAGACAACCACACTTACAACGTCTACCAGATCTTTACCGGTACGGTAGTAAGTAAGACCGTTGATAATCAAACGGTTAAGGAACTGCAGAACGTTAAATACGGTGCCAACTATGGTAACACCGGCGCTTCCGTTCCAAAAGCGGACCTGGATGCTATTACGGACGCCAGAGCTTTTGCCGCGAGTTTGGTAAACGCGGACCCGGCAGTTCTGAACGGAACAATCGCTACCCTGACCAAAGCCAATGGGTTTAAGGCAGAAAACCTGGCCCCGGGCTATTATCTGATCGTGGATACGGTTACCGGCACCTTGGCGGAAGGCGACGTCTTCTCCCAGTACATCGTCCAGGTGCTGGATAACGTGACCATGGACACCAAGAAAGACGTACCGTCCTCGGATAAAACGATCACCGCGGATGAGCATCCGGGAACGGGTGATGGCGCAGAAGACAGCCCGCAGAATCCTGGCATTTCCGCTGATGGCAAAACCGATAACGTCAGCATTGGCGATAAGGTCACCTTTACGATTACCGCTAAGGTTCCGGCCCACGCCACGGATTATGATTTCTACTACTTCATCATCAACGAGACCCTGAGCGCTGGCCTGACGCTTGACCCGGATTCCTTCACCGTAACCACGGACAAAACCGGTGTTACGATGACGAAAGATACGGATTATAAGATCTACACCGGAAACGATGTCACGCCGGTGGCCGCAGGTGAAACACCGCATACCTTCGAGATCGCTTTGACGAATGCCAAAGACCATCCGGGTGAAACCATCACGGTCACTTATCAGGCGACGTTGAATGGAAACGCCGTGATCGGCGGGACCGGCAACCTCAATACGCAGGATCTGACCTATTCCAACAATCCGAATAAAACGTATAACGGAACCCAGGACAATAGTAAGCCCGGTAAACCGGATTCCACCAAGGAGGTCCCGCTCGGCGAGACTCCGGAAAAAACAACCAAGACCTTCACGAGCGGCATCAAGCTCCAGAAACTGGACCAGGATGGTCTGGCTCTGCAGGGGGCGGAATTCACCATCGAAGGCGATAGCATCAATCAGGTAGTCTCCAATACGGAAGCCTTTGCGGAAGACGCGAGTGGCGAATATTGGAAGCTGAAAACCGGTGCTTATACGACGGCAGCTCCGCAGACGGAAGATCAGATGATCGCTGCTCCTGCCGGCGCGACCGACGGTTACGTCGTATGGCAGGAAGGCGATGCGGGAGAAAAGGTCACCGTGGGCAGCGTTGATTACCGTGTTGTAAGAAGCGGTGAGACCCCGACGCACATCCTGAAGAAGGCAAATGCGGATCTTTATGACAGCCCGACTAAGAAATATAAAAAGACGACTACCAAGACGGTAAAAGAGACCACGAATCATATTTCCCAGGCGCTGCCGGTCAATCCGGATGGTACTCTGAACTTCGCAGGTCTCGGCGCGGGTACTTATGTCATCAAGGAAACGAAGGTTCCTTCCGGATACACTGCAGCACAGGATACCACCGTCGTCATCACCTTCGACAACGCCACGCAGGCTTTCACGGCGACGGTCAACGGAACTGCGGTAACCGCTGATTCCACGACCAACCTCTTCCCGGTCGACGTCGTCAACGTAGCTGGTAACGTACTGCCGTCCACCGGCGGTATCGGTACCACGATCTTCTACATCGTTGGCGGCATCCTGGTCATCGGCGCGGGCGTGATCCTGGTAGCCAGAAAAAGATCCAGCAGCAAATAGTTAAAGCAAAAGAGATCAGCAAGCGGGCGGGGGCTTCCCGCCTCCGCCCGCCGGAATCGGTAATGGGAGAGCCCTTCGGGGAGATGCATGAAGAAGCACCTGACGACGATTATATTAATAGGAGCGCTTTTGATCGGAGCAGGGCTTCTGGCCTATCCGACCTTCAGCAACTGGTGGAATTCCTACCATCAGTCGCGGGCGGTCGTGAGTTACGCAAGTGCGGTAGCGCAGATCAACGATGACGAGTATCGGGAGATCATCGCCTCAGCCGTCGCGTATAATGAGGAGTTGGCGGAAACCGGAACCAGATGGGTCATGTCGGAAGAAGAGGCAGCCGCATATGACAAGACACTGGCCATCACCGTCAGCGGCATCATGGCCTATGTTGAGATCCCTAAGATCGACGTACAGTTACCGATCTATCACGGCACGGATGAAGCCGTATTGCAGGTGGCGATCGGCCACTTAGCCGGAACTTCCCTTCCGGTAGGTGGCGCCAGCACCCACTGCGTGATCTCCGGGCATCGGGGACTTCCCAGCGCCAGGTTGTTTACGGATCTGGACCGGCTTACCACCGGCGACCGTTTCCTGGTGCGGACGCTGGATGAAGTGCTCACCTATGAGATCGATCAGATCCTCATCGTGGAACCGACGGACCTTTCCGCGTTGGAGATCGAAAAAGGAAAAGATTATTGTACCCTGGTTACGTGCACCCCATACGGGATCAATACGCACCGCCTGCTGGTGCGGGGTCACCGTGTGAAGACGGAGGATGACATTACCATCCGCATTACGTCGGATGCCATGCAGGTAGATGAGGTGCTCGTGGCTTTGTTCCTGGCGGTACCGGTGCTGGTGCTTTTGGCGATCATCGTCATGGTGCGCCCGCGCAGGAAACGCAGGGATGATTACACTGTTTAGTATCGGAAAGGGGGAAAACCCATGAAAAAGAGATCGGCAGCGGTCGTGATTGGCGCGATGATCGCGGTGCTGCTTATTCTCACCATCGGGGTCAGCGCGGCGGATCAGGCGGCGCGGCTTACCGTGGAGATCGGGTCGAACGATTATGAGGGCGATCTGAAGGCTGAAGGCCTCCTGATCGACATTTATCGTGTCGGCGTCCAGAAACCCGAGGGAGGAATCGCTTTTGATGAGGCATTCGGGGATCTGGCGGAATTCGGAGAACTGTCGGAGGAAGAACTCGCCGAGCGGGTCGATGAACTCGGACAGGAAGCGGCCAAGATCGCGCTGGCAGCAGATACGAAAGCTACACCGCGCCTTCAGGGCTGGAAGCTCTCTGAACCTACCGAAGATTTAGAGCCGGCCCTTTACCTGGTACTCGCTTACGGATCAGACATCCGGGAGAAAAGCAAAACCGTCACCCGGGAGGACAAGACGGAATCTTTTGTTACCATCGCGCATTCCGACCGGTTTGAATACCGGTTCCTGCCGGTCCTGGTACCGGTAAACGGCAATTTTGATCAAGAACCGAAGGCGGTCCTGAAGCCTGAACAGGCGGACCTCTACGGACAGCTGAAGATCGTCAAGGAACTCCTGACCTATGACGATATCGTGCCCGTGACCTTCGTCTTCAGCGTAGAAGGCGAACTGAACGGTGAAAACGTCTTAAGCGACGTGGCTGCGGTAACGCTCTCGAAAGCCGGCACCGGCGAAGCGAGGATCAAACACATCCCCGCCGGCACCGAGGTTACGGTGAAAGAGATCTACAGCGGTGCGCAGTACGATGATAAAAGCGAGGAGCCCGTACAGACGGTTACCGTGGAAGCGGGCGAAGAGGCGGAGGTCACTGTGACCTTTACCAATGATCATAATGAAAACGAAACGCACAGCAGCGGCATCATCAACCATTTCGAGTCGTTGGAACACGGCGGCTGGGGCTGGTATAAAGATGGCGAGCTGCAGAAGAAGAAGGACGAATAGGAGGGGAAGATGAGAAAAGAAATTCGTAAAAGTCATCTTTTGATCGCCCTCCTGGCGCTGCTCGTCCTGACGGTTTCCATCGGCAGCGCCTACGCCTATTTCACGACTTACGTGGAAGCAAAGGGCGGCTATACGCTTAATCTGGGAACGGTAACCCGCACTTCGGAAGAGTTTAAGAACTGGAAGAAGAGCGTTACCATCACCAACGAAAAAGATTCGGCTCCGGTCTTCATCCGTGCCCGCGCTTACAGCGGCAGTAAATATCCGCTTACCTATTCGGCGGATGAGAAGTGGACGCCCGGCGCCGACGGCTTCTACTATTACAGCGATCCGGTTCCGGCCGAAGGCTCCACGACCCCGCTGGTGGTCACCATTAACAACGTGCCGGAAAAAGCGGAACCCGGAGAAGAATTCAACGTCGTCGTGATCTACGAAAGCACGCCGGCCAAGTACGAAGAATCCGGCAAAGCCTACGCGGACTGGTCCTCCATCCAGGATAACGGGAAGATGGATTCCGTCACCTCGGAATTCGGCGGAACGGATTCCGGTGAGGCAGATACGGAGGACACGGAAGGGGGCGACGCGTGATGAAGAAAACCAACACGCAGAAAAGTCCGGCTTTGATCATCGGGCTTTTCCTCATTGCGATCCTGCTCCTGCTCGTGGGGACCGTGGGCTATGCCCGTGCGGCGCTCACCATCCGTTCGGAAGAGTACAGTTCCCGCGTGGAGATGAAGGATATCGGCGTGACCCTGGTCGAAAACGGGACGCCGGTTGCCTCGCGCGACTATGCCAGCGCCCAGGACGGCAGCTGGACCGGGAACGTGGAGGGAACGCTTTGTGCGGGGCTCGTGCCGGAAGGTGAAGATTTCGAGATCGGCCGCAAATACGACGAGGTGCTGACCGTACGCAACAGCGGCACCATCAACGAGTACGTGCGCGTCCAGATCTTCCGCTATTGGGAAGACAAGAACGGGAAGAAACAGCCCGAACTGGATCCCGGCCTCATCGATCTGCATTTCACGACCGCGGGCGGCTGGCTGGCAGACCCGGATAACAACTCCACGACGTCGGAACGGAACGTTTTCTACTATACGTCCATTCTGCCGGCGGGAGAGGAAACGGCGCCGCTTACCGATACGCTGAAGATCAACGAGATGATCGCCACGAAAGTAACCGAGACCACGGTTTCCAAAGAAGGAAAATACACCGTGATCCACACCACCTATGATTATGACGGAACCCGCTTCGTGATCGAAGCCAAGGTCGACGCCGTGCAGACCCATAACGCAGCGGATGCGATCCTCAGCGCCTGGGGCCGCCACGTCACCGTCGACGGATCCGGTAATATCACTTCGCTCAGGTAAAGGAGGCAGAGCATGAAAAAGAAATCGATCGGCCTTCTAGCGGTATTGATCCTGCTCCTGGGCTTGGTGATTCCGGCGGCAGTCCAAGCGGAGACCTTTAACGGCAGCGACGACTGGAAGGTGACCTTCACCACCGACGCGACGCTGGTGAGCAACTTCCATAACAATGTCCTGTCCGATACCTTAAGCGAGATGGAGCCTGGCGACGTCGCCCGCTTCCAGATCGAACTGGTCAGCGCGCACGCGAGCGACGCCGACTGGTATATGAAAAACAACGTCCTTTATTCGCTGGAAGACCGCAGCAAGAATGCGGCGACGGCGGGCGGCGGCTATACCTACCGGCTCGTCTTCACCGACGCTGCCGGGAAAGAGAATGTGCTCTTCTCCAGCAAGAACGTCGGCGGTGAGACGATCACCCCGGCCGGCGAAGGCCTGCACGAGGCCACCGATGCCCTGAAGGATTATTTCTACCTCGGCACCTTTAAGCAGGGGCAGACGGGGAAGATGTTCCTGGAAGTCTCCCTGGAAGGCGAAAGCCAGGGCAATGATTATCAGGATACGCTGGCGGACCTGGTCATGCAGTTCGCGGTCGAACTGCCGGAGACCAAGAAGGTCTACACTCCCAAAACGGGGGATCCCAGCCACCTGCTTCCCTATTACATCGCAATCGCGGCGGCCGGCCTCATCCTGTTGGTCCTCGCCATCGTCCTGTGGCGCAAACGGAAGGGGGATGGTGAGAAATGATGACCCGCAAGACTTCTTCTAAGGCCTGCGGCAGCGCGGTTTCCGCAAGAGCGCCCCGGCGCCTCGCGGTGCTCCTGATCGCCGCCCTCCTGCTCGGCTTCCTGCTGTTCCCTCTGGCTGATCCGGCGGGCAGCACGGTTTCCGCGGCGGAAGAATACACTTATACGGTCCGCCTCTACCAGGGCGGGCAGGGGACCTTTGACGGCGGCGAAGATCCGCTCGTCATCTCCGGTCTGAAATACGGCGACCGCATCACCATCGGGGACGCCGAGACGACCGGCGGTTACAGCTTGTCGGTGGTCGACGCCCAGGGCGTGACTCTCCGCAGCGCTTTGCTTTCTCTCGCGGACGGCAGTAAGTTCTATGTGAAGGGCATTCGTCAAAGCGGCCGTGACAACAATACCGTTGGCACCAAGTCCTTCGAGATCACGGAAGATATGGATTTCGTCGTCGCTTACGGCATTCAAGGCGATCCTACTTCCTACACGGCGCGTTACGTTGGCCCCAATGGCGAAGAACTTCTTCCCAGCGTTACCTATACCGGGAACGTTGGCGATAAACCCGTCGTCGCCTACCTCTATAAGGAGGGCTACCGTCCCGATTATTACAACCTGACCAAAACGCTCTCCAGCGATGAAACGGAGAACGTCTTCACCTTCCATTACGTCGTCAAGGAGCCGATCATCATCCACGTGACCGAAGGGACCGGCAGCAGTTCGTCCGGGAGCTCGAATGGTGGCAACTCCGGCACTAATGGCAGCAACTCGAATGGCAGCAACCCCGGCGCGACGACCTCTACGGAAGCCGGTGCGTCTGGTATCACTTCCTCTGATGCGAACGCGGCAGATTCTGCCGGCCTGAACGGAACGGCGCCGGGCGCCAGCGCTGCCGGTGACGCGGATGGGACCCAGGAGATCGGCGACCTTGATCTGCTGACTGCCGACAGCGCCAGCGCGGATGCTACCCTTTCAACCACCGGCGCCACCGTCGAAGGAAATGCTTCCGGCAATCCTTCTGCTGACGGGAACGGCGGCAAGGGCAGCCATTCCACGGCGAAAATCGTCATCCCCGTCATCGCGGGTGGCGGCATCCTGGCCTTCATCGTCGCCATGTTGCGCAGAACCGCCAGGTAAAAGCGCCAAAATCACAGCATAATAAAACCGCCGGCTTGCGGATCTCAGATCACTGCCGGCGGTTTTGATTTGTGAAGAAGGTTCTATTTCGCCAGGCTGCCCATCGGATCCCAGGGTTCGAGGGCGATGGGGTCGGTATCGAACTGGGCGGCTTGTTCGGCGGAGAAGTATTTACGGTCGAGGAGGATCTGGTAGGTGAATTCGTTGAACCAGGCATCGCTCATGACGTAATAGCCATCCTTACCGGTGTCTTTGCCCCAGCTGTTTTCGACTTTCCAGCGGATGGGCTGGCCCGCCTCATCCAGATCGACGCCGGTGATGGCCATGGCGTGGGTCATCTGGCTCTCGCCGAAATCGAGGCGCTCGGCTTTCGTCATCGGGAAGTCGGTGGCGAAGAGGCCGGCGTAATCATAGGCGTCCGTCGTCAGGAAGCCGAGCTCGCGATCCGAGAACTGGCCGACGTCGCTGCCGAACCAGACGATACGGCCATCTTTCAACTGGGCGATGGTAAGCGCCTTCAGGTCTTCAATCGGCAGGTTCAGGTATTTTACCGGATAAGCCGGGTCGACGATATTGCCGAGGTATTTTACCGTATAGGTGCGGCCGTAGGGCTTGTCGGCGGTCGGCGCGTTGATGACCGTGACGTAATCGTCGAGATTCCAACCGACGTATTCGGCGAAGAATTCCTGCGGCGTGACGTTGGCGACGCGGACGAATTGGCCATCCTTATCCTGCGTTTCCCAGGTGAAGCGGACCGGCGGTTTGCCGAGCGCGATGCAGAGCATGCGGTAAACAGTCGCCATCATCTCATCTTTGGCCGCCCGCAGTTCCTCCGGGGAAGCGCCGGCGGCAGCTTTGGCCCGCAGCTCACAGGCGTAACCGCGCAGCTTGGTACGCAGCAGTTTGTTCATCTTTCCCGTATTGGAGGATGAGAACGATTCCGGCATGACGTCCTGCGGGACGACGCCATATTTCGCGACCAGCGAGCGGAACATATCCCACTGCCCGCCGTCGCCCATGAGGTCGGAGAGCAGGTAAGCGAGCAGCCGGCCTTCCTTCGGCTCATCCAGCGTGGCCAGGATGTTCTCCAGAAAGAAATTGGCCCGTTCCAGCTTATCGTAGAAGAGCGGGTAGCTCTGGGAAAGCTCCATGTTCTTCAGATTGAGTTTTTTCATGACCTCCAGGCGCATGAGGTTCAGCGAGGCGAACATCCAACAGCGGCCGGAACTCTTCTGATTGGTGACGTCGCCGGCTTCCACCTCGATCGAAAACGCGTGCAGGTTGGTGCGCGGGGCTTCGAAATTGACGGCAGCCGCGTCGAGACCGTTCTTGACCGCGGCGTTCATGGCCACGCGGTTGGCGCGGTCGGCATCAAAGCCGGCTTCGAATCTGGCGAGGTCTTCCGGGCAGATACAGGGTTTCATAATGTCTTTCCATTTCCTTTCCGCGCGGCTCCTTCCGGGGTCAACGCTTTTCCGCGCGCAGTTCGTCCATGGCGATATTCGCGAGCTCATCGGCGCGGTTATTCATAGTGGTAACGTACTCAAAATCACGGCGCGTAAAGGAAGCGCCGTTCCATTCCTTGAACTTCGCGTACAGTTTGTCGGCCTGGGCCGGGGTCAAAGCGGCAGAATCCAGATTCACGTGGCCTTTCACGCGGTAAAAGGAGACCTCGTTCTGCTCGACGAGCGCGAGAAGCTCTTCCCAGAGCTCGCGGTTCTCAACGGGTTCTTTTTTCGCGTTTTTCCAGCCGTTTTTCCGCCAATTGATATACCAGCGGTCACGGAAACAGGTTGCGACGTAAGAACTGTCGGTAAAGACGCGGATCTTCAGGCCGCCGCGTTTCAGCGCCCGGAAAGCCGCGATCACCGCGGCGAGTTCCATCCGGTTATTTGTCGTGTTGACTTCCCCGCCATGCAGCTCTTTTACGTGTTCGCCGAATTCGAGGATCGCGCCCCAACCGCCGACGTTGGCGTCAAATTGATTGCCGGAGCAGGCTCCGTCTGTGTAAATATTCAGTCCATCCATAACACAGTCATTTTACCAAATCGTGTCTGAGCACGCAAGTTGTGGTATACTAACTAATAGGAGGAACCCGGATGGCACCCCGGGCGGACAAAAGATGAAAAACAGGAAAAACAGTGGGGAACGCTCCAAGGTAGCGCGCGTCGTGATCGCGATCTTCGTGATCCTGATCATCTTGGCCATGGTTCTGGTCATGGTGATCGCGCCGGTGCTGGCAGAAACGGAAGGTACGGAGGGAAAGCCGGCAGAAGTTGCGGAAGAGGCAGCTGCATCCGCCGGCCCCGCCGCCGTGCCGGCGGCTCCCGCCGGACCGGCTGAAGCCGGCCCCGCCGCGCTCACCACGCCGGACGCCCGCCTCATACCGGTCGACCTGATCTTCTCACCGGACGAACTGCCGGATGAGGACCAGGATCCGGATCTGGAGGACGAGCCCGCGGAACAGCAGTGGACGACCGATCTGAACGGCCCGCGCGTGCCGGTGACGCTGACGATGGAAGAAAAGGACATCGGCTCCGGAAGCGGGGAAGCTTTAGAAGAAGAACACGAAGGGATTCATGAGATCGCTTTTGAGCATCTGAGCCCCTGCGTTTACAGTGACGATTATCTGATTTTGGAATATCCGGAGATCAACCCGGACGGTACGATCGAGCTTGAGCTTCCCGACGGGATCTATCATTGGTATTTCCTGTCTTACACGGATGGCATCTACTATATCGATGAAGACGGCGGTGAGCTTGATATCGGCAAGACCGGGATCAACCGGGAGCTGACGTTCACGATCAAAGATGGCCAGATCAGCGGGCAGACGTCCATCCTTTATGGCCTGTCCCCGATCGAACTGAACGAATCCCTGGGCTATACGGATGATAACGACAGCTATTACGGCGACCCCGACGAGGAGGATGAAGACGATGAGCCGGCTTCATCCTGGGGAAATTCGGAAAACAGCAGCACCAATTTTTGGGAGGAACCGGATGTGAAAAGTGAGATCATCGAGTTTTTAAGCGAAAGAGTCCTGGGGATCATCGTCGTTATCGGATTGATCCTTTCCGTCTCATCCCGCAAGAAGAAGAGAAAAGCGGCGGAGCAATCGCGGCAGTGGCGGGAGGAACAGATGCGCCGGAGCAGCGGGCAGGCTTCTTATCCCGGGACCGCTGCCGCACCGTCCTGGAGCGCCGCTGATCAGAAGGGCGCCTTTAACGCTTCCGGTTCCCAGAAGGCGCCGCAGCCCTGGCAGGCCGGAAGCAGCCGCGCTTCCCAGATGCGGCCGGCAGCCGGGCAGAAAGCTTTCCAGCCCATGAAGCCGGCCGACGGCAAAGCCGGAACGGCCAATAAGGCGGGGAAAGCCGGTAAGCGTTCCAAATACGAATCCGTGGGACAGACGGGCCATGCCGCTTACCGCGGACCCAGCTTTGATGCCGGCCATTACGTCGATGCCGGACGCGCGCCCGCGAGTTTCGACGTCGGCGGCAAGCGCGAGAAGCAGTATACCGGATTTGACCGTTAGGAAGAAAGATCTATGGCGTTAAGTTTCTGCTCGTTTGCCAGCGGCAGTTCGGGCAACAGTTATCTGATTAAAGGGGACCAGGCCAGCCTGCTCCTCGATTGCGGGATCGCCGGAAGGGACGTCGCGAACGGCCTTCTGGCCTGCGGCGTGGAACCGCAGGACGTGGCGGGCATTTTCATCACCCACGAACATACCGACCATATTAAGAGCCTGAAGACGGTGACCCGCATGACAGGGGCGCCTTGTTATAGTACGCCCGGGACGCTGGGGGCGGTGAAGGACCGCATCCTGACACGCGGTATAGAGGTGGCTCGTTACGGGGCGGAGATCCAGATCGGTGACGTGACGGTGCGCAGTTTCCCGCTGGCGCACGACGCGATGGAGCCGGTCGGTTTTTCGTTCACGGGGAGCGGCAAGCGGGTGACGGTGATCACCGATACGGGTTGCGTGACGGAAGCCATCTATGAGACGGCGGTGGAAAGCGACCTTTTGGTGCTGGAAGCCAACCACGAACGCAACGTCCTCCTGATGGGGCGCTATCCCTACCGGCTGAAAATGCGGATCCTCGGCGATCACGGCCATATCTCCAACGAGCAGGCGGCGCAGTTCATCGCCCGGATCCTGAAGAACCGGAAGAACCCGGAACCGCCGACCATCGCCCTGGCGCATCTTTCCCAGGAGAATAACACGCCGGAGATGGCCTATCTGACGGTGCGGAATATCCTCTTCGATGAGGGCTTTTACGAGAAAAAGGATTACTGGATGACCGTGCTGACGCGCAATGAGCGGAGCCGGCTGATCACGATCTGACCGGTTCCGGCCGGATGGGCGCCTGACCGGGCGGCCGTATAGAGGAGCGAGAATATGGAGGGAACGACGTTTTATTTTAGCTGGGAACCGGTGCTGATGGAAGCGCTGCAGCGCTATATGGGACCGGCGGGCACCACGGTCGCCTCAGTCCTCACGATGTGCGGGGAAGAGATGTTGCTGATCGCGATTCTCGGCTTCTTGTATTGGTGCTGGGATAAACAGTTCGGTATTTTCGTAGGTACGAGCATCGTCTGCGGCATTGTTTGGAACCCGCTCGTGAAGAATCTCGTACTGCGCCGCCGACCCTATTTCGACTTGGCCGGGGTGAAATGTCTGCGTGCGGTCGACTCTTCCGCAGATATCTACGACATCTCCGCACAGGGCTATTCATTCCCAAGCGGTCACTCCACGAATTCCACGATCATCTACGGAGCCTTGCCGCTCTATCGGCGGGCTGAGCGACGGCGTCAAAGCCCCCGCGCCTTGCGCTTTTTTACGATTCTTGCGTTTGTGCTACCCTGCCTGGTCGGGATCTCACGCGTATTGCTCGGCGTGCATTATCCGACCGACGTGCTGGTCGGATGGGCGATGGGTGCCGGCATCATGTTCTTCGTTTCATATCTACAGCAGAAGGTGAAAAGACGCGGACTGCTGCACCTGATCCTGGTGCTTGTCTCGCTTTTGGGCATTTTCTACTGCAAAACGACGGATTATTACACCTCACTCGGCATCATGATCGGCTTTTTTCTGGCCCTGCCTTTCGAAGAGCGTTTCGTTAAATTTGAGAATACCCGTAGCGTGCCGCGCATGATCCTGCGCGTTCTCGGCGGCATCGCCCTTTATCTGGTGCTGAATACTCTGCTGAAAGCACCTTTCTCACCGATGCTGCTGGAAGAGCCAACGGCGCTCGCTTTCCTGATCCGTACGGCGCGCTACGCGATCATCGTCTTTTTCGTGATGGCCGTCTATCCGCTGTCGTTCCGGTTCCTCGGGAAAAAACGGCATCCAGGCGGGCTTGACGCGGCGGCTAACCGTTAGGAGGTACGCGTGAAGATCGAGATCCTCTGCATCGGGAAACTGAAAGAGGCTTATTGGCGGGATGCCGTCGCCGAATACAGCAAGCGCCTTACGGCCTACTGCGACCTGAAGATCACCGAGCTGAAGGAAGCGCGGCTGAACGGCACCGGGCCGGCCGCGGAAGAAGCGGTACGGGCGGCGGAGAGCGCTGACCTTCTCGCCCACATCGACCGCGATGATTACGTCATCACGCTGGAAGTGAAAGGACGCCGCCTCACCTCCGAACAGCTGGCGGACAAGCTGCAGGAATGCGCGCTTGCCGGTCAAAGCAGCCTCGTCTTCGTGATCGGGGGCAGCCTCGGGTTCGACTCTTCCGTCAGCCGGCGCGCGAATCTGCGCCTCTCCTTTTCCGATATGACCTTCCCCCATCAGATGATGCGGGTCATCCTTTTGGAACAGATCTACCGCGGTTTTAAGATCAACCGCGGCGAGACTTATCATAAATGACACCGACCGTTGGCAGCCCCTGTTTTACCGGTCATGCAGAAAGGAACAGAGAAATGAACAGGAACCTGAAGAGGCGACTCTGCTTTATACTCGTGGCAGCGCTGCTGGCAGCTTTGATCCCGGCCCTGCCGTTCACGGAAGGCGCGTCCGTCTACGGAGCGTCTTACGACGCGTTCACCCGTGATGTCCGCTGGAAAGACGGGACGTCCTGGGATGCCTGGAAGACCCCGAAACTGGCGGAGGAGGACAGTTATTATTACGGTTGCGCCGCGTATTGCTATGATTTTGCCGTATACTGTTTCGGGCTGAGCGATCCCACGGATGGCGCGGCTTATTACTCCGCGAGCCAGATCGAGGCCGGCGACGTGATCACGCTGGGAGATCCCATCGATGGCACCGGGCATTGGATCGCGGTTCTCGACCGGAGCGGCAGCCGGCTTTATACCGCGGAAGGTAATTACAGCCAGCGAGTCCGCGTCGGTTGGAACTATACCATCAGCGGTAGCGGTCTAAGGGAGGACAGCCGGCCTTTTAATGCCGGTTATCATCTGGCGAAAGCCGTGGCTACCAGGGCCGATATCGCGAAAGCCTCTATCTGGTTCCCGCTGACGTATTATACCGGCAGCGCGGCTTACGCGGTGCCGAAGGTGGTCCTGGGCGACCGGGCCCTGCAGTACGGCACGGATTTTAACCTTACCTACGCGGATAATTATGGGGTCGGGACCGGCAAGGCGACGATCACTGGCATCGGCAAGTACCGGGGCCGGGTGACGAAGACGTTCCCGATCGCAGCCTTAACCAAGGTTAACCGTCTCTGTGGGGCGAACCGCTATGAAACGGCGGAGAACATCGCGGATACGCTGAAATTCGACTATGGCGTCGGAAAATTCAATTGCATCCTGGTAGCCAGCGGCCAGAATTATCCGGACGCGCTGACCGGTTCCTATCTGGCCAAGCTGAAGAAAGGGCCGATCGTGATGGTGGCGGACGCCGATCTGATCGAGACCCGGACCGCCCTCTATATCCGGGAGAACCTGAAAGCCGGCGGGACCGTTTATCTCTTAGGCGGCACCGGCTCCATTACCACGCGTTTCCAGAAAAGGATGGCCGGTTATGGCTATAAAGTAGTGCGCCTGGGGGGCAGCGACCGCTATGCTACCAATCTGAAGATCCTGCAGGAAGCGAAAGTAAAGAAGCAGGAGCTCATCATCTGCACCGGGCTGGATTATCCGGATGCCCTGATCGCCTCCGCGACCGGAAAACCGATGATGATCGTTCATAAGAACGGGCTTTCGACAGCGCAGAAGAACTATCTGAAAAGCAATCAGATCTCCCGGATCACGGTGATCGGCGATCGCGCGGCCGTGCCGGCGAGCGTGGTAAAAGAATTGCAAAGATACGGCAAGGTGACGCGGGTCTGTGGCGCCAATAAATATGAAACGTCCGTCGCGGTAGCGAAAAAATATTTCAAGTCGCCGCAGATGGTGATGCTGGCTTACGCCGACAGCTATCCGGACGCGCTGGCCGGCGGGCCGCTGGCGATCCGCAGGGGCGTGCCCTTACTGCTGGTGAACAACGCCGCCAGCCAGTATAAATACGCGAAGAGCTACGTAAAGGCGAAGGGCATCCGGGAGAGCCTCACGCTGGGCGGGGCGGCGCTGGTGAGCGACAAGACCGTCCGGACCATCGTACCGCAATAGGATCCGGGAACTTCCCTGTGCGGGTGCAAATATATTTGCGCCCGCGCTTTTTTTATTGTAAAATATAGGCGCAGGGATCCCTGCGGAGACAGAAAACGATGAACCGGAAAACGAGGGAATATGGAAGAGCGGTATTATAAAGCGATCATCGAGGAACTCATCAAGCTGATGGAAGAAGGGGTCTATATCGTGGACCGGGACGGGGTCGGCGTCTTCTATAACGACTCCATGGCGGAGATCGAGCAGATCTCGGTCAGCGACGTAGTGGGGAAAGAGTATCATAAGGCGTTCCCGTGGGTCAAACCCGCGGACAGCACCATGTTCAAAGCTCTGAAAAAAGGCCTGCCTACCCGTAGCCAACAGCAAAGCTACCGCAATCTCTATGGGCGCGAGGTCACTACAGTGAACAGCACCGTGCCGGTCTGGGTCGACGGCAGGATCGTGGCGGCGGTGGAAGTGGCGACGGATATCACGAGTCTGCGGTCGATGAGCGACCAGATCTTGGAACTCCGGGAGAAAGAGACAGAGCCGGCCCCGGTCAAACCGCGTATGAAACGTTACAGTTTCAACGATCTGGTCGGTCAAAGCCCGGGTTTTGCCGCGGTCATCGAGCGCGCCAAGAAGGCCGCTTACAACAACGCCACCGTCTTCATCTATGGGGAGACCGGGACCGGGAAAGAGCTGTTCGCGCAGAGCATCCATTACGCCAGCGGCCGGAAAAACAAGCCTTTCCTGGCCCAGAACTGCGCAGCGCTTCCCGAAACGCTGTTGGAAGGCATCCTCTTTGGAACGGCGCGCGGCGGCTTCACCGGCGCTGTGGACCGTGCCGGACTGTTCGAACAGGCGAGCGGAGGCACGCTGCTACTGGATGAAGTCAGCGCCATGCCCTATGATCTGCAGGGGAAACTGCTGCGCGTCCTGCAGGAACAGTATATCCGCCGGGTCGGCGGTGACCGCGATATTCCCATCGATACCCGCATCATCGCTACGGTCAACGAAGATCCCCAGAAGCTGATCGCGGACGGGCGCCTGCGGAAGGACCTTTATTACCGATTGAACGTCGTCAACATCTCTATCCCGCCGCTCCGGGCGCGGCTGGACGATATCCCGGCCCTGGTCGAGCGCTTTGTGGCTTTGGACAACGAACGGTTCGACAAGCAATTGTGGATGGTCAGCGATAAAGCCATTAAGAGACTGGAGAGCTATGATTATCCGGGCAATGTCCGCGAATTGGAGAACATCGTGACCCAGGCGGTCTCCATGGCCGGCGATGAGCACGTGCTTTCCGAAAAGCTCCTGCAAATGCCGGTACGGCACGATACGGTCGGCCAAGATATCTCCAAATGGGATCGCCGCGGGCCGCTACCGGAGTACCTGGAGGCCTTGGAAAAGGAGCTGATCCGCGAAGTCCTGCTCGATGAGGGGGGAAATATCACCCGCACGGCGGAGACTTTAGGGCTGAAGCGGCAGAACCTGCAGCATAAACTCCGCAAATATGGCTTAAAATAGCCGTTGAAGGGGTATAAACGCAAAGATGTTTGCATAGAAAGCGCAAAATA
>JAFRYQ010000200.1 GCA_017437565.1 Bacillota bacterium
CCCTGGGTGCCGTCGTCCACCAGCTGGTAGGACTTGATATAGCCCTCATCCAGCAGGATCTGAACGATGGCCTTCTTCATCTTGGAAGAGGGCACGTCCACGGTCTCATGCTTGGCGGTGCCGGCATCCTGGGCTTTTCCATTTTCGGCGCCAAGAAGTGCTATGCGCTGAATGATGACATGGAACTGGACGTGGAAGCCGTGCGCAACTTCCTGGACGCGCATAAGGGAGAACGGATCCTGCTGTTTGGTTTCACCTTTATGATCTGGCAGCATTTCTACCGGGAACTGGTGCGCCTAAAAGAGGAGGGGATCGTCTTTGACCTTTCCAAGGGCATCCTGATCCACGGCGGCGGCTGGAAAAAACTGATCAGCGAAGCCGTATCCCCGGAAGAGTTCCGCGACCGGCTCACCGACGTCTGCGGCCTCTACGACGTGCATGATTATTACGGCATGGTCGAACAGACCGGCTGCATCTATATGCAGTGTGAATGCGGGCACCTGCACGCTTCCGTTTTCTCAGACGTGATCATCCGCGATCCGCGCGATTTCAGCGTGGCTCCGAAGGGGGAAGCAGGTATCATCCAGGTCGTTTCCACGATTCCGGAATCCTATCCTGGGCACTCTCTCCTGACCGAGGACGAAGGAGTGATCCTCGGCGAAGACGATTGTCCCTGCGGCCGGAAAGGTAAATATTTCAAGATCAACGGCAGATTGAAGAATGCTGAGATAAGGGGGTGCAGCGACACCTATGCAGCCAAATTTTAATCGAGAGAACCTGAAGGGAATCAGCTATCTGGTCGGAGATGAGGAGATCCTGGCCGGAATGCCGGCCGTCCAGCCGCATGAGCGGTTCAGCCCGGCGGTCGTCGATTTTCTGGACCGTACCGCTAAAAAAATCATGGCGGATCGCAGTGCCCGTCAGTATCCCGACGTGGTGACCCTGGCTTTCTGGATGCGTAAGGCCAATCTCCTGGGCATCGAAAAAGAGATTCCCCGGAAAGATTTCCTGCGCTATATCGGCCGTGGCATGGTCTTCCATATCGCGCCGTCCAACGTACCGGTAAACTACGCGTATTCCCTGATCACCGGCCTGCTGGCCGGCAACGCCAACGTGATCAAAGCGCCTTCCAAGGATTTTGAGCAGGTGACGATCGTCAACAGGGCCCTACGGGCGGCGCTGGCCGATTATCCGGAGATGGCCCCCTATGTCGTCGTTGTCCGCTACGGTCACCAGAAGGAGATCAACGACGCCCTTTCAGAGTTCGCGGATGCCCGCGTCATCTGGGGCGGGGACCGGACCATTGCGGAAATCCGGAAATCTCCCTTGCCCTCCCGGGCGGTGGAGGTCGCGTTTGCCGACCGCTATTCGCTGGCGGCGATCAACGCCGACTACTATCTGGCCGCGGAGAATAAAACGCAGATCGCGCGCGATTTCTTCAACGACACCTATTTGACCGACCAGAATGCCTGCACGTCTCCAATGACGGTAGCCTGGACCGGAAAGGCCAAGGCAGAAGCCAAGCGGGTCTTCTGGCAGCAGATGCACGAACTGTTACAGAAGGAATATGAGCTGCAGCCGGTGCAGGCGGTGAATAAGCTGACAAAATCTTACCTGCTGGCGTCCGCCTATGAAGACGTGCGCCGCGAGGAGATGCCGGATAATCTCATCTTCCGCATGGGCGTCGGGCATATCGACCATGACCTGATGCTCTTTAAAGAGAACAGCGGCTTCTTCATGGAATACGACTGCGAAGACATCGGGGAGCTGAAAGATCTGTGCAACGATACGCATTGTCAGACCCTTTCCTATCTCGGCGAGAAGGACGAGTTTGCCCGTCTCGCGGAACTCAACCTGAAGGGGATCGACCGCATCGTACCGATGGGCAAGGCGATGGACTTTGAATTCAACTGGGACGGCTATGACCTGATGGAGATGCTCTGTCGGATCATCCGGATCGCGTAAGGAAAAAGACATAAACCGCTGGCGGAACGTCTTCGCCGCGGTTTTTTGCAAGCAAGGGGAGGAATAGGAAGCTATGGCTGGAAAGGAGACGTCCGCGATCCGGGAGCTTACCCGGGACGGACGGAAAAAGATCATTCAACTGGGATATAAGGCCGGACACACCGGCGCGCATTTCGCGCCGTCGCTTTCGCTTGTCGACGTCCTGACCGTCCTCTTTACGGAAGTAATGGACCGCGAAACGGACCTCTTCGTTCTCAGCAAAGGACATGGCGGACTCGGCTATTACGTCGCCATGTATGAAGCGGGAATGATCACGGAAGAACAGCTGCTGACGTTCGAGGATAACGGCGGCGACTTCCCGGGACAGCCGTCCCGCAGCCCGGAGAACGGGATCCCCTATTCCAGCGGCAGTCTGGGACTCGGGCTGGGCTACGCAGCCGGCCGGGCGCAGGTGGAACCGGAGCGCCGGCTCTTCTGTCTGTTGGGAGACGGGGAACTGAATGAAGGCAGCAACTGGGAATCCGCCATGTACGCGGGCTTCCATAAGTTGGCCAATCTGACGGCGATCGTCGATTACAATAAGATGCAGTCCGACGGCGCGTCGGAAGCGATCCTGGAGTTCGATATCGAAGGCGCGTTCCGGGCGATGGGCTGGCAGACCTGCTCCTGTGACGGACATGATCCGGAAGCGATCTATCAGGCTTTGACGACGGAAACAGACGGCAGGCCGCTCGCGGTCATCGCGCATACGGTAAAAGGCAAGGGCATTTCCTTCATGGAGAACGAGCAGGCCTGGCATCACAACCACCTGAGTGAAGCGCAGTATCAGCAGGCGCTGGCGGAACTGGAGGGAGAGGCATGATCAGCAGAAAAGATATCCGGACCTGGTCCATCCTGGGCATGCGTGGTACGCTCGGTACCTCCCTGGCGGCCCTGGCCGAAGAAAATGACCGGATCTGCGCTTTGACGGCGGATCTCTGCGTGACTTCCGGACTTGCGAAATTCCGTGAGCGTTTCCCGGAACGGCTCTATAACGTCGGCATCGCGGAAGGAAATATGCTCGAACTCGCGGCCGGTATGGCAGACGCGGGAAAGATTCCCTTTACCACGACCTTCTCGAATTTCGCGGCGCTCCGTTCCTGCGAGCAGATCCGGCACTTTATGAGCTATATGCGCTGCAACGTAAAATGCGTCGGCATCGGGGCCGGATTCGCCATGGAACTGTTCGGCAATACGCATTATGCCGTGGAAGATATCGCCGCGATCCGGGCTATGCCCAATCTCGTCATCCTTTCGCCGGCCGACGGGCTGGAGCTGGTCTACAGCGTGCGCGCGGCGGCGGAATATGAAGGACCTGTCTATCTCCGCATCGGCGGCGTCATGAACCATCCGATCGTCTATAAAGAAGAATTCGACTTCCGGATCGGGAAAGCCAATCTCCTGAAAGAGGGAAGCGAGGTCGTGATCATCGCGACCGGTACCATGGTGAGCCCGAGCCTGAAGGCGGCGGAAAAACTGGAACAGGAAAACGGGATCTCCTGTACCGTCCTCGATATGCATACCATCGCGCCACTGGACCGGGAAGCGTTGAGGGCGCAGAAGGATAAGAAACTGTTCGTTACGGTGGAAGAACACCGGAAGGACGGCGGCTTAGGCACCGCGGTCGC
>JAFRYQ010000201.1 GCA_017437565.1 Bacillota bacterium
AAGTATTGTCAATATTATTGGAGGAACGAACATGGCTACTTTAAGAGACGTCCCGGTCGGCGGGACTGCGAAAGTCCTCCAGATCTATGGTGACGGACCGGTCAAGCGCCGCATCATGGACATGGGAATCACGAAAGGTGTGGAGATCTACGTACGGAAAGTCGCGCCCCTCGGGGATCCGATGGAGCTGAACATCCGCAATTATGAACTCTCCGTACGGAAACAGGACGCGGAGATGATCGAAGTCGATTACCAGGCAGCAGAAAGCGAGGTGCAGTAGGATGGCGATCAAAATTGCACTGGCCGGCAACCCGAACAGCGGCAAGACGACGCTGTTCAACGCTTTGACCGGCTCCAACCAGTACGTCGGCAACTGGCCGGGCGTCACGGTGGAGAAGAAAGAAGGAAAACTGAAAGGGAATGCCGACGTCATCATTCAGGACCTGCCGGGCATCTACTCCCTTTCTCCTTATACGCTGGAAGAAGTCGTCGCTCGTGATTATCTGGTCACGGAGCGTCCGGACGCGATCCTGAACATCGTCGACGGCACCAATATCGAGCGAAATCTCTATCTGACCACCCAGCTGATCGAGTTGGGCATTCCGGTCGTCATGGCGGTCAATATGATGGACCTGGTCCGCAAGAACGGGGATCAGATCGATACCGCCAAGCTGGGTAAGGAACTCGGCTGCCAGGTAGTCGAGATCTCCGCTTTGAAGGGCGAGGGCAACCAGGAAGCCGCGCAGCTGGCAGTGGCCGCGGCGAAAGAAGCGAAAAAAGCAGCGCAGCCGGAACTCTTTGACGGCGAAGTCGAAAAGGTGATCGGGGCTATCGAGGACGCGCTGAAGAATAAGGTCGATCCCAGCCTGCAGCGCTGGTATGCCGTGAAGATCTTCGAGCGCGACGAGAAAGTGCTCGCCAAACTCGACCTCGGCAGCGATAAGGCGCGGCTGGAAGCTTTGATCAAAGAGTGCGAAACGGCGCTGGACGACGATGCCGAGAGCATCATCACCAACCAGCGTTATAATTACATCACCGGCATCACGAGCCAGGCGGTGCGGAAGGTGCAGAGCGCGGATAATATGACCGCTTCTGACCGCATCGACCGCATCGTCACCAACCGGGTACTGGGCCTGCCGATCTTCGCCGGCATCATGTTCCTGATCTACGCCATCGCCATGGGCGGCTGGTCGGTCTCCATCGGTACCGCGGCGACCGACTTCACGAACGACGTGATCTTCGGGGAATGGGTACCGGGCCTGTTCGATACGATCCTCGGCGCGCTCGGCGTCGCGGAAGGCAGCTGGCTCTACGGCCTGATCCAGGACGGCATCGTCGCCGGTGTCGGCGCCGTGCTCGGTTTCGTCCCGCAGATGCTCGTCCTCTTCGTCCTGCTGGCGATCCTGGAAGACATCGGTTATATGTCCCGTGTCGCCTTCGTTATGGACCGCATCTTCCGCCAGTTCGGCCTCTCGGGCAAGAGCTTCATCCCCTGCCTGGTGGCTACGGGCTGCGGCATCCCGGGCGTCATGGCTTCCCGGACCATCGAGCAGGACCGTGACCGCAAGCTGACGGTCATGACCACGACCTTCATGCCCTGCGGCGCCAAGCTGCCGATCATCGGCCTGATTGCGGGCGCCATCTTTGGCGGGTCGCCCTGGATCGCGGCTTCCGCTTATTTCATCGGCATCGGTTCCATCATCCTCTCGGGTATCATCCTGAAGAAGTTCAAAGCTTTCGCCGGCGAGCCGGCTCCCTTCGTCATGGAGCTGCCGGCTTACCACGTACCTTCAGCAGGTAACGTCCTCCGGGCGACCTGGGAACGCGGCTGGTCCTTCATCAAGCGGGCGGGATCCGTCATCGTGATCTCGTCGATCATCATCTGGTTCCTGTCCAGCTTCGGTACGGTGAACGGCCAGTTCGGTATGGTCGACAATCTGTTCGAAGAGGAAGACCTGGTTACGGATGAATACGTAACAGCGCTGGCTGATAAGATGGATATTCCGGAAGAAGACGTCAACCCGATGGATGCTTCGCTCCTGGCGCAGTTCGGCAATACCATCACGCCGGTCTTCCGGCCCATCGGCTTCACCAGCTGGAAACAGACCGTAGCGACGATCACGGGCCTCGTGGCCAAGGAGGAGGTCGTCGGTACCTTCGGCGTCCTGTACAATTATGATGATGAAGAGGAAGAATTGGAAGAGAACGGCGACCAGATCTGGGATCGTGTCTCAGACGATTTCAACCGGGCCGGGGCCGGCGCTGCTGCCGGATTTGCCTTCATGGTCTTCAACCTGCTCTGCGCGCCTTGCTTCGCGGCCATCGGCGCCATCAAGCGGGAAATGAACAATGCCAAGTGGACCTGGGCGGCCATCGGCTGGATGACGCTTTGGGCCTATGTCTGGGCTTTGATCACCTATAATTTCTTCGGCATGCTCTTCGCGGGCGTTGGCTTCGGGTTCTGGACGGTGGTCGGCATCGCGCTGCTCGCCATCCTCATCTACCTGCTGTTCCGCAAGGGCTATAAGCCGGATGCCTCCGCCAGAACGCTGACCTCCGTGGAAGCGGCGCGGGCTTAAGCAAGCATTCCCGGCCGGCCGGACGCCCTTAATCGCCCGGCCGGCCTGTAAAAACAACGAAATCCGGACGCGATCGTCCGGGAAAGGAGGAACGGATGAATCCTGTGATCGGACAAGCGATCGTCATCCTCATACTGGCAGTGATCGTATTCTTTGCCGGACGCCGGACCATCCGGGACATCCGTGACGAGCTCGCGGGACGGAAATCCTGCGCCGGTTGTAAGGGCGGCTGCCACGGAGGCAACTGTGAGACCTGTCAGGCTTTGGAAGAGTTCCAGGCGGAGCTCGCCAAGCGGAACGCCGGTACGGCGTGCAAACACGAGGCGTAGCCAAAAACCGAAAAGCGATGGCGCAAGATCGCGCGAACCTATCAAGCATAAAAAGAGCCGGCGCCCCGGATCAGTGATGATCTCCGGGAAGCCGGCTTTTTACGTGGTTTTATGCGTGCTGCAGCTCTTTGCCTGCCGCAGGATTGGGGTCCGGCTTTGCCAGGCACCCAGTTTAGAGGCCGATCAGCATGCCGATCAGGCGGACCAATAAGGCCATGACCCAGGCGATGCCGCATTGCCAGAGGACGACGGCGAGGGCCCAGCGGGCACCGAGTTCCCGTTTTATGGAAGCGATCGCCGCGACACAAGGCGTATAGAGCAGACTGAAGACGAGGAGCGAAGCCGCCGTCAGGGAGGTCATGGCGTTGGCGACACCGCTCTGACCGCCGAAAAGGACTTCCAGGACGGAGACGACGCTTTCTTTCGCCATGAACCCGCTGATGAGCGCCGTGCAGATGCGCCAGTCGCCCAAACCCGCCGGGCGGAAGAGCGGCACCAGGAGGCTGGCGATCGCCGCCAGGATGCTGTCCTGCGAATCGCTGACGAGGTTGAAGTGAAAATCAAAGCTCTGCAGGAACCAGACGATGACCGAGGCTACCAGGATGACGGAAAAGGCACGCTGCAGGAAGTCCTTGGATTTCTCCCAAAGCAGCTGCAGGACGTTGCGCAGCCCCGGCATGCGGTAGTTCGGCAGTTCCATGACGAAAGGCACCGCTTCCCCCTGGAACAGCGTTTTCTTGTAGACGAAGGCGGCGAGGATGCCCCAGAGGATGCCGAGCAGATAGAGCCCGGTCATGATCAGGCCGCCCCGGCCCGGGAAGAAGGCGTTCACGAAGAACGCGTAGATCGGCAGTTTGGCCGTGCAGCTCATAAAGGGGGTGAGCAGGATCGTCATGCGGCGGTCGCGCTCGGAGGGCAGGGTACGGGTGGCCATGACGGCCGGCACTGTACAGCCGAAACCGATCAGCATCGGCACGATGCTGCGCCCGGAGAGGCCGATCTTTCTTAGCAGCTTATCCATGAAGAAGGCGACGCGCGCCAGATAGCCGCTGTCTTCCAGCAGCGACAGGAAGAAGAACATGATCACGATGATGGGAATGAAGGAGAGCACGCTGCCGACTCCTTCGAAGACCCCCTGGATCACCAGCCCGTGGATGACGGGATTGAAACCGGCTGCCGCCATGGCGCCGTCGGCCGCTTCCTTCAGCAGATCGATGCCGCCGGCCAGCAGGTCCTGTAAAAAAGCGCCGATCACGTTGAAGGTCAGATAGAAGATCAGGCCCATGATGGCGATAAAGACCGGAATCGCCGTATACTTCCCGGTCAGCACCTGGTCGATGCGGCGGCTGCGCAGATGCTCGCGGCTCTCATGCGGCTTCTTCACGCAGGAAGCGGCGACGCGCTGGATGAAGGCAAAGCGCATATCGGCGATCGCCGCTGATTTATCCAGGTTCCGTTCCTTTTCCATCTGCAGGACGATATGCTCCAACAGTTCGATCTCATTCTGGTCCAGAGCCAGCTGTTCCAGGATCAGGGAATCGCCTTCGATGGCTTTGCTGGCGGCAAAGCGGATGGGCAGGCCGGCTTTCGCGGCGTGGTCCTCGATCAGGTGGACCGTCGCGTGCAGGCAGCGGTGGACGGCGCCGCCGTTTTCGCTTTGATCGCAGAAATCCTGGCGCAGCGGCCGTTCCTGGTATTTCGCCACGTGGACGGCGTGCCGGATCAGCTCGTCCACGCCCTGGTCCTTGGCGGCGGAGATGGCACAGACCGGGACGCCCAGCATGGCTTCCATCGCGTTCACGTCGACCGAGCCGCCGTTGCCGGTGACTTCGTCCATCATGTTCAAAGCCACGACCATGGGGATATTCATCTCCAGGAGCTGCATGGTCAGATAGAGATTCCGCTCGATATTGGTGGCGTCGACGATATTGATGATGGCGTGTGGATGCTCCTGCAACACGAAATTGCGGGAGACCAGTTACTCGCTGGAATAGGGGGACATGGAGTAGATGCCGGGCAGGTCCGTCACCAGGGTATCCCGGTAGCCGCGGATGCTGCCGTCCTTGCGGTCGACCGTGACGCCGGGGAAATTGCCGACGTGCTGGTTGGCGCCGGTCAGCTGGTTGAAGAGCGTCGTCTTGCCGCTGTTCTGGTTACCGACCAAAGCAAAAGTCAGCACCGTTCCCTCGGGGAGCGGGTCGCCGTCGCCGGGCTGGTGAAAGCGGCCTTCCTCGCCGAGGCCGGGGTGCTCGGCGCGTTTGCCTGCCTGCCCCGCTCCCGGCCGGTCAAAGCCTGCCGCCGCCGCTTCCTTTCCGGTTTCGATCTCGATCTTCTCCGCTTCCGAGAGGCGCATGGTCAGTTCATAGCCGTGGATGCGGATCTCCATCGGATCGCCCATCGGGGCGAATTTCGTGACGGTGACTTCCGTTCCCGGGATAACGCCCATGTCCAGAAAATGCTGCCGGAGGGCGCCTTCGCCGCCCACGGTTTTTATGACTGCGGTCTGGCCGACCGCTAATTCCTGTAAAGTATTCATTTTCGTAGTTTCGTAAGGCCTCATATTCATTTTTTCCGGGGCGCGCTTACCGCTTACCGGGATTTCTCATATCTATCAATTGTAAGATAAACCTAACTCAAGCGATTAGTCAATTCTAACATACAGGGCTGCGCCGGTTGTGGTTGGACTTTCTGACCATTCGGGAATATAATGCAGGTAGGTATTGAAATGAAACGTTGACCCATATGTGTGTTTATATTAAGGAGGAAAACTTGATGCCGAAGAAGATCGTTGTGGTGAACGCCGGACCGCGTAAGGGTTGGAATACGGACCAGCTGCTCACGGCGGCTGCGCAGGGCGCGGAGTCGGTTGGCGCGGTGATCGAACGATATGATTTATTCCGTTTGGAGAGATACACCGGCTGCATCTCCTGCTTTGGTTGTAAAAAGGAGAAGAATAAGGGGCGCTGCATATGCCGCGACGGCCTGACCCCGGTGCTGGATGCGGTCCGGGAGGCCGACGGCCTCATCATCGGTTCGCCGAACTATCTGTCGGAACTGACCGCTTCCTTCCGGGCCTTTTACGAGCGCCTGATCTTCCAGAACCTGACCTATAATCTGGAAACGCCTTGCTGCAATGACCGGCCGATCCCCGCGCTGCTGATCATGACCAGCAATGCGCCGGATACCATGTATCTGGATATGATGCGGAATTACCAGCAGACGATGAACCGCTTTGTGGGACCAACGGAGATCTTCATCAGCGGCAATACGCTGCAGCTGAAGGACTATAGCAAGACCGACTGGCCGTGGACCATGTTCGATCCGGCGGATAAGCAGAGGCGCCACGAGGAAGTCTTCCCGCAGGAATGTGAGAAGGCCTTCGCGCTGGGGGCGCAGCTGGCGCGCTAAGGCGGCGGCTGAACGTTTTAGGACTGATTGAAGAAGAAAGGATAGAGCGTGATGCGGAACAGGATATTGGGAAAGACGGGGCTTGCCGTCAGCGAAGTCGGATTCGGAGGCGAGTGGCTGGAGCGCCACGAGGAGGCGGAATCCGTCGCCCTCTTAAAATACGCGCATGAAAAAGGAATCAACATCATCGATTGCTGGATGCCCGACCCGAAATCGCGGGATATCATCGGCAAAGCCATGGCCGGCTGCCGTGATTCCTGGTATGTGCAGGGCCATATCGGATCGACCTGGCAAAACGGGCAGTATGTTCGGACCAGGGATCTGCAATATGTGAAACCGGCTTTTCAGGATATGCTCACACGTTTCGGGAGCGACTACGTCGATCTGGGCATGATCCATTATGTCGATTCGCTGGAAGACTGGGAAGCCGCCATGAACGGGCCCTATATCGAGTATGTGCACGAGCTGCACGAGAAGGGAATCATCCGCCACATCGGGTTAAGCACGCATAATCCGGTCATCGGCAAACTGGCGGTGGAGACCGGTTTCATCGAGATGATCCTTTTCAGCATCAATCCGGCTTTCGATATGCGCCCGGCAACGGACGACCTGGATTCCATGTTCGAAGGCTATGAGAACGCGGATTTTTCCGGTATCGATCCCGAGCGGGCGGAATTCTACCGGCTCTGTGAGGAGAAGAACGTTGGGCTCACGGTCATGAAAGGTTTCTTTGGCGGCCGGCTGTTCGATAAGGAACAATCGCCTTTCGGCGTGACCTTCACGCCGGTGCAGCTCATCCATTATGCTTTGACCCGGCCGGGCGTGGCCTCGATCCTCTGCGGTTACGATACAAAAGAGCAGGTGGACGCGGCGGTGGCTTACGAGACCGCCACGCCGGATGAAACGGATTACGCGTCGGTACTGGCGTCCGCGCAGCTTCATTCCTATGCCGGTCAATGCACCTACTGCGGGCACTGCAAACCCTGCCCGATGGAAATCGATATCGCCATGGTCAATAAATTTTACGATCTGGCCGCGGCCCAGCCGGCGGTACCGGAGAGCGTCCGGGCGCATTACCTGGCGCTGGGGACGACGGCTTCCGCCTGCATCAGCTGCCAGAGCTGTGAATCGAGATGTCCTTTCGGCGTCCCGGTCGCGGAACGTATGACTCGGGCGGCGGAACTGTTCGGCTGCTGATATCCGGGATTTGTTTAGGGTGTATATAATAATATGAAAGAAATACTGATTTGCCTTCTTGCTCTCATCATCTGCGCGGCACTCGGCATTGCCATCGGCGACCTGATCGCCATGGGTCCCTTTCACCGGAAGAGAGCCGGTGAAAGCCGGGGAACGCAGGCCATAGATTCCGCCAATCCGGTTCGGCCTGCGACGGCGGGCGCGGCGAATGATGCGGCTCAGCCGGCGGTACCGGGCGCGACCGCAGTCCCGGTTCGGCGTAAATCGAACCGGCTCATCTTAACGCGCCGTGACGGACGCTTTAATTACACCGAACGCCAGGCCGGTGAGTCCTGCGGTGGCTACGCGGCGGCCTATGTGATGCGGCACTTCGGGATCGAGCAAAGCGGCCGGGAAATCTATGCCCGCATGAAAAAAGTCTTCCGTGGTTACGTCCAGGTGCGGGAGGTACGCCGTCAGTTGCAACAGGAAGGCCTGGCGTCCGAATACTGCCGGGGCGATCTGGATGTGCTGCGGGAAGAGTTGGACCGGGGCGATCCGGTCATCCTGCTTGTCCGCGCCCGCTTGAAATCACACGATATGCACTTTGTCGTCGCGGCCGGTTATGGCCGGCGGACCTTCTTCCTGGCTGACTCCGCCCGCGGGACCGATCTCAAAGCGAAAGAGATCCTGCAGCCGGAAGGAGAAGGTGTTACTCCGACTACCGGCAAGCGCGACCGCTGGCAAGACGTGCCGTTTAATCGCGTGATCAGTGATGAGAGCCTTCTCGAGATCTGGAATACCGCCTGGTTCTTACTGCCGTTCCATAAGTACACGTATATCCGGGTCTGGAAGGAGTAGGCTGGAAAGAAACAGGCAAAGCCTCTAATAAGATTTGGTGAATGATCTGACGGACGAAGCCCCCGGTACTAGGGCGTTTCGTCCGTTTGTTGTCTAGGCAAAGCTTTGCTTTCAACATTACTAAGGCACAGCCTTATGTTCGACATTTTTATAGTCGCAGCCCCGCGTGCAACATTGTTAAACACCCATTTAATACTATATGGGCGCAGTCCCGCGTGTGACGCAGGTGTGTGTTTGCCATTCGTGCCGATACGAAACCTGATTTCAAAGCAATCAAAACCTGGCGGTTCACTTTTTCTGTTTTTTCGCGAAATAGTGTTACTTTTACGGCAAAACAATCAAAAAGTGAACCGGACGATTTTGATGCGCCTGGGGGAAGATGAAGATAAGAAGAACGATTTTGGAGTCAATATGAAATTAGACGTCGCTGGGACGGCAAGCGTGGAAATCGGTAACGTTTTCAGTCGGGAAGCCTGAAACGATGTCTGATCCGGATCGCGCCGGGAAAAACGAGACGTCGTAGGGACGACCAGCGTGAAAACCCGTCACGTTTTCAGTCCGCAAGCCAGAAACGATGTCTGACCTGAAAAGGGTGGTTCCTGGCGGGACGTTTATCGCGGCATATAACAGTTTGCGTTGGGAGAAGAGAAAGTCCGGGCCCCAGATATAGCGGTTGCGGCTCGGTAAGAGGGGCCGATTTCCCTAGATGAGCGGTAGATGAGCGGTAGATGAGCGGTAGATAATCCGGTTGGGAGGAAGTCAGGCGGGAGCGAAATGAAACCCGAAAGCAAGAGAGGCGGCAGTTGGGCGAAGGAGCCTGGCAAGTAGCTGCGGAAGGCGGCGGTTGGCTGCAAAGAATCCTAAAACGTTGAAAAACAGCCGTTTTCAAGATGGCGAAAAAAGTTGAAGAACATCCGGGGAACGCCGATCCGGCCCCCCAACGGCCCCTAAACGACCCGTAAACCGACAAAAAAGAAACGCGTGCATGCGTGTTACGGAAGAGGGGCCGGGAAGCGTTGAAATCATGGCAATAGGGAAATCGGGAAGGCGGAAAAAATGCTCCTCTTTTTTCGAAAAAATAAGCGAAAAGGGCTTGCATTCTTATTAACCCTATAATATACTGTTAAGGCTTGCTTTAGGCGATGATGCGGAAAGTTGCTGAGCTATCAGGTCACTTCCGTTGAGAATTGTCCCCACGCGATGGGGGCGAGGGCGTTCGCCGGTTTGCTTTGCGGAGAAAATAAAGAAACGCACGGCAGCGTGTACGGGCAAGCGATAAACCGGTCAGAGGGAGACCGAAGACTGGGATCAGACCTGCGGAAAGGCAGGAGAGACCGCGACGGGAAACCGAAGCGGAAACAAGATACACGCTGCGGCAAGACCGAACCGGCGCCTTGTACGAGAATAGCGAAAACAGTACAGAAGTTTGAAAATGTAGGAGGATGAAAATGAGCGAACTTCAGAAAATCAGAATCAGATTGAAAGCTTATGACCATGCGCTGCTGGACAAGTCCGCGGCTAAGATCGTTGAGACGGCCAAGAAGACCGGCGCCGACGTTTCCGGACCGATCCCCCTTCCGACCGAGAAGGAAGTCGTCACGATCCTGAGAGCGGTTCACAAGTATAAGGACAGCCGCGAACAGTTCGAGCAGAGAACGCACAAGCGTCTCATCGACATCACGAATGCTACCGCGCAGACGATGGATACCCTGACCAAGATCGATCTGCCTGCCGGAGTAGATATCGAAATCAAGCTCTAATCGGGAGCTTGGCAGTAACCAACAAGAACAGGGTCCTCTCGCGAACCGGACCGGCCGGAACCATTCCTGTGTCGGTGAAGGCGGAAAGGAGAAACGAAGAACCTGGTCCAATGTAAGGAGGAAAAAATGAAAACAATCTTAGGAAAAAAGATCGGCATGACGCAGATCTTCGCAGAATCCGGCGAGGTCATCCCCGTAACGGTCATCCAGGCGGGCCCGGAAGTGGTCACCCAGGTCAAGACCGTGGAGAAGGACGGTTATAACGCCGTTCAGGTCGGTTTCGAAGATCAGAAGCCGCAGAGAGTGAATAAGCCGATGACCGGCCATTTCGCGAAGAGCGGCGTTGCCCCCAAGAAATATCTGGCTGAGTTCGCCGTCTGTGACGGAGAGAGCTATGAAGTCGGCCAGGAGATCACCGTCGCCGATTTCGAAGTCGGCACCAAGGTCGATGTCACCGGGACTTCCAAAGGTAAAGGAACCCAGGGCAACATCAAGAGACACGGCCATCACAGAGGCCCCATGACCCACGGCTCCAAGCATAAGAGACTGCACGGCGCTCTGGCCGCCGGTACCTATCCGTCGCGGGTATTCAAGGGCAACAAGTCCCCGGGAAGAATGGGACGCGATAAAGTTACCGTACAGAACGTCGTCCTGGTCAAGGTCGACACCGATCGGAATCTGATGCTGGTCAAAGGCGCGGTTCCGGGCGGCAAGGGCAGCCTCGTCAGAGTCCGCTCCGCCGTCAAAGGTCAGGGCAAGTAAGACCCCGGGAAGGAGGAAACGCAAATGGCAATCGTAACCATGCTCAATATGGAAGGCAAAGAAGCCGGTACCATCGAGCTTAATGATCAGATTTTCGGGATCGAACCGAATCAGGACGCCGTCCACACGGTCGTCGTCAACTACCTGGCCAACCAGAGACAGGGCACCCAGTCCGCCAAGACCCGTTCGGAGGTCGCCGGCGGTGGCCGCAAGCCGTTCCGTCAGAAAGGAACCGGCCGGCACAGACAGGGCAGCTCCACCGATCCTTCGCAGGTCGGCGGCGGCATCGTCTTCGCCCCGAAGCCGAGAGATTACAGATTCTCGGTTCCGAAGAAAGTAAAGAGACTGGCTCTGAAGTCCGCTCTTTCCGCGAAGGTCGCCGATAAAGAAATCATCGTCCTCGACGAGCTGAAGTTCGAAGCTCCGAAGACGAAAGAGATGGTGAAGGTCCTGGCCAACGTCAACGCCGGTAAGAAGGCTTTGATCGTAACCGCCGAGAAAGACGAAAACGTCGTCCGCTCCGCCGCCAACATCCCCGGCGTGCGCACCGCTCTCGTCAGCACCATGAACGTTTACGAAATCGTGAACGCCGGCAGCTTCATCGTCACGAAGGACGCCGTAGAAAAGATCGAGGAGGTATATAAATAATGAAAACTGCTTACGATGTGATCATTAGTCCTATTATCTCCGAGCAGACCATGGATCTGGCCCGTGAGAAAAAATATGCCTTCAAGGTCGCTCCGACTGCCAACAAGAGCGAGATCAAGCAGGCTGTCGAAGAAATCTTTGACGGCGTGGAAGTCAAGAAGGTAAACGTCGCCAATTATGACGGCAAACTGAAAAGATTAGGCAGAACCCAGGGTAGAAGATCTTCCTATAAGAAAGCGATCGTCACGGTCTCCGCGGACAGCAAGCCGATCGAATTCTTCGAGGGTCTGTAAAAATAGGAGGCAGGTAACATGGGAATTAAAAAATACAATCCGACCTCTCCCGGCCTGAGGGGCATGACGGTATCCACGTTTGAGGAGATCACCACCGACAAGCCTGAAAAGTCGCTTACAGTCACCCTCAAGAAGAACGCCGGCCGCAACGTCAGAGGCAAGATCACCGTCCGTCACAGAGGCGGCGGCACCAGACCGAAATACAGAATCATCGATTTCAAGAGAGAAAAAGACAATATCCCCGGTAAGGTTTCCACGATCGAGTACGATCCGAACCGCACCGCCAACATCGCGCTCATCGTTTACGCGGACGGCGAAAAGAGATACATCATCGCCCCGAACGGCCTGAAGGTCGGCGACACGATCTTCTCCGGTCCGGAATCCGACATCAAAGTCGGCAACACCCTCCCGCTCGCGAACATCCCGGTCGGTACCATGATCCACAACGTGGAAATGAAGCCGGGCAAAGGCGCGCAGCTGGCCAGATCCGCCGGTAACGGCGCCCAGCTGATGGCGAAAGAAGACAAGTACGCGCAGGTCAGACTGCCGTCCGGCGAAGTCCGCAAGGTCCTGCTGAACTGCCGCGCTACCATCGGCGAAGTCGGCAACAACGAGCACGGCAACATCCAGCTTGGTAAAGCCGGCCGCAAGAGACATATGGGTATCCGCCCGCATGTCAGAGGTTCCGTCATGAACCCGAACGATCACCCGCACGGCGGCGGCGAAGGCCGCGCTCCGATCGGCCGCAAGGGCCCGGTCACCCCGTGGGGCAAGCCGACGCTTGGTTACAAGACCCGCAAGAAGAACAAGGCCTCTAACCAGTACATCGTCAAGAGAAGAAATGAGAAGTAAGGAAGGAGCATAGAAAATGAGCAGATCATTGAAGAAAGGTCCTTTCGTCGAACCGAAGCTGCTGAAGGCTGTCGAAGAGATGAACGCAGCGAACGAAAAGAAAGTGGTCAAGACCTGGTCCAGATCTTCCACCATCTTCCCGCAGTTCGTCGGTCACACCATCGCGGTCCACGACGGAAAGAAACATGTTCCGGTCTATATCACCGAAGACATGGTCGGCCACAAGCTCGGAGAATTTGCTCCGACCAGAACGTTCAGAGGTCATGCCGGCGACAAGACCTCCAAGAGCAGGTAGAGTAAAGGAGATACGAAATGGAAGCAAAAGCAGTTGCAAAATACGTCAGAATGTCTCCGAGCAAGCTTAAACCTGTTGCGGATCTCGTAAGAGGCAAGAACTTGGAAGAAGCGCTGACGATCCTGAAATTCACGCCCGGTAAAGGTGCTGAAATCTTTGAGAAGGTCATGCAGTCCGCGGCAGCCAATGCCGAGAACAATTTCGATCTGGACCGTGACAATCTCTACGTTGCCGAAGCTTATGCCAACCAGGGTCCGACGATGAAACGTTGGAGAGCCGGGGCGCGCGGCGGCGCATCCATGATCCTGAAGAGATCGAGCCACGTAGGCGTCACTCTGAAGGAAAAGGACGAGGAATAGGAGGTTCACCAGAATGGGTCAGAAAGTTAGTCCCCACGGCTTGAGAGTGGGCGTTATCAAAGATTGGAACTCCAAGTGGTATGCCGGCAAGCAGAACTTTGCCGATATGCTCGTGGAAGACAATAAGATCAGACAGTACGTCAATAAGAAGCTGTACGCGGCAGGCGTTGCTAAAGTCGTCATCGAGAGAGCGGCTGAGAACAAAGTCCGCGTCACGATCCTCGTCGCCAGACCCGGTATGGTCGTCGGCAAGGATAAAGACGGCCTGGCTGACCTGAAGAAAGACATCGTGAAGCTGACCGGCAAGAACGTCGAGATCTCCGTTGAGGAACTGAGACGTGCCGAGCTCGACGCCAAGCTGACGGCGGAGAGCGTTGCCCAGGCTCTGGAGAGAAGAGTCTCCTTCCGTAGAGCGATGAAGCAGGCCATCCAGAGAACGATGAAGGCCGGCGCCAAGGGCGTTAAGGTCGTCTGCGCGGGCCGCCTCGGCGGTGCCGAAATCGCCAGAAGCGAAAAGTATTCCGAAGGAAACGTTCCGCTTCATACCATCCGCGCCGACATCGACTACGGTTTCGCGGAAGCCGATACCACCTATGGTAAGATCGGCATCAAGGTCTGGATCAACCATGGCGAAGTCCTCGACAAGGGACTCATGAGCCCGATCCGCGAAGAGAAGCGCGAGAGACAGGAACGCCAGGGCAGAAACGGCCGTCGCGACAGAAGAGACGGAGACCGCAGAGGCAATCGCCGCGAGAGAAGAGACGGCGAGCGTCGTGAAGGCGGAAATAACGAGCGCCGTGACAGAAGAGATCGCGACAACAAGCCGGCGATCCCCAAAGCGGCCAACCAGAGACTGAGAGCGAAGAAAGTCGTTCCGGCTCCGGAAGTTGAAGCAGCTGAGGGTGCGGAAGCCCCCCAGACGGAAGAATAGGACAGAGGAAGGAGGAACTTGACCATGTTAATGCCAAAACGCGTTAAGTATAGAAGAGTTCACAGAGGCAGAATGAAGGGCGTAGCCACCAAGGGCAACGAAATCACCTACGGAACCTACGGCCTTGTCGCCACCGAATGCGGATGGATCACCTCCAACCAGATCGAGGCAGCCCGTATTGCGATGACCAGATCGATCAAAAGAGGTGGAAAAGTATATATCAAGATCTTCCCGCATAAGCCGGTAACCAAGAAACCTGCCGAAGTCCGTATGGGTTCCGGTAAAGGTGCTCCGGAGTACTGGGTAGCGGTCGTCAAGCCGGGTCGCGTAATGTTCGAGATCGGCGAAGTCACCGAAGCCCAGGCCAGAGAGGCTATCAGACTTGCCAGCCATAAGCTGCCTGTCAAGTCCAAATTTGCCATCAAAGAAGTGACGATGGGTGGTGAAGCATAATGGAACTCAACAAAATCAGAGAAATGACGGACGTCGAACTCGCTGCCGAGCTCGATAAGATGAAAAAAGAACTTTTCAATCTCAGATTCCAGCACGTTACCGGACAGCTTGAAAATCCGGTCAAGATGCGCGAAGTGAAGAGAGATATCGCAAGAGTAAAGACCATTATCAGAGAGAAAGAGCTTGCGAAAGCTCGTGCCTAACGGAAAGGAGGATCGTAAGAATGGCAGCTGAAAGAAACAGAAGAAAGACGAAAGTCGGTGTCGTAGTAAGCGACAAAATGGATAAAACTGTCGTCGTGGCGATCGAAGACTTCGTTCGGCATTCTCTCTACGGCAAAGCCGTGAAGAGGACCAAGAGACTGAAGGTCCACGATGAAAATAATGAATGCGCTGTCGGCGACAAGATCCGCATCATGGAGACCAGACCGCTCTCCAAGGATAAGAGATGGAGACTCGTCGGCATCGTTGAGAAGGCCAAGTAAGGAG
This sequence comes from Bacillota bacterium, assembly GCA_017437565.1. Classification (GTDB taxonomy): domain Bacteria; phylum Bacillota; class Clostridia; order Peptostreptococcales; family Anaerovoracaceae; genus Eubacterium_B. Next base: position 15,195 of record JAFRYQ010000201.1, read on the forward strand.
GCAACGGAATGATTCAGACTGAAACCAGACTTAAGGTCGCAGACAATTCCGGCGCCAAGGAGATCAAGTGCATCCGCGTTCTGGGCGGCTCCCGTCGGAAGTATGGGAACATCGGAGACATCATCGTCGCTTCCGTGCGCAAGGCCGCTCCCGGCGGCAGCGTGAAGAAGGGCGACGTGGTCCGTGCGGTG
>JAFRYQ010000202.1 GCA_017437565.1 Bacillota bacterium
AGAACTACGACGTCACCCAGACTCCGGGCACGCTGACGATCACCAAGTCCGATAAGCCGCTGGTCATCACCTCCAGCACCAAGAGCTGGACCTATGACGGCGAGACGCATACGGATGAGGTCTACACCGTCACCTATGACGGAGCGGAAGTCGCGGCGGATGAAACCGGCAAGGTCTTCACGCTGCCGACAAACGACACGCTGACCATCACGGCGACGGCAGAAGGCGTTAAGGATTACAGCGACAGCTACAGCAAGAACAATACCTACACCTATGATCTGCAGAACGCCGGCGCCTACACCAGCGTCACAGCCAACTTCGGAACGCTCTCCATCGACAAGCGTGAGGTGACGATCCAGTCCGCGGATCTCGAGAGAGAGTATACGGGCAATGCTTTGACGAACGCGGAAGCGACTGAACTCGGCGTGGAAGTGAATGCGAACGGCTTGGCGGTCGAGACCGGCTGGGTCGACGGCGAAGGCGAGACGTACGAATTCACCGGCAGCCAGACGGTACAGGGCGAGAGCCCGAACGCCTTCAGCTATACGCTGACGGAAGCCACCAAGGCGGATAACTACAGAATCAGTAAGAGCGAAGGCACGCTGAAGATCATCGCCAGCACCAAACCGTTGGTCATCGCCTCCAGCACCAAGAGCTGGACGTACGACGGCACCACGCATAAGGATGAGGTCTACACCGTAACCTATGGCGGAGAAACCGTCACGGCGGACGCGACCGGCAAGGTCTTCACGCTGCCGACAAACGACACGCTGACGATCACAGCGACGGCAGAAGGTGTTAAGGACTATAGCGAGAGCTACAACGAGAACAACACCTACACCTATGAACTGGCGAACCCGGCGAGCTACGGCAACGTGACAGCGAACGTCGGCACGCTCTCGATCGAGAAGAGAACGGTCGCGCTGGTATCCGAGAGCGGTGACAAGCCGTACGACGGCACGCCGCTGACGAAACCGACGGTCACCGGCTGGCAGCAGGATGATGAAGCCAAGACGGGCTTTGTCACCGGCGAAGTCACCGACGTCAAAGCTACCGGCAGCGTCACGACGGTCGCGGAAGGCGAAGTCACGAATACGATCGTCTATACGGAAGGCAACGCGTTCAAGGCAGAGAACTACACGATCACGAAGGACGAAGGCACGCTGAAGATCACCGCCAGCACCAAACCGCTGGTCATCACCTCCAGCACTAAGAGCTGGGTCTATGATGCCACCACCCATAAGGATGAGGTCTACACCGTCACCTATGACGGCGAGGCTGTTACAGCAGACGCGACCGGCAAGGTCTTCACGCTGCCGACGGGCGACAAGCTGACCATCACGGCGACGGCCGAAGGCGTCAGAGATTACAGCGAAAACTATAACGAGAACAATACCTATAACTACGATCTGGCGAACGCTACCAGCTACGGCAACGTGACGGCGAACGTCGGCACGCTCTCCATCGAGAAGAGAGCCCTGACCATCACGGCGAAGCCGCAGACCTACGTCTATAACGGCATATTGCAGGGTGAAGGCGATACAGCCTACGATGACGCGGCGGAAATCGCCGAGAAGGTAGACGTGGAAGGCCTGCAAGGTCAGGATGCGCTTACCAGCATCCTGATGGACGGCAGTGAAAAGAATGCCAAGGTTTATGAAGACCGGATCGAAGCGAGTAACGCAGCGATCACGAATGCCGAAGGGAAGCCGGCGACGGATAACTACGACATCGCCTACGTCAAGGGTACGCTGACGATCACCAAGAAAGCCTTGACCCTGGTCAGCGCGATCATCAGCAAGGTCTACGACGGTACGCCGCTGACGAATGATGACGCGGCCGACCTCGGAGTCACCGTGAACGAGAACGGCCTCGCGACTGAAGAAGGCTGGGTAGAAGGCGAAGGCGCGACCTACGACTTCACCGGAAGCATTACCCTGCCGGGCCAGATCGCGAACGCGTTCGAGATCATTGCCAAGGTTGGTACCGATCTGAACAACTACGATATTCACAAGACCGAGAACGATCTGACGGTCACCAACCGCAACGATGAGGACGACGATCCGGATAACGACACCTATAAGGTGACCTTCACGGCGAAGAGCGACAGCGCCACCTATGACGCGACGCCGCATACGGTAACCGGTTTCGTGGAAGAAAACGAAGACGGTAGCCTGACCTGGACGAACGATAAGGACGTCACCTTCACGATCAGCGGTATCAGCGCCAGCGAGACCCAGACCGAAGCCGGCACCTATGTGGTGAAGGTAGAGGGAACACCGGTCGTCACCGATCCGGAAGGGAATAACGTTACCAAGCAGTTCACGGTCACCACGGTGGACGGCGAACTGAAGATCGAGAAGCGTGCCCTGGCGATCCTCGCGGACAGCGACAGCAAGGTCTACGACGGAGCTCCGCTGACGATCAGCACTTACACCAGTAAGGGCCTTGCGGAAGGCGACACCATCGACAGCGTCACGGTCACCGGCAGCCAAACGGACGTCGGCGAATCCGAGAACGTCCCAAGCGCGGCTAAGATCCTGAACGCGGCCGGCAAGGACGTCACCGCCAGTTATGAGATCACCTATAGCAACGGGATCCTGGAGGTCACGCCGGCCAAACTGCCGGAGGATCCGGATGATCCGGACGACCCGCAGGCCAACCGCTTTGATGTCTCGCAGCCGGACGACGTCGTGTATAACGGCCAGGATCAGAAACAGCCGGTCACCATCTATGATAAGGAAGCCGGTAAGGATCTGGTCGAAGGAACCGACTATACGCTTGCCTACAGCGACGACGTGAAGAACGTCGGCGAGGTCACGATTACGGTCACCGGCAAGGACAACTACAGCGGCACCTTCACCCGGACGTACAAGATCACGCCGAAGCCGCTCACGATTACGGCGGATAGCGACAGCAAGGTCTATGACGGCGAAGCTTTGACGAAAGACAGCTACACCGATACGGGTCTGGCGACCGGCGACAGCTTTGCCAGCGTTACCGTAACGGGCAGCCAGACGGAAGTCGGCAAGAGCGAGAACGTCCCGAGCGACGCCAAGATCGTGGACGCGGACGGACAGGATATGAACGCGAACTATGAGATCACCTATGAGAAGGGCGAACTCGAAGTGACGCCGGCCAAGCTGCCGGAGGATCCGGATGATCCGGACGACCCGCTGGCCCAGAGATTCGACGTTTCGCAGCCGGAAGACGTGAAGTACAACGGCAAAGAACAGAAGCAGCCGCTCACGATCACCGATAATGAGACCGGGAAAGACCTGGTAGAGGGCACCGATTACGAGCTCACCTACAGCGACGACGTCACGAACGCCGGCGAGGTCACGATCACGGTCAAGGGCATCGGCAATTACAGCGGAACCTTCACCCGCACCTATCAGATCACCAAGCGTGAGATCACGCTGACCTCCGGCAGCGACCGCAAGCTCTACGACGGCACGCCGCTGACCAAGGATGGTATCGAGGTAAGCGGCGACGGCTTCGCGGAAGGCGAGGGCGCGGACTACGACGTCTTCGGTTCGCAGACTTACGTCGGCGAGAGCGCCAACGACTTCAGCTACACCCTCTGGGGCAGCACCGAACCCGTTTCGACCAAAGCTTCTAACGTCGGATCCGGCTTCGCGGAAGCGGTTGAGGAGAAGGGCGTCAAGCCGGCTTTGATCGCAGTCAGCGCAGCCCTGGCCGATGTGGGCGAGAGTGAGCATAAAGAAACCAAAGCCAGCAACTACGAGATCTCCATGGTGCCGGGTACCCTCACCGTGACCGATGAGGAGAACGGCGATCGTCCGGATGGCGTTGTCACCAAGACGCATGAAGATAAGGAATACAAGCTGGGCGAGACGGTGGTCTTCACCATCCAGGTGACGAACATCTACGATTAAGCCAAGACCATCACGATCACCGAGCAGGAAGGCGTCAGCATCACCTCGGAGAGCGTGTTCGCAAATGTCCAGCCGGGCGAGACGGTCACGGCGACGGCGGAATACGTGATCACGGAAGACGATCTGATCGCGGGCAGCTTCAAGAACACCGCGAAAGCCTCCTTCGACGGCGAAGAGAACCCCTTCGACGGCGACGATGAAGTGACGCCGGAGAAGCCGGTAAGCCACATGACCGTCAACAAGATCGCGACGAGCACGCCGAAGAACGGCAAGGCTTATCAGGAAGGTGAAACCGTCACCTACCAGATCACGGTCGTGAACGATGGTAATATGACCATCCGCAATGTTACCGTGAAGGACGAACTGACCGGTGACACCTGGACAGTCGAAGCCCTGGCTCCGGAGGCGGAAGAAACCTTCACCGTCACCTATAAGGTCACGGCGGAAGACGCCAAGAAGGGTAAGGTCGTGAACGTGGCGACGGCCACCGGTACGAGCGACGATCCGGATACGAAGGACGACGTCCCGGTCGACGACGGCAAGACGGAAGTCCCGACGGAAGAGAAGCCGGCTCCGGATGAACCGGACGATAAGCCGAAAGAACCGGAGAACAAGCCGCCGAAGACGAGCGATGAGAACAACCTGCCACTGTGGTGGACGATGCTCATCACCTCCGGAATCGGAGCCATCGGCATTGGGATCCTGGGCAGAAGACGTCGCGAGGAAGAGGACGAAGCCGCTTAAGCGACCCGGTAAGGAACCGCGTAAAAGCATAAGAGTATGAAAGACCGCTGCCTTGGGAGATCCCGGGGCAGCGGTTTTTTAGCCGGTGGCGGATTCCTGATTTACTTGCCGCCGGAATTGGGGTATCCTATTAAGGTAAAGGTTGAATGAAAGTGAGCCTATGAACAAGAAGAGACGCCGGGTTAAATTGACCCCGGTGAGTGTGACCCATTACATAAAACTGATCTACCGGTCAGCTCTGTTCCTGGCCGCGGCAGTCGTCTATATCATAAGCCATATCAAGCACCAGGACGGCATTATGGATCTGCTGCAGCAGCTGCCGATCATTGCGCCGATCCTCTGGTGTGTCTTTGTGGTGGAAATGATCCTGCGCTTCTTCCCATCCAAACTGGAAAGCCCGGGCAGCCAGAAGCAGTTTGCCCGTAACTACATAAAATCCGGCGCGACGGAGATCAAGGTCCAGGAGAACAATGCTACCATGCTGGTGCTTTTGGTCTGGATCCTGTTTAACGGTATCTTCGGCCTCCTGCACATGTGGGGCATCCTGGACGACGGCGCCATGCTGCTCCTGGCCTGCGCCTATTCGGTTTGCGACATGATCTGCATCCTCTTCTTCTGTCCCTTCCAGACCTGGTTCCTGAAGAATAAATGTTGCAGTACCTGCCGCATCTATAACTGGGATTACGCGATGATGTTCACGCCGCTGTTCTTCGTCCGCAATCTGTACGGAATCAGCCTGCTGCTCCTTTCCGTCGCCCTGCTCATCCGCTGGGAAGTCAGCTTTTACCGCCATCCCGAGTGGTTTTCGGAGGAGACGAACGAATATCTGCGCTGCGCGAACTGTACCGAAAAGCTTTGCACACATAAGAAGCAGTTGCAGTCACTGTGGAAGGCGGTCGAGGAGTTCACCCAGGAGCGGGTGCGCCGCCTGCAGAAATAGCTTCGCGATCAAAGCAAGACTGCGCGATTCGATAAAAGAGGAGAAAATCGATGGCCAAAAAGGCGAATACCGTTTTTGTCTGCCAGGAATGCGGATATGAGAGCCCCAAGTGGATGGGACAGTGTATCTGCGGCGCCTGGAACAGCTTTGTTGAAGAAAAAGTCGTCGACCTGAAGGCAGCCGATCCGCGCCGTCGCGGTGCCCTGGGTGGCCCGGGCAGCGATGCGGGTTCTGGGAAACGGAGCCAGGTAGTGAAGGCCTCGCTGCTAAAGTCGGTCGGCACCGGGGAATATACGCGCCTTTCCACCGGAATCGGGGAACTCGACCGCGTGCTGGGCGGCGGCCTGGTACGGGGATCGCTGGTCCTGATCTCCGGCGAACCGGGCATCGGGAAATCAACGCTCATCATTCAAGCCGCGGGCAATATCGCCGCGGCCGGAAAGCGTGTTCTTTACGTGACCGGCGAGGAATCGGAGGAACAGGTAAAGATGCGGGCTGATCGCGTGCTGGTACAGATCTCCGACAATCTGTTCATTCTGGCAGAGACCAATATGGAGAGCGTGCTGGCAGTCTGCGAAACGATCAAACCGGAATTCGTGATCGTCGACTCCATTCAGACGACCTATACGGAAGAGCTCGACTCTGTGCCAGGCAGCGTTTCCCAGGTGCGGGCCTGCGGCAACCTGTTGATGCGGATCGGCAAGACCTGGAATATCCCGGTCTTCATCGTGGCGCACGTGACCAAAAGCGGCGAGCTGGCCGGTCCGAAGATCGTGGAGCACCTGGTCGACTGCGTGCTCTCTTTTACCGGTGAACGCGACCAGGATCTGCGCATTTTGCGGGCCTTTAAGAACCGTTTCGGGACGACCAGTGAGATCGGCGCCTTCCGCATGGAGGAAGCCGGGCTCGTGGAGATCCGGGATCTTTCGGCGACCTTCCTGGACAGCACCGACGAAAAACCGGAGGGTTCGGTGGTTTCCGCGGTCTATGAGGGCAGCCGGCCGGTGTTGATGGAGATCCAGGCGTTGACCTCGCCGGCCAACGTCGGTTTCGCGCGGCGGACGGCAGTCGGTATCGATAATCAAAGACTTTCCATGATCCTGGCGGTTCTGGAGAAAAAAGCGGGATTGACCATGATCAATCAGGACGTTTACGTGAACGTAGTCGGCGGTATCCGTCCCGACAGCACGTCTGTAGACCTGGCGGTAGCTTTAGCCGTTTATTCCAGCCTGCGCGGCATCCGTTGTCCCCGCCGGGTCATCGCGGTAGGGGAGGTCGGCCTGACCGGCGAGCTCCGCTCGGTAGCCAATCTGGATAAGATCGCCGCGGAAGCCGCCCGCATGGGCTATGAGCAGCTGATCGTGCCACAGAAAAACGCGGCCGCCCTGGCGGGCGGACGCGTCGGTAATTGCCGGATCAGCGGGGCGCGGAATATTCACGAAGCCATCGCGGCGTTTAAAGCGTAGATTGCGCGCCTTTCTTTAATTCCTGTTTGGATTCTTCATAGACCTCGTTCAGGCTTTCGCGGACGTGGTCTTTTATTGCTTGGAAGCTCTCCGGACTGAGGACGTGCTCGATCCGGCAGGCATCTTCCCGGGCGACGTCCCGGTCGACGCCGAGGGCGGTGAGCCAGTTGGAGATGAGCACGTGCCGCTCGTAGATCATATTGGCGATCTCTTTTCCGGAATCCGTTAAATAGATATAGCCTTCTTTCGTTACCGTTATATCGCCGGATTCGCGCAGCTTTTTCATGGCTACACTGACGCTGGACTTCTTGAATCCAAGGTCTTCCGCAACGTCAACAGAGCGGACGACCGGACGGGTCTTGCTGAGTATAAGGATGGATTCGAGATAGTTTTCCATGGATTCATTGACTTTCATGGAGTACTCCCTTCGGTTTCCCTTAAAAACAAACTTGCGTTAGATATATATAACTAAATACATTTTACCATATTGCTGACGCTTGTCAATCGCGAAAGACTGGCGGAATTTCAACACGCTTGGAAAACGAACGAATTCTTTTGGAAAGCCGGACGGCTATTTGAATAGTTAGCAAAGGGTAGCGGAGGATAAATGTTTCTAATTATTGTTAGAAAAAACTAGCCAAAAAGTATTGACAAGGCTATGTGGTTAGTTTATACTAACCATGTCGGACGGATCAGGGATCCGGAAGGCCATAACAATACATTTCGCAAGCTCCTTTCATGACATCTCTATATTTCATTTTGCCCGCCCGCTCCCTCTCCAAGGAGCGGGCAACTCCTTTTTGGCATCTATTTTTGGCCCTTTCCATTTTATTCAGCCGGCCCATATTGACATATGTCAGAAAAGGGCTATACTAATAAATGACATATGTCAGAAAGGAGCGCTTATGCCCAGACCATTCCGCTGTCGCCGCATTGAACGACAGCCAATCTATCGCAGTTTCTCACCGGATGACGTCGCGGCGACGGAGAACGTTTTGCTGACGGTGGATGAGTTTGAGGCCTTAAGGCTTCTGGATGATGAAGGACTGACACAGGAAGCCTGCGCTGCCCGGATGAATATTGCCAGGACTACGGTCACGGCGATCTATGACAGCGCCCGGAGAAAAGTCGCAGACGTTCTTGTGCATGGGAAACGTCTGCTCATAACCGGCGGGCACTGTGAATTTAAACCGGTAGAGATGAAAGAGCCGATCATGGAGAAAGGAAACAGTATTATGAGAGTCGCGGTAACTTATGAAAACGGAGAGATCTTTCAGCACTTTGGCCATACGAAGCAGTTTAAACTGTATGATATTGAAAACGGGGAGATCGTTAGTGAGCAGATCGTAAATACCTTCGGGACCGGGCATGGGGCCTTGGGCGGTTTCCTGCAGACAGCCCAGGTGGATGCTTTGATCTGCGGCGGCATCGGCATGGGCGCGCAGATGGCCTTAGCGGATGTCGGGATCCAGCTTTATGCCGGCGTGAATGGATCCGCTGATGCCGCGGCAGCAGCGCTGGCAGCCGGATCGCTCACCTACGACCCGAATGCCCGCTGCGATCATCACGAACATCACGGCGACTGCGGGCATAGCCACGGCGATTGCGATGGGCATGATCACGGCGATTGCGGCCATGGCCACTGCGCGGATCATCATTGCGGGGAAAACTGATCCTAAACTTGGCTACCCAGATGAAAGAGGGCGCCGGCGTATGCCGGCGTCTTTTGTTTCCGGGAAAAGCGCTTGCGTTCCTAACGCGCGCTTGGTATCATTTTCTTGGCGCAAGAGGCGTCAAGCGCGTTAATAGAGAAGCGAAGCAGATGAAAAGGAGAATGCCGATATGGAGATGAAAAAACTGGGATTTGGCTGCATGCGGATGCCGATTACCAATAAAGAAGATCGTACGTCCTTCGACGTGCCGCATGTGGAGAAGATGGTGGATACCTTCTTGGAAAACGGGTTCACGTACTTCGATACCGCCTATATGTATCATTCCAACGCCAGCGAGACGATCTTAAAAGAGGTCCTAGTGAAACGTCATCCGCGTGAATCCTTCCTGCTGGCCGACAAGATGCCGGTATTCTTCCTGAAAGAAAAGGCTGAACTTGAGAAATACTTTGACGAGCAGCTGGAGAAGACCGGTGCCGGGTATTTCGATTACTATCTGTTGCACGGCTTGAGCGGGAGCGATATCCCCATGGTGAGGGATTTCGACATCTTCGGCTTCTGTGAGCAGAAGAAGCAGGAAGGCAAGATCCGCCATCTCGGTTTCTCCTTCCACGACGACGCGGAAACGCTGGACCGGATCCTGACCGAGTTCCCGCAGGCGGAATTCGTCCAACTGCAGATCAATTACCTGGATTGGGACAATTACCGCATCCAGTCGCGGAAATGCTACGAAGTCGCCCGCAAGCACGACAAGCCGGTCGTGATCATGGAACCCGTGAAGGGCGGTACGCTGGCGGCCGTTCCCGATGAGGCGGCCAAGCTTTTCCAGGACCTGCAGCCGGGAATGTCCCCGGCCTCCTGGGCGATCCGTTTCGCAGCCGGCCTGGAGGGCGTGATGGTGGTCCTCTCCGGCATGAGCAACATCGAACAGATGGAGGACAATATCTCCTTCATGAAAGAGTTCCAGCCGCTTACCGAGGAAGAGAAGAACACGGTTTTCCAGGCAGCGGAGATCATTCGCGCTTCGCAGATCATTCCTTGCACGGAATGCCGCTATTGCACGGACGGCTGCCCGGTCTCCATTCCGATCCCGGATATCTTCCGGGTCTGCAACGCGGAATACAAGTCGACCGGCTCTACGGAAACCTATGCTGACGTCACGAAAGACACCGGCAAAGCGAAAGACTGCCTGGCTTGCGGCCAGTGTGAGTCCATGTGCCCGCAGCACATCGGGATCATCGCCGAACTGAAGAAAGCTTCGGAGATGTTTGAATAGCGGTCCGGCGCTGTCGGTGCGAAGACTGATGGATCTTCCGGCCTCCCGTTTTAGGGAGGCCATTTGCTTTGCCCGGTCGAGGGGTGCCCCTTGCAGCCGGCATCGCCGACGGGCTGCGCACAGGCTGCTGGCCGGCTTTTGCAAATCGCGAATTTAATCAGCGATTTACTAAGAGAATCGCTTCACATCAAAGCGGATTGCAAAGAATCCGGATTCGCAGGAAGCGAAAAGCAAGCTTTTTTAACCGCTACTTTTTCCAGTTAAGAAAGGCTTATGGAATTGCACCCCAAGCCCTTTTCATGTATAATAAACAGAAGTATTGCTTGGAGGGAAAAGATGAACGCAGTGGGTCAATTAGGTGAATTGATAATCCAATATCAGTATGACATCGAAGTCGGGCTTCTGGTGGTTTTAGCTTTGATCGTGGTGATCGCGCTGGTTACCATGATTTCCAAATCGATAGGCCGCAAAAAGCTGATCAAGACCATCGACGGCAAAGTGGATGATCTGAATGCTGCTGTGACGGATATCAACGCCCAGGTCGCGGCAATCATGGACAAGCAGAATCAACTTTTGGAAAAGGGTACGGCAGCGCCGGAGCTGGCGGAGAAAGTCCCGGCCGGAGAAGCCCCGGCCGCAGTCGAAAAGGCGGCTGAACCGGTAGCGGCCAAGGCGACGGAACCCGAACCCGAAAAACCGGCCGAACCCGAAAAACCGGCCGAACCTGAGAAACCGGTCGAACCTGAGAAACCGGTCGTAGCAGAACAACCGACTGAGAAAGAAGAGCCGGCAGCCAAAGAAGAGCCGGTTGAAGCCGAAAAGTCCGTTGCGGAAGCAACGGAAATGCTGGCTGATGTCAAAGAAGAGCGCCGCCGGTCCTGGTTGGACGATCATGACTGGCCGAGCGAGGACCGTGCTCCGGCACGTTCCGGCGCGAACAAGTTTGCGCTGGCGGAAGAGCTGAAAGCTCTGGATCAGCGTTGGATGGAGAGCGAGAACTCCATGCGGGAAGCCGGCCGCGGACCGGCCAGACGGTATTACAGCACGGATTGCGCCGTCGATAAGCACGGCAATGTGTATACGGAAGAAGAATTAAAGCAGCAGATCTACTGATTCAATAGATGCGGGAGGACGCAATGTATTGTAAAAAATGCGGGAAAAGATTGAGAGACGATGACGTTTTCTGCAGCGCTTGCGGGACGAAAGTGGACCGGGGCAGCGCGCGGTCGTTTGGTTCACTCTTTGAGGAGCGGCCGGAAACAAAACCGGTGAAACCGGCGCCGCCGAAACCGACAACCTCGGATGGCCACGGATTCCATCTGAATGACGTCATCTGGGACGTGGACGGGTATCCGGGCAAGCGCAAACGTTCGGATGATATCGATTTTAACTGGTCTACCATCTCCAGCCGGAATAACGCGCCGGAGCCGGAACCGGAAAAAGATACCGAGATGACGGAAGAGGAACTCTTTGTTAAGATCACCAGCGAAGATGATTACGCGCCGGTGGACAACAATGAGTTCAATTGGGACCTCGGCAGCACGACCCGCATTAAGAAAGCGTCGCAGACCCGCCGTATCGACAGCGTCGGTTCCCGCGATTTTGTCGCGCCTTTCTTCAATAAGCCGGAAGAACCGGCTTTCGATGCTGAATCGACGGAATTCTACTATACCGATGAACCCCAACCGCCGCAGCCGGAACCGGTTTCCGCTGAAAGCTTCTTCGCGGAGCCGCCGGCTTATACTTCCCCGGCCCAGGCAGACGCCTTGCGCTTTGCCCCGGAAGCTGACGTAGTAGCGGAGATGAAAGAGGGCATCGCGGAAGCGTCGAGAAGACGGCGGGCCCCGATCGACAAATTCTATACGTTTAATAAGAAGAACGAAGAATTCCAGGCGCTTTTGGATCGCGAGTATGAACGTCTGCGGGCGCGGCTGGAGAAGGAGAGCGACGATAACACCGGTTGGCCGCCGGTTTCGGTCGAGCCGGAACCGATGGAAGAGCCGGCTGAACTGATCAAAACGACTCCGGCCGTTGAAGAGGCGCCGGTCGTCGAAGAAGAACCGGTTGTGAAAGTCGAAGAAGAAGCCCCGGCTGTCGAAGAAGAGCCGGTCACCGAAGTCGAAGAAGAAACTCCAGTCGTCGAAGAAGAGCCGGTCACT
>JAFRYQ010000019.1 GCA_017437565.1 Bacillota bacterium
CCACTTTTTCAAAAAAAGCCATTTTGTTACCACTTTTTAGCGCCAAACAGGTAACAAAACCTTGAAAATCAAAAAACTGGAACAGGTCTTGAGCAAAGCCGGCGTCGGCCGTTTACTCTCCGCGCTTAAAAACGAGTTGGCCGTCGATATAGGTGGCGAGAGGACGGACGGTTCCGATCTCTTCACCGGGGACAGTGAAGAGATCCCGGTCCAGGATCACAAAACTGGCCCGGGCGCCGGGACGGATCACGCCGAGATCCGGGAAGCCGGATATTGCCGCCCCTTCCCTCGTATACAGGATGACGGCTGTTTCGATCCCGATCGCTTCACTCTCCCCGCAATCCGTTCCGTCCCATGCTTTGCGGGTCACAGCGGCCTGCATATTGATAAAAGGATCCGAAGATTCGGCCCAGGAGGTCGCCGGCGCATCGGTCGAAAGCGCCACCTTCACCCAGCGCCGCAGTTCTGACCGCAGCGGGTACGTTCCCCGTGTACGCTCTATTCCCAGGTTTTTCAGGTGGAGATCTCCACGAACCCTTCCCGGATCCTCATAATGGCATCCCGGATATGGGTGATCGCCTTCTCGTTTTCCCGGTTGTTAAAGATGATCGCGACCCTTTTCATTCTGCCTCTCCGCCCCGTTCCGGCTGGTTTCCTTCTCTATCATAGTAAAGCAAACATGTTGCAGAATCAAATCTTTCTGTGGAAAAAGGCACAAAAAATGATGATGCCGACCACTTTGCACCTCTGTGCTCTGGTCCCGCTTGCTGCAAAGCTTCACGCAACTAACGCGGCTGACCCTTCTCCTGCGGTCGGCATCATCTTATGTAATTTTTGTCTGTCACTTTTTTCGGACTCACCCCTTCCTTCCACCGGACCCGCGCCGGTTTATTTGTCTGCCGCGATCCTGATTCGCCGCGGCTCCTTAACTCTCTCTGTGCCTTTATTATAGCTTATAACGGCAAAAAGTAAAGCCCATTTTTTGATTTTTCGCGCAATTTAACATGTATACATGATCCAGTTTAAAAAAACGGCAGGGATCGCTCCCTGCCGTCGGCGTTGCTTTGCTGCTATTTTTGGTTTCCGTCCGTTTCCCGGCCCGCCCGGGAAGATTTACTCTTCCGGCCGGCAGACATCGTACTTCAGGCAGGAAACGAAGTGGCCGGGATCCTGCTCCATGAGCTTCGGTACCAGGCGGCTGCATTCCTCGCTGGCCTCCGGGCATCTCGTATGGAAGGGGCAGCCGGAGGGTGGTTTCACCGGGCTTGGAATATCCCCTTCCAGCGACGTCTCCGCTTTCATGAGCTGCTGCCCTCCGATCTGAGGTATGGAATCCAGAAGTGCGTCGGTATACGGGTGTAAGGGTTTCGCGAATAGCCGCTCCGTCTCAGTGAGTTCGACGACTTTGCCGAGATACATGACTGCCACGCGGTCACTGATATACTCGACGACGCCCAGGTCGTGGGAGATGAAGAGTAAGGTCAGATCGTGCTGATTGCGGAGGTCCATCAGGAGGTTGATGATCTGGGACTGGATGCTGACGTCAAGCGCGCTGACCGGCTCGTCACAGACGATCAGTCTCGGATCCACGGAAAGTGCCCGGGCGATCCCGATCCTCTGCCGCTGGCCGCCCGAAAATTCATGCGGATAGCGGTTGATGAAGGCCTTATTGATCCCGCACTCCTCCATGAGATCCGTGATCCTCTTCAGGCGCTCCGCCTTATCGGTGATGGTATGCATCCGGTCTATCGGTTCGGCGATGATATTGCCGACCGTCATCCGCGGATCCAGGCTGGCGTAGGGATCCTGGAACATGATCTGGAGATCCTTGCGGTACTGCCGCATCTCTTTCGTGCTCAGATGGGTGATATCCTTCCCATCATAGATCAAGCGGCCGGAGGTCGGTTCCAGGAGGCGAACGATGCTTCTTCCCAAAGTGGATTTCCCGCAGCCGGACTCGCCGACGATGCCGAGCGTCTCCCCGTTTTTGATTTTCAGTGAAACGCCGTCCACCGCGTGTACATAGAGTTTCTCCCGGTTGAAGAGTTTGGAGCTTTTTACGGGGAACCAGGTCTTCAGGTCTTCGATTTCGTAGATATACTCGCTCATTCCATCCCCTCCTGACCTTGTACCGGGTCGCCGCCTCTCAGATGGCAGCGCACTTTCCGTCTCTCATTCACCCGGACCAGCTCGGGTTCCGTTTCAAAGCACTCCGGCTTCGCATACTCGCAGCGCGGAGCGAACAGGCACCCTTTCTGTTCCTTTAAGAGGTTCGGCACCATTCCTTCAATCGTATAGAGTTTCTCGCCGCGGTGGGCATCACTGGGGATCGACTTTAAGAGCGCCTCCGTATAGGGATGCAGCGGATCCGTGAAGATCTCCTGTCCGTTGCACTCTTCTACGATACGGCCGGCGTACATGACGATGATCTTATCCGCGACTTCGGAGATAACCGCCAGGTCATGGGTGATGATCATGACCGTCGTATCGTTTTTCTCCTTCAAGTCATTGATCAGCCGGATGATCTGCGCCTGCACCGTCACGTCCAAGGCCGTCGTCGGCTCGTCGCAGATCAGGAGCTGGGGTGAACACGCCAAAGCCATAGCGATCATGACTCTCTGACGCATGCCGCCTGACATCTGGTGCGGATACTCCTTATAGCGCTGCTCCGGAAGCGGGATCTTCACCTGCCGGAGCAGTTCGATCGTCCGCTTCTTCGCTTCTTCCCCGCTAATTCCCATGTGAAGTTTCAGGACTTCTTCGATCTGGTTGCCGACCGTGAAGACCGGGTTTAAGCTCGTCATCGGTTCCTGGAAGATGATGCTGATCTTTTTACCGCGGATCTGCCGCATCTCCCTATTCGTCTTCTTCAGCAGGTTTTCCCCGTCGAACCAGATCTCGCCTTCGGTAATCTTTCCGGGCGGCCGGATCAGCCGCAGGACGGAGAAGGCAGTGACGCTCTTTCCGCAGCCGGACTCACCGACGACGCCGATGGTCGTCTTCCGTTCCACTTCAAAGGACACGTGGTCCACCGCGGTAAGGACGCCGTCTTCCAGATTAAACTTAGTGGTCAAGCCTTTGATTTCAAGTAAATTATCCGCCATGGCCCACCTCACAGATTCTTCAGCTTCGGATCCAGCGCGTCACGCAGGCCGTCGCCGAGGGTATTAAAGGCCAGGACCAGGATCATGATGGCAATGCCCGGGAAGATGCTGTAGGTCGGCACCTGCCGTAAGAAGGCTCTCGCCTCATTGATCATGGAGCCCCAGCTGGGCTGTGGCGGCTGAATGCCGAGTCCCATGAAGGAAAGCGTCGCTTCGAACATGATGTCGCTCGGGATATCGATCGTAGCGATGACGATCACCGTGGAGAGGCAGTTCGGCAGAAGGTGGCGGAAAATGATACTGAAATCAGACGCGCCGCTGGCTTTCGCCGCTTCAACAAAGTCCTGGGACTTTAGCTGGATCACCGCCGCCCGGATCTGCCGGGCGTGCCCCAGCCAGCCGATGACACCCAAGGCGATAAATACATTCATGATGCCGGTGCCGAGGATAAACATGACACAGATCGCGAAGATGATGAAGGGGAAAGACCCCAGCACTTCGATGATACGTGAAATGACCATATCCGCGATGCCGCCATAATAGCCGGCGATACTCCCCATGATGATCCCGATCGGTACCGCGATCAGTTCACAGACGATACCGACGAGGAGTGAGACCCGGGCTCCGTAGATGATTCTTGACAGGATATCGCGCCCCAGGTTATCCGTTCCGCACCAATGCTCCGCCGAAGGTGGCTGCAGATTGTTGAACGGATCCGTCTCATATGGGCTGTACGGCGCGATGAGCGGAGCGAAGATCGCGATGATCGCAATGATGATGATAGCCCCGAGGCTCACCATTGCCACTTTATTCTTTTTCAAACGTTTCCAGGCATCCTGATAGAGCGTCCGGGACTGAAGGTCTTCCGTAGAGATGCCGAGATCGTGTAAAGCAGCGTAGCGGCGCTTAAACCAGACTCTTTTCTTCTTCATACCTTCCTCCTTACGCCAGACGCACTCGCGGATCGAGGACGCCATAGATCAGGTCAATGACCAGATTGATGATGACGTAAACGATTGCCGTATAGAGAACGCAACCTTGAATCAAGGGGATATCCCGTGCCGTGACCGCGTTGTAGGATACGCTCCCCAGTCCGCGCAACCCGAATACCGTCTCGACGACCATCGCGCCGGAAATCATCGAACGGAGCTGCATACCCACCAGGGTAACGATAGAGATGCCGGCGTTCTTCAGTACGTGCTTACCGACGACCACGACTTCCGAAAGTCCTTTACTGCGTGCCGTCCGCACATAATCCTGATTCAACGCTTCGATCATATTCGTTCGCACGAGACGCGCCGACGATGCTCCGTGGGAGACACCCAGACAGATGACCGGCATGATCATCCAACCCGGTGCCTCCTGTCCGGAAATTGGCAGTAGCTTGAAATGCAATCCCAAGAATAGTTGTAGGATAACCGCGAGCCAAAATACCGGAGCCGATACCCCGATCATCGCCAGGAACATCAGGAACCGGTCGACCCATTTCCCCCGGAAAACCGCCGCCAAGGTGCCGTTCAACAAGCCGATTCCTACCGATAGGAGCAAGGCAAGAGCACCCAGCCTCAGGGTGATCTTCATCGCCCGTACAACGATACGCAACACCGGTTCTTTCTGGAAATAGGAATTACCGAAATCCCCATGCAACAACCCGTTCAAAAAACGCAAATATTGGACATGGTAGGGCTGATCCAGCCCCAGTTCCGCTCTCACTCTCGCAATGGTCGCCTCATCAGCCCGCTTGGCCAGCATGACCTGGGCCGGATCGCCCGGCGCGATATTGATCAATACAAAGGTGAGCAGCGTTACTAAGATTATCACGATCACCGTCTGACCGATACGGCTTACGATATACTTCGCCATCTATTTTCGGTCCTTTCCTGTCTCACACTGTCAGAAAGCCGTGCGGGGACGGCTAACCTCATCCTCGCACGGCTTCGCACTTACTTAATCGGAAATAGATCTGTTATTTAATGGATGCGTGCGCGAAGGTGATCAGCAGGTCTTTCTTCATGAATACGCCGCTGACTCTGTCGCTGCAAAGCATGAAGCTGACATCCTGGAAGAGCGGTGTGAAGTTGAAATCTTCATTCACGAGGTAATTATCCAGCATCTTGTAGATTTCTTCACGCTCCGCCTGGTCGGTGATGCGGCGGGCATTTTCTACCTGCTCATCGTACCAGGCATCGTTTCTGATATTGGACATGTTCTTGGAGTAATCGCTCTGGAAGAGGTTATACATATACATATCCGCGTCGATATAGTCGGCGTACCAGTCGGAGAGCATGCACTGAATCAAACCGTTGTTTCTCTTATCCATCAGACCGGCGGCGTCCAGGGTCTCGATCTCGAGGGTGATGCCGGCCGGAGCCATCTGGTTCTGGAGCAGCTGCAGGACCTGTTTCCAGTCTTCACTGGTATCTCTTACGCTGGCGGTAATCGTGATGCCATCCGGGAATCCGGCTTCAGCAAGCAGTGCTTTTGCCTTTTCCGGATCATACTCGTGGTATTCTCTGGTCGGATCGAATCCCGGGATGCCATCCGGAATGACGCCGTTGATGATCTGCATATTGCCCTTATAGTGGCCGTTTACGATTTCTTCACGGTTGATCGCATAGGTGACAGCTTCGCGGACCTGCTTGTTGTCCAGCGGCGCGATACCCGGGTTGACCTGGAAACGAACCGTGCCGACGACCGGCTGTCTGACGAAATTATTCGGATACTTTTCTTCGTATTCCGCCACGTGGTCGGAGTCAACGTCGCACAGATCGATGGTGCCGGCTTCCCATTCCATGAAGGCCGTCGCGCTGTCCATATTGATAAATTCGATTCCGTCTACGTCAGGAATGTCGCCGTGATAATCCGGATTCGTCTCCAGAACGACTTTCTCGCCCGGGAGGAATTCTTTCAGCTTATACGGACCGGAACCGTTGATGGTACCGATACCCCAGTCATCGCCGGCTTCGGTCGGCTGATCCTTCGGCAGGATCGGCAGCATGGATACGGCGAGTACCGAAGTGAAAGCCGCATAAGGATATTCGATCTCGATGGTGAAGTTATAGTCGTCGATGACCGTGAAGCCGGAAAGCTCATGGGTCTTTCCTTCCATCATGTCTTTGGCGCCCTTGATGACGTCGCAGACCCAGGTGTTGTTGCTCATCGTGTCGGCGTCATAGAAGTATTCAAAGGTATACTTGACGTCTTCCGCGGTAAGTTCCTTCCCGTCGTGGAATTTAACGCCCTGTTTCAGTTTAAAGGTGTAGGTCAGGCCATCTTCCGAAACAGTCGGGAATTCTTCCAACAGGTTGAGTTCCAGTTCCAGGGTTTCCGGATTCTTGTCCAGAAGGCGGTCAAAGATGCAGTCGGAGATCTGGAAGGTGGAGTTCAAACTCGTATCCCAAACGTCCAGGGTAAAGACGTTCGCCATGTTACGCCCGTATCTGACGATGCGGTCACCCGCTGCCGCCGGTTCTGCCTCCGCTGTTTCTTCCGGTTTTGCTTCTGAAGAGCTACTGCTGGAGCTACTGCTTCCGCCGCTGTCGCCGCCGCAGGCTGCTAAGGCAAAAACCATCATCAAAGCCAAAGCCACTACTAAGATTTTCTTCAACATGTTTACCTCCTTTTTACAGTCTTCTTAATACGCCCCTATCATCGCATGAATAAGGGCTTAGCATCCATGGGTGATAATTAACTGCATGTTAATTTTTTTAATATTATACACCCGTCCGTTTATCAATACAACTATTTTTAGACCATTTGGAATCTTCTTTCTATGTTCCCGTCTCTCTCCGTGCGCTCCCCGCTAACACCCTTTTCGTCCCGGCAATCAAAAACCACCGTCCATTGATCGGTGGTTTTTCAACGATTCGTGTCTTCGCAGCTCCCGCTTCTTATAGTTCCCGTCTTCCCTCCATGGCTTTCAGCAGGGTCTCGGAATCGGCGTATTCCAGGTCGCCGCCGATGGGAATGCCGTTGGCGATGCGGCTGATACGGATCCCGACCGGTTTCAGGAGCCGGGCGATGTACATCGCCGTCGCCTCCCCTTCCAGGTTGGGATTGGTCGCCATAATGAGCTCTTTCACGTCGCTCCCCTGCAGCCGCACGACCAGGGAGCGCAGATTGATGTCCTCCGGCCCGATGCCGTCCATCGGCGAGATCACGCCGTTTAAGACGTGATACAGCCCGTGGTATTCGCGGATCCGCTCCATCGCCAGAACGTCGCGGGGATTCTCAACCACGCAAATGACGGCCCGGTCGCGGGTCGGATCGGAACAGATCGCGCAGGGATCCTGGTCTGTCAGATTGCCGCAGACAGAACAGTATTTCAGGGAGCGCTTCGCCTCCACGATCGCATCCGCCAGGGATTCCGCCTCTCCTTCCGGAAGCGCCAGCACGTGAAAAGCCAGCCGCTGGGCGGTCTTCTCCCCGATTCCCGGCAGACGGGATAATTCATGGATCAGCTTGCCTAAAGCACGCGGATATTGTTTCATGGCCGCTTTCGTCTACATGAGGCCGGGGATACCGAACCCGCCCGTCAAAGCGCTCATCTCCGACTCGGAAGCCTCTTCCACCTGGCGGATCGCTTCGTTGACCGCCGCCATGATCAGATCCTGCAGCATTTCCACGTCATCCGGATCGACGACTTCCTTCTGGATCTCCAGCTTCCGGATCTCTTTCTTGCCGCTCACCGTCACGGAAATGGCGCCGCCGCCCGCGGTCGCGGTGAATTCCTTTTCTTCCAGTTCGGCCTGCATCTGCTCGATCTGCCGCTGCATGGCCTGCGCCTGCTGCAGCTGCTTCTGCATATTACCGCCACCGCTGAATCCCGGCTGTTTGGTTTTCGGCTTCTTGCCGGCTTTCATTCCTCTACCCATGGTTATTCCTCCGTTTCCAAAAGGCTCCGCTCGCGAAGCCGTATTCTTGTCAATTCACGATGCGCGGTTTGATGGAAAAGACCTCTTCGATCTTCCGCGCCGCCGCCTGGGCTTCCACTTCGGCATCATCCGCGGCGTCCGCTTCCGCACTCTCCGCCGCGTCGCTCCCGGCGATGATCAGTTTCAGGTTCTTCCCGGTCGCCTGTACCAAAGCTTCCGTCAGTTTGTTGCGGTTCTTTTCCGCGATCTCTTTCGAAAGATCCGTTCCGCAGGCGATGCGGAAAGACGTCGCGTTGATCCCGGCCGGCACGGCGTTCATGCGCACCAGGAATAAACTGCCGTTCTCATCGCCTAAGGCATCCCACATTCGGTCCCAGACCTCATCGGGGTCGGGCTGTTCCGCTACCGGGACTGCCGGAGCAGATTCGGTCGCGGCTTCCGCCGGAACCGGTTCTCCCGCGACGTCCGCTGCCGTCTTTTCCGTCTCGGCCGTCGCTTCCCTCTCATCCGCGGGGGCCCCAGCCGGAGTGCGCGGCGCTGCCGCCATCTTTCCGGGCGCTTTTTCAGGCGCCTGGGGTGGGACGTTTCCCGGATCCGGCGCCGACGCCGCCCGTACTGGGGGAGCGGCTTGCGCGGCCGTTGCCTTTCCGGCTGCTGCCGGTTCATTGATCTTCCGCACCTGCCGCACCGTGCGGGCGACCTGCGGCTGTCCTTCTTCCAGGCCGGCCGCCAGGGTCACCACCGCCAGCTCCAGGAGCGTGCGCGGCTGAGGGGAATAGCGGGCGTCGTTCATCGTACGGGCGATCGTCGTGATGCCCGCCGTGATATCGGCCAGCTCCATCCCGGCGCTTTGTTCCTTCAGACGGGCGATATTCTCCTCCGCCATATTGAGGATCTCTTCCGGATCCCGCACGAACCGGGCGATGAGCAGCGACCGGTAATGCGCCAGCCAGTCCGCCAGCAGCTGCCGGGCGTCTTTCCCGTCCCGCAGCGCCTCGTCGATGAGCAGGAGCGCCCCGGCCGTATCCCGGACCAGCACCTGTTCCGTCAGGCGCAGGTAGAATTCCTCCGCCATGGTGCCGAGATTATCCAGAACGTCTTCCCGCTCCAGGCGGCCGTCGCACCCGGAGAGGCACTGATCCAGCAGGCTCAGGCCGTCGCGGACCGAACCGTCGGCATTGGCCGCCAGCAGCTTCAGCGCCCCGTCGGAGACCGTAACGCCCCGGCTCTCGCAGATCGCCTTCATGCGCGCGGCGATGCGGTCTGCCGGCACGCGCCGGAAATCAAAGCGCAGGCAGCGCGAAATGATCGTCTGCGGCAATTTCTGCGGGTCCGTCGTAGCCAGGATAAAGAGGACGTTCTCCGGCGGCTCTTCCAACGTCTTCAGGAGCGCGTTGAAAGCGGGCACCGTCAGCATGTGGACTTCGTCGATCACGTAGACTTTTCTCTTACCGGCCGAAGGCGGATAGCTCACGCTCTCCCGCAGTTCGCGAACGTTGTCGACGCCGTTGTTGGAGGCGGCATCGATCTCGATCATATCCAGGAAGGTTCCGTTTTTGATCGCCTGGCAGCTCGGGCATTGCCCGCAGGGGCGGTCCGCCCCCTCGGCGCCGGTGCAGTTCACCGCTTTCGCGAGCAACCGCGCCATCGTGGTCTTACCGGTCCCGCGCGTTCCGCAGAACAGATAGGCGTGCCCGACCGTGTCGGTCGCGATCTGCCGGCGCAATACTTTTACCACGTGTTCCTGGCCGAGAACGTCGCCGAAAACTTCTGGCCGTTCCGTCCGGTAAAGTGCCTGGTACATGGAATCTCCTCTTCCCACCGTTTCTATCTAAAAAGATTGCCCCTTAATAGCTCCGCAGACGCTGGAGAAGGCTGATCTGCGGCACATGCGAACTTCCGCTTATTGCTGCTTCCTTCCGGACCTGACAAGGTTCGCGGCATCTCATTGCGCAGGACCCAAACCAAGCCTGCGAAGCTATTAAAGGGCAATCAATTTGTCGATCACCTAAATATTATAGTTTTTTCCGGCCGGCCTGTCAATGCAAACGCGGAATTCCCGTGCCGATATGTGCCGGTGAGCCGGTATATGCCAATGGGTGCACGTGCGGCCGTCTGTCCGCGCGCGATTGGCCCGGGCCGCCGCGGTACCTCATGGCTATTTCCGGCCTCTTCATACCGGATTTTGCTTTCACCGACCTGTAAAATACCGCGGCCCCCTTCCCCAGGTAGCTGCCGCGGTATCTCATGGCTATTTTCGGCCTCTTCATACCGGATTTTGCTTTCACCGGCCTGTAAAATACCGCGGCCCCCTTCCCCAGGTAGCTGCCGCGGTACCTCATGGCTACTTCCGGCCTCTTTATACCGGATTTTGCTTTCACCGGCCTGTAAAATACCGCGGCCCCCTTCCCGGGCGGGTTCTTCCGGGAATCATGTGACCGCCCGTCTCCGGGCATTATTCGATCCCGATACCGAGCACATAGCGCGCCGTTTCCTCAGCGACGGAAGCCGGGCCGCCGTAGACGGTGGCTTTCACGGTCTTAGCCGCCACACAGTAAGCGTGGATCTTGGCGCCGACCGCATTGGAGCCATCGGTCAGGAAGAGCGGGCCGCCCTTCAGCGCGGCCAGGGGGCCGCCGCAGAGCGCGTCCGGGAAATTGCGGCCATCAGCCAGATTGATATGCGTCTGGGTCCCCGGGAAATACTTCTTGGCCACCGCCAGGCAGCGATCGTAGACGTTCACCGCCCCGAGGCGGGTCACCGGCGCGTAGGCCTTCAGCTGGGTTGCGATGGCTTCCGATACTTCATTCGTCGAACCGACGATGGTGAAGCTCTTCGCGCCCGCGCCAGCCAGATAAGCCTTCTGGTCCGCGGTCAAAGCGTTCCCGACCACCAGCAGGACCGGTTTGCCGGTCGCGCTCGCCGTCAGGGCATCCGCGAAGCCGGTGCCGGTGGTGACGATGAAGTCGGTGCCGGCCGGGACCTTGGCCGCTTTCAGGATCGCCAGGTTCGAGCCATAACGGTTGGATCCCCAGAGGCGCTCGATTTTAAAGCCGGCTTTCTTCAGGCTCTCCTCGACCGAGGCGGGTACCGAACCGGGGCCGCCCAGGATATAGACCTTGCCGCCCGGTTTCAGATTGGCTTTTACGTAATTGATCGCGTTCAGGGTCTGCGGTCCCGTCGGCGCGTTCTGGCGGATGTCAACGATCGGGGCCTTATTCCGGTAGGCGAAATAGGCTCCGGCCAGGGCATCCGGGAAATTGACGCCGTCCGCCACGCAGATCGTATCAAATTTACTGACGCCGAGCGCCTTCTTGTATTCCGCGGCGATGGCCAGGCTCGTCTCGTAACGGTCGGCACCGGCGAGGCGGGCGTAGCTTGCCGGCTGCTGCTTGGCCGTGATCTTAAAGGTCTTCTTGACGCTGCCGCTGAAGTTGCCCTTGCCGGTGATGGTCACCGTGGCCGTACCTGGTTTTATATTATTGGTATATTTCACCGTATAGTCGGTGCCGGCTTTCAGCGTCTTGGTCGTGCTGCCGACCTTGGCTTTGACGACCGGCGTCGGTTTGATGGCGCTTCCCGTCTCGACGTAAGACGCTTTGATACCGGTGACGGCAGTCTTGCTGGCCGCGGCAGCCAGGTTTACCGGATTGATCTTGAAAGTCACGGACTTGCTGCCCTTATACGCCCCTTTCCCGGTGATGGTCATGGTCGCCGTACCGGCGTTGATATTCTTGGTGTATTTCAGCGTGTAATCGGTATTGGCTTTTAAGGTCGTCGTGCCGAGCTTCACCACCGGGCTCTGTGTCTGGGCGCTCCCCGTATAGGTCTTAGCTTTGACGCCGCTTACAGTAGCCGGACTGAGCGACGTTTTGGTCCAGACGACTTTCAGAGTCCCGTAATACTCTTTGGCCAGGCCGGACAGAGCCGTAGCGGCAGTCGCGTTCAGTTTATAAGTCTTGGTGCCGGTCAGCTTGGTGTTGACCTTCTTCACGGTCCGGTAAGTTTTGTCGAAATCCGTTACCACCAGGTCCGAGCTGCCGTCGTCATCCAGGTCGATATAAGCATCTGTGCTGCCGCCGACCGTGATCTGGCCGCTGTACATGGCCTGATAGAAGTCGTTGGTCAGGCGGGTGAGCGCCGTTCCGGAGACCTTCACCGGCTCATCCGCGACGATGAGCGTATAGGTCCCCTTATTATAATTCGGCTGCTCGGACGGGAAGATGAATTCCAACTGCCGGAAAGAAGTTTTCCCGCCGTCGTCATAGAGCACGTCGGGATCGCCGTTCAGGACGTAGTTGCTGACGTATAAATTGCTCTCGCCCATGAGCTGCAGACGCACCTTCATTCCCGTTGAATCCATCTCGCTATAGGCAAAATCGAATTTCCCGTCCAGGTCGATGTCAAAGGCCGTGCGCGGCTCCTCCTGCATATTGATCATGCCTTCGCCTGCCGCCCACTTCAGCGTATAATACAGGGTGTTCCATTCCGGCATCGTAATATAGCAGGAACCCTTGGTCAGGTCGATCTTTTTGTCGCCGAAGTTCATGAAGACGACTTCCGCGTCCAGAAGGGCCTGATTCCCCTGCGTATTCCCGACTGTTTTCATCAGCTTTTTCCAGTACGCTTCCGTGCCGCCGTAGCCGACCTTCAGATTGGACTGGCCTAAAAAGGCGTTGTCCCCGACCATTTGCAGTGAAACAGGAATATAGATCCAGTCCAGGTTGCTCAGGGTCTCAAAGGCGTTCTCCCCAATGCTATAGACGTCGGAATAAAGGAATATCTTATAGATCTTATCCTGGTATTCGTACCAGGGCGGCGCGATCTCCCCATAGTCGTACATCATGCGGTCCGGAGCTTCCAGATAGCCTTCCTCCACACGGATATCCAGGGAATGGTCGCTCTCACTGTAACCGACCATAAGATGCGGTCCGCAATACCCCAGGCCCTCGCCGGCGTATACCGCCTGCCCGCCGAATCCTGCCGCCAGCACCAGCATCAAAGCCAGTACCAAAGCCATGATTCCGGCTCTCGCCTTCTTAT
Organism: Bacillota bacterium; assembly: GCA_017437565.1. Classification (GTDB taxonomy): domain Bacteria; phylum Bacillota; class Clostridia; order Peptostreptococcales; family Anaerovoracaceae; genus Eubacterium_B. The sequence goes on from JAFRYQ010000019.1 coordinate 13,022, forward strand.
CGCTTTGCTTCATCACAAGATTCTCCTTTCGTCTGGTCCTAACTATATGAGATATATTTATCATAGCACAGATCGCTTCCCGGCGTCACCCCAGCATCTTCAGGACTTCTTCTTCCGCGATGACCGGGATGCCGAGCTCCCGCGCTTTCTTATTTTTGCCGGACGTGGAAGTGACGTCGTTATTGATGAGATAAGAGGTCTTGGCGCTCACGGAACCGGCGACCTTGGCTCCGGCCTTCTCCAGCAGGCTCTTCAGCTCGTCGCGGTTCGCGAAATGGTTCAGGCTGCCGGTGATGACGAAGGTCAGTCCTGCCAGGCTGTCTCCCGTTTCCGGCGGCGTCTCATCCAGGTCGAGGAGCGCAGTAAGCTCCGCTACCAGCGCCGCCTTCTCCGGATCCTTGAAGAATTCCGTATAGGCGGCGGCCAGCACGCTGCCCACCCCGTCGATCGTCTGCAGCTCATCTGTGGTCGCCCCCTGCATCGCCTGCCAGTCGTTCCGGTAGAATTTCGCGATCATGCGGGCATTGGCCAGGCCGATGCCCGGAATGCCCAGCGCGTAAAGCAGGCGGTCCGGGGTGGTATGGCGGGCTTTCTCCACTGCCGCCGCGAGGTTCTCGAACGATTTCTCGCCAAAGCCTTCCATGGTCGTGATCGCTTCCCGGTGTTCCGCCAGGCGGAAGAGATCCGGCAACCGGTGGATGAGGCCGCGGTCGATCAGTTTCTCCGCGGTCATCTCCGACAGCCCGTCGATATTCATGGCATCCCTGGATACGAAATGGGCAAAGCCCTTGATCTGTTTGGCCAGGCAGTCCGGATTGACGCAGTAGAGCGTCTTCACGCCGTTCTCATCACGCACCTCGGTCGGTTTGCCGCAGACCGGGCAGGCCGGCGGCACGGAAAAGCTGCCGCTTTCCGTTAAGTTACGCGCGACTTGCGGGATGATCATATTGGCCTTATAGACTTCCAGGGTATCGCCCAGGCCGATCTTCAGATCCTCCATGATGCTGATATTATGCAGCGACGCGCGGCTCACCGTCGTTCCTTCCAGTTCGACCGGATCGAAAACCGCTACCGGGTTGATAAGGCCGGTACGGGAAGCGCTCCATTCGATCTCCCGGAGCACGGTCTCCGCCGTCTGGTCCCGCCACTTGAAGGCGATGGAATCACGGGGGAATTTTGCCGTGGTGCCCAGGGAAGCGCTGTAGGCGATATCGTCCAGCGTCAGTACCAGTCCATCGGAAGGAATGGCATTGCCGGCGATCCGTTCCTCGAATCTCCCGACGGCTTCTACCACCGTTTGCGCCGTTACCTCCACGTGTTCCACGACTTCGAAACCCTGCTCCGTCAGCCAGTCGAACTGGCGGGCCCGGCTGTTGCCGAAATCAGGGCTCCCGCCAGCGGGGATCCCATCGGCAGCGGCTGTTCCCCCGGCGCTGACCAGAGCGAAGGCGTAAAAGCGCACGCGCCGCGCCGCCGTCACGCTTGAATCCAGCTGCCGGACCGAGCCGGAACAGAGATTACGCGGATTCTTGTATTTCGCGTCCAGATCGGGAATGCGGGCATTGATCTCCTCGAAATCCGCATAGCTGATCACGGCTTCGCCCCGCAGGACCAGTTCGCCCGTATAAGGGATCTGGACCGGCAGGTTTACAAAGGTCCGGGCATTCGGCGTGACGACTTCCCCGATCTCGCCGTTGCCGCGGGTGACCGCTTTCACCAGTCTGCCGCCCGCGTAAGTGAGCACGATGGTGAGGCCGTCCAGCTTCCAGGAAAGAAGGCCCTTCTGACTGCCCAGGAAAGCCGCCAGCTCTTCCCGCTCCTTCGTCTTATCCAATGAGAGCATGCGCGACGGATGAGCCTCCTTCGGCAGCTCCGACAGCACTTCATAACCGACCCGCTGGGTAGGGCTGCCGGCCAGGATCGTGCCGGTCTTCTCCTCCAGCGCCTGCAGTTCGTCATAAAGCGCGTCGTATTCGTAATTGCTCATGATCTCCCGGCCTTCCGCGTAATAGGCTTTCGCGGCGCGGTCTAAAGTCTCGATGAGCTCTCGCATTCTCTTTTTTTCTTCTGCCATCTGCTTTCCGCCTCCCGGTTCTTTCTTCCTTACAGTTTCTTAAGCGGCGCGATGCCCAGCGCCATCTTTTTCTCACCGGCCTCGTCGAAAGCGACAACGACCATCTTGCCCTGGATGCTCCGCACGGTCCCCGTGCCGAATTTCGGATGCCGGACCCGGTCGCCGGGCGTAAAGTCCGTCTCCCCGCCGGAAGCCGCCGCCCGCGTTTCCGTCTTGGCCACGTTCACGTCGAAGGGCTTCAGATAGGGTTTGGCTTCCTCCCGGAAACCGTCGATCGGGCCGGTGCTGACGCCCGGTCCCCGGTAAGTCGTCGTCCGGGAGCCATAGGGGTCGCGACGCTTAAAGACCCGGTCGCCTTCCAGCAGGCTCTCGTCCATCTCGCGCAGGAACTGCGATTCCCGCGTATAGTCGCTGCGCCCGTAGAGGGTACGGGTCGTCGCCGAACTCAGGATCAGGCGCTCCTTAGCCCGCGTCATGCCCACGTAACAAAGCCGCCGCTCTTCTTCCATGCCGCTCTCGGAATCAAAGCTCCGGGAACCGGGGAAAAGTCCGTCCTCCAGTCCCGGCAGGAAGACCACCGGGAACTCCAGCCCCTTGGCGCTGTGCATGGTCATCATGACCACCGCGTCCTGGGACGGATCGTGATTATCGATCTCCGACATCAGGGAAAGGTGCTCCATAAACCCGTCGATGCTCGGCCCTTCCGCTTCCGTTTCTTCCTCGCCGCGGAACGAGAGATCCGCCTCCATGGTTGCCAGCGCCTCCTGCGATTCATAATCGTAGATGACGGATTTGAATTCCATCAGGTTCTCGATGCGGCCTTCGCTCTCCACGGTCTTCTCCGCTTCCAGGGCAGCCAGATAGCCCGTATCCACGAGCAGGTGGTCGTAAATGTCGGAGACCCGCAGGTTTTCCCGTTCCTGCCGGCAGAGCAGGATGGTCGCGGCCATCGCTTTCACCGCTTCGTAGGCCTTGGCCGGCAGCGTCTGCAGCACTTCTTCGTCGCCGAGCGCTTCCAGGATGCTTTGACCGCGTACGGAGGCGAAGACCGCCAGCTTGTCGATCGTCTTCTCGCCGATGCCGCGCTTGGGTTCATTGATGATGCGCCTAAGCGACAGATCGTCCCGCGGGTTCACGACCAGCCGCATATAGGCCATGAGATCCTTGATCTCCTTGCGGTCGTAATAGCGGAGCCCGGAGAGCACCCGGTAAGGGATATGTTCGCGGGTAAAGGTCTCTTCAAACTGCCGCGACTGGGCGTTGGTCCGGTAGAGGATCGCGAAATCCTTATAGCTGAGCGGCTCGCGGAACCCGTCCCCGCGCCGGCTCTTATCGCGCAGGCGTTCGATCTCGCGCGCCGCGAATAAGGCCTCGTCTTTCTCGTTGTTCGCCCGGTAATAGCGGATCTTGGCGCCCTTCTCCCGGGAAGTCCACAGGCGTTTGGCCTTACGCCCGCGGTTGTTCTCGATCACGGAATGCGCCGCGGCCAGAATATTGCCGACGGAACGGTAATTCTGTTCCAGCTTGATCACTTTCGCTTCCGGATAATCGTGCTCGAAATCGAGAATATTGCGGATATCGGCCCCGCGCCACTGGTAGATGCACTGGTCGTCGTCCCCGACCACGCAAATGTTCTTACGATCGCCGGCCAGGGCCTTTACCAGTTCGTACTGCACGTGGTTGGTATCCTGGTATTCGTCCACCATGATATAGCGGAAACGGTCCTGGTAGTTCGCCAGCACCTCCGGCTGCTGGTGGAAGAGCAAAAGCGTATTGGTCAGCAGGTCGTCGAAGTCCATGGCGTTGTTTTCCATCAACTGCTTCTGGTAGAGCTCATAAACCTGCACCAGGACGCGGGCGCGCGGGTCATTGGACGCGTTCTCCCGGAACTGTTTCGGCGTGACGCCCAGTTCTTTCTTGCGACTGATCACCGAAAGCAGATAGGCCGGTTTATATTCCTTGGTATCCAGATTCAGTTCTTTGATGATGTTCTTCATCACCGTCTTCTGGTCCGTCCCGTCGTAGATCACGAAATTGTTGTTAAAGCCCAGCTGTTCCCCGTCGCGCCGCAAAATGCGCACGCACATGGCGTGGAAGGTCATGACCCACATGCCCCGTGTGGAACCGACCAGGCTCTCGATGCGTTCCCGCATCTCCCCGGCCGCCTTATTGGTAAAGGTGACCGCCAGGATCTCATAGGGATCGATGCCCTTCTCTTCCACCATATAGGCAATGCGGTGCGTCATGGTGCTCGTCTTTCCCGAACCGGCTCCGGCCAGGATCAGAAGCGGGCCTTCCGTATAGCGGACCGCCTCCTGCTGCTTTTCGTTTAGTCTTCCCAGATCCATGCATGCTCCTTCTATCTTTGCAGAAAAGGCAGGTCGCCTGAGCCTGCCTTTTTCATTCTTTTCTCTGCTTAATTATCTGTCTCTTCCCCGACTGCTTCCACGTATTCCGACCAGCGGTTCTGCACGTCCTGCTCCAGGCCGGCTGCCTGGCCTTCCTTCTCCAGCCCCGCCAGGATGCTGTCGCGCTTGGCATTGGCCTCGTCCAGGATCTGCACCGCCTGGTCCCAGGCATCCGCCACGGCCTTCGCCGCGTCTTCGTCTGCCTGCTTTTTCCGCTCGCTTACGTAGAGGTCAGCCGCTTCATCCGCAGCCCGGAAGACGTCGCTCAGCCGGAGGGCCGCTTCCGCCAGCGATCCGGATTCCCGGATGCCCGTTTCGCGAAGAGCCAGCTTCGCTTCCGTCGCCGCCAGTTTCTCTTCGGCTGCCCGCAGTTTTTCTTCCAGGGTGGCCAGACGCGCTTCCAGGGTCTCCCGGCCGCAGATCTCCTGCCGCAGCACTTCGAGCAACTCGGAGCGCCGCATCTTTTTCAGCTTCTTATCCTCCAATGCGTTCTCCTTCCGTCAGCCGGAACGTGACGTAACCATCGCCGACGTCCATCCCGATATTAGCCGGTTCCTGGGCGTTCGCCTTCGCTTCCGCCTGGGCGGCTACTTCCGCTTTGGTCTTTTCTTCGATCAGCTGGGCCATTTCCTCCTGCTGCGCCGCTTCCGCCGCTGCCCGCGCTGCCGGACTCATCTGGTCCAGGACCAGCGCTTCTTCCAGCGTCTCCGGCATCGATTCCAGCCAGACTTCCCGGCTGGCTTTTTCCCGCGCCGCGTCTTCCGCCGCCGCGAACTCTTTCAGGATGCCCGCGATCAAAGCCTGTACCGCTTGATTCGCGTTCCGCTCCGCGGTCAACAGGCGCACTTCTTCGCGCGTGATCAGGCAGGGCTCTTCTGCCGGAGCTTCCTCTGCCGGGGCCTCTCCGGCCGCCTCTGTCGTTGCTTCCGGAGTGGTGTCGGCTGCCCCGTCCGCGTTCAGGAGGAACGCGAAGACCGTTTCCCCACAGTCCGGGGCGTCTTTGGCTTCACGGGCCAGGAACCGCCGGGCGCCCTGCATCAACCGGGCCGCGTAAGTGTATTCCTTACCGGAAAGCATCTCGGAAAGGAAGGTGTGCTGGTCCAGGTCGAATTCGGTCTTGGTCGCCGTCGCGGCCAGGCTCCAGATCGCGTACTGCACGGCATGCTGGCGTTCCTCCCGGGAAACGCCGCTGAGACCCGGTTCCGCTTCCAGCGACGTGTAGGTCTGTTCGCTCAACAGGTAAGAGAGCGCCTTCCCGCCTTCTTCGGTCATGAAGAAAGGCAGGGTGGATTTTCGCTTCTGGCCCGTTTCCTCTTCGGTCCACAGGGAGAGGCTGTAGGCTTCCACGCCCGGGATCTTAATGATCTCTTCCGCTTCCTCGCTCGTCTGCTGTTCCGCGCCGTCGACCATGACCTGGACGGTGGTATTGCCTTTTTTCTTGACGACACCGCCGACCTGATGCCAGAAGGTGCGGTCTTTCAGATAGGCATCCAGGGCTTCTTCGCTGACCGCGTCGTAGCCCGCCGCCTCCGCTTCGCTGCGGTTCACCAATACGGCCTCGCGGGCGGTGCTGCCGACCGCGATGAAGGTCACTTCCAGGACCGTCTCATCGTCCTGCGAAGGCAATTTGAAGGAGAGAACGCCGTTTCCTCCCGTGAAAGTCACCGGATACTGTTTCCCGTCTTTCGTCTTCCGCACGGCGCTGACCCGGTAACCGGGCGCGTAATAGACTTTAAAGGAAACTTCCTGATCCGGACGTTCATTGATGATATGGTATTTCGCGCCCGGAGCGACCTCCGTGCCGCCCAGCGCTTCCGTATAACAAAGCTTCCCGGTCGCGCTACGGTGGATCGCGGTCTCCAGGCCTTCGGAATTCCGGATGTGGATGGAACCGCCGGTCCCTTTGATACCGACGCCGATATTCCAGTCGTGCGCGTTGATGAACGGCAGCGGGTCGGTCAGGCCGTTCGGCGTGATGACCTCAAAGTGGAGATGCGGGCCGGTGCTGCGCCCGGTGCTGCCAACACGGCCGATCTGCTGTCCGCGTGTCACCTGCTGCCCCACTTTCACGTTGATCTCGGAAAGGTGCGCGTAACGCGTCATATTGCCGTCCGGATGCTTGATCAGGATATAGTTCCCGTAACCGTCGCCGACCGTGCCCAACCAGCGGTGCGCCTCTACGACCACACCTTTTTCCGCGGCCAGGACCGGAGTGCCCATCGCGATCGCCAGGTCGACACCGTCATGGCCATTATGGTGCAGTTCGTCGTGCGAACCGAAATAATAACTGATATACGCTTCCGAAGTGAGCGGATAGGCATAATGCCCGATCACGTCCGGAACGTAGTATTTCTCGATATAATTGAAGGGGTCCTGCGTGGAGAATTCTTCATCCTCATCTTCACCGGCTGCGGCTTCCTCCCGGGCACGCTGCGTCGCTTCTTCGATCTCCCGGGCCCGACGGGCAGCTTCCTCAGCTTCGGCAGCTGCTAAAGCTTCCTGCTCTTCGGCTTCCTTACGCGCCGCTTCGATCTTCTCCTGCTCCGCGGCGGCTTCCTCTTCCGCTTCCTGCTTCTGCGCTTCCTCTTCCTCCTGGGCTTCGGCCTCCTGGGCTTCCGCCTCTTCTTCCGCCTTTTTCTCTTCCTGGACGTCTTCCGGCAGCTCTTCTACCGGGGTCTCCTCTTCCGGATCCTCCGGCGTCTCTTCACCCGGGTCTTCGGTCTCTTCTTTCCCGGATTCCTCCTCGCCGGACTGGGGATCCTCCGTCTCGGTTCCCGGGTCTTCCGTTTCTTCCGGATCGTTCTGGCCCGGATCTTCGGTCTTACCCGGATCCTCACCCGTGCCCGGATCTTGCTTCCCGGGATCTTCCGTCTCTCCCTGCTCGCCGGCAGGCGTTTCTCCTTCGCCCTGCGAGCCGGGGTCCGCCGGGTCCTCTCCCGTGCCCGGCTCTCCTTGCGGATCCGTCGGCGGGTCTTCCGGGTCAGTCTCCGCCCCGGAGGTTCCTTCGCCGCCGTTCGTGTCGCCCGCCGGGTCGCCACCGGTATTATCCGCCGGTTCGGAACCCGGATCACCTGCCCCTTCCTGACCGCCTTCGGTCAGTTCTCCCTGCAAAGCCGGCGTGACTTGTTCCCCGTTTCCGGCCGCGAACACGTTAAGATCGATCGCGGACATCGCGATCATCGTGAGGCAGAGGCATAGCGCGAGAACGATGCTGAAGTGCTTCCGTTCCGCTGTTTTTTTCCTTTGCTCCCGTTTCAACACACGTACCCTTTCTTTCATTCCACCCGGCCGGCACTTCCCAGCGGCCAAAGGCGATAGACCACTTTCCCCGCGATCTGCAGCTCGTTCACACAGCCGAAGGCGCGGCTTCTGGAATCGAGCGATAAGGCGCGGTCATCTCCCATAACAAAGCAGCATCCGGACGGCGTCTCGAACGGATACTCGATATCCGACTTGCCGAGCGCCGCCGCGGCCAGATAGGGCTCCTCCTGTTTTTCTCCATCGACGTAGACCATGCCATCTTCGTCGATCTCGACCTGTTTCCCGGGCCCTGCGATATAGCGTTTCACGATCGTCCGGTCACCGTAATACAGACAGATCACGTCACCCGGAGCCGCGATTTCTTTTCTGGCTACCAAGACGACGTCCCCGTCCGCCAGGGTCGGCGCCATCGATCCCCCACTCACCAGGACCGGCGTGTAGAGATACGATGTGACCGCCAGAAGGATCGCCGCGATCACCAGAAGAACCGTCAGGGCTGCCCAAATCCCGCGTCCCCATCTGGTCCTCCGCCGGTTAGAAGCGATTGCCTCGTCCACTTCTTCCAGCGTGATCTCCCTTTTCCGCTCTTCGTCTCCCAAAATCATTCCCCTTGTTTTACACACGCAAAAACTACCAGACAAAGTCCGATGCGACAACTAATCATAACACAGTTCCGTTGCTTTGGCAAATTATTCCGAAATAAACGCCAGGCCGGTCTGACGGACTCCGCTAGGCCGGCCTTCATTCTCAGCGTATCCGTGCCAGGATCGCCGGGTCTTTAATGTTCTTATCCTGCGCCAGGAGCAAGACTTTGCTCACGATCTCCGCCGTCTTCGGGTCGTCATCCGCGAAAGGCAGGAAGACCCTTCCCCGCGTTTGCGAAGGCACCGCCAGGATGGGGATCATGCCGCGGCCCTCCATGTGCACGATGCCGCTGCCCAGGTGGACGGTATAGGTACCGTAATCGCCCGTGATGCGGGCATGCCGGGGCAGGAAGACGACGTTCCGCACCTTCAGCAGGGCCAGGAGTTCCTCCAGGATGGCCCGCCGCATCTCAACCGTGGAATGGCTGGCCTCCGGATCGACCCCGCCGGCGTAAGCTACGGAAACGGCCATATCTAGATCCCGCATGGTCTCGGAGAAGAGAACCGGATCCAGATCCGCCAGCGGCAGAGTCTCCCCGCTACTGCGGTCGTAGAACTCTACCTGCTCCAGCGTTGGCGGCTCGATATCCGCCGGACTGAACCAGTCCGCTGCCGCATAGAGGCGGATGACCACGTTCCGGCCGTGGACCACCTTCTGCAGACCCTCCTCATAATCCGCCGTCCAGCCCCTGGCTTTCAGGGCTCCGAAGAACTGCTTGGGCTGCACCTGATAACCGGCATAGCGGCGCGACACCGTGCGCTCTTCCCGTTCCTCGTCGGTCAGCGGATAGTATTCCCGGGCTGCCTGTTTAAACGGTTGCACGATTCGCTGTTCCATCAGCACCCTTAGCCAGGCGGACCAGGTCCCGGCCCGCATCAGGTCATAGGGGTGGGCAATGCGCAGCGTCCCGAAGGTCTCCGCCACGTGCCGCTCTCCCAGCTCATCCGTGAGCCAGAGCGCGCCTTCCGCCAGTGACAGGAAGCCGGGACAACAGGCAGCCTCTTCCTTCTCCCCGACCCAGAGCAAAGCCTTGAGTAAGGGTGCGATCACCGGATGCGACAGCAGGGCTTGCAATTCCTCCGCGCCAAAAGCGCTCCGGTCGGTCATCGCCTGCTCCAGAGTCCGCCGGCTCCGGCGGTACTGTTCCGCTAAAGCCTTCTGCGCTTCCTTAAGCTCGGCCACGTACGGATCTTTCGCCAGTGCTTTCGGCAGGGTTTTCTGTACTTTTCCATCCTTCTCGACCACCAGCGAGGCTTTCCCGCCTTCCTCCGGCAAGGAGAGGTTGAGGCGGATCCCATCGACTTCCCGGGGCATAAAGAGCGTCTGCATCTGCGCGAATGAACGCGTTTCCATACGCCAGATCAACCGGTTTGTATCGCTGACGCCCGCTGTCACCGCAAGATTCCGCAGTGCCGCCTGATAGGCCTTCTTCTCCGACTCCCGTTTCAGCGCCCCAAAAGCGTGGCTGCCCTTGCGGAATTCCTCCAGGAACAAATAGCGGTGCAGGATCTCTTCCTCATCCTTAACCGGGATCAAAGGATAAGCCCGCAGCTTCTCCTGATTGCGCTTATCCCGGATCTCGGCTTCCAGTCCGTCCGCGTCCAACCGGCCGGAGACCGCGTCCACAAAGAGTTGGGACCGGCGGTGATAGGAACCGGTAGATGTAATGTATTTGGCCGCTTTGTACAGGAAACGGAAGCGTTTCTCGCCGATTGTCGCGACCGCCTCCCGATACCAGTCCGCGTCAAAAGCCCCGTCGTTGAATTCCTCCGAGGTAAACCGGGAATGCAAGGCGACCTCCGTCTCCTTCTCCGCGGAGAAGTGCTCCGAGACGTGGGCGTGATAAAACCAGACCGCCGAGGTGAGGCCCGGCCAGTCGATGGCCTTTTCCAACAGGCGCGCCCACTGTGGGGCGTACATGGCGGCTTCCGCCGCCCGTTCCGGACTGAGCCCGGCTGCCCGGAGCCAGTCGCGCATCCGCTCCGGGGTATCCTCTGTCGCCGGGAAAGAAGCTTTGATCAGCCGGGAGAGGCTGTTCTTCTTCGTTGTATCGCTGGCATAGGAATAGCCCCGGAAGAAGCCGTCCTTCCCCATCGCCGTCAGCAGTTTCACGAAGTGCTCACCGCCGGTGAAGCGGACGATCTGCGCGGCTATACCGGAGACCGCGGTCGGCAGTTCGCCTCTTTTCTCCTCGATGGTGAGGACCCGGTCCACCGCCGTCCCGGTCAAAGCCCGCGTGAAGGGGAAGTCCCGCTCGATCGTCCGTTTCCGGTCGTTGGCCTGCGTGGCGGTGAGCAGGCGGATATCGTCTTTGGCGCTTACGGAAGACAGGAGCCGCTCGTACAGGCAGTCCATCGGGATGATGCCGTCCCGGAAAGCGCGCAGGAAGTCTTCGATCCGCAATCCTTGCAGCACAGTCCTCCCGACCAGGGCCTCCAGCCGGTACTCCAGCCGGAACCACCCGGCAAAGCCCTCCGCGGACAGCTCCATTCCCCGCAGGATCTGGCGCCAGGCGCTCAGGAACCGGCAGTTCATCAGGATCTCGCCCGGACGGGAACCGTAAAAAGTCCTGTTTCCTTCGGGTTCCGTCACCTCTTCGCCCAGGCGGACTTCCCCGGCAAAATGGACCAGGGACCGGTAGATCCGGAGCAGTTCCGGCAGATCCTCCCCGGTCAGCCATTCACCGCAGTGCTCCAAGATCGCGACCATATTCCAATAGCGCTGCCCATAGTGGTCGTAACCGTATTTATGGCAATTCATGTCGATGCCGGCTTTGCGGATATCCCGAAGGAACCAGTCCTGCCATTTCATGCCCCAGCCCGGCTCCACACCGCCCCGGCCGGTGGTGAAGAGCAATGCCGGCAGCCGGTCGTGCCGGCCAGCCAGGGCTGCCTGGATCGCCGCCCGGAATTCTTCCGCGTGCGGGACCTGGTCAAAGCGGAATTCCACCTTCCGCTCGTTCTTCTTGGGATAGACCAGAAGCTGGAACCGGTTGCAACTGCCAAAGAGCACCGTCTCCCGGGATCCGTCCCAGTTCTCCACGACGTATTCTTCCGTAGCGTAGCGCTCGAAAACGTCGTTCATTCCCGCAAGCAGCGCGACCACTTCTTCATCCGTCAGAATGACCCGCTGCCGGATCGCCTTCAGGTCCAGCAGATCTGCCTCCTGTTTGTCCGCCGCCTTGCCGGCGAAAAGCCTGCCAAGCAGCCCCTTCTTTGGCGCCGGTTCCGCGGATGCCGCTGCCGCCGGCGCTGTTTCCGCTGCCTCCTGCCGGATCTGCGCTGTCAGCGCCGGATCGTAGAGCCCGAAACCGTTCTCCGGCGTATATTCCTCTTCTCTCGCCGTCAGCCTGCGCAGCAGGATAGCGGCCTCCGGGCTCAGTGTATCGCCATTCAAGCCGGCAAGTTCATCGCGAAAATGATCCTTCGTGCCCGGCTCCTTCGCTTCCTCATCCAAAAGCAGTTCCAGTCCCGCCATCAGCCGGTTGTTCTCCGGATCCCGCAGCAGCGCGCGGATCAGGCCGGCCCGGACTTCCCGGTCCTGCCCGGCAAGCACGGCCAGGATGCTCTTTCTCAGCTCCGCGCTTTTGGTCCGCAGGCACTCCGTCAGCGCCATCAGATCCTCGCTTTCCAGCGCCGTCCCCTGTAGCCGCCTAACCGCCAGCTCTTTGATCGTCACCGCGCGATCCTTCAGCAGTTCGCGCAGCAGGGACCGCTGCGCCGGCTCCTCCGGCTGTAGGAAATGAAGCAGCATCGCCGTCTTGCCGTCCGCCGGCATCTCCGGCATCAGTCCCATCAGATCGGCTACCAGCTCCGGATCCATATCATACCCGGCCAGCGAGAACATGCGCTTCAGCACTTCGACCCCGTCCAGCTGGATCCGCGAGAACGGGAAGGGGTTCCCTGCGAACTCCTTTTTCCTGCCGCCCAGGTCGAGATAGTACTGCCGGAAGGCGTAGTAATGCCGCCGCCGCTCTTCCCTGGTCTGCGGCAGGGCCTCGTTCGCCTCCGCCCGGACCACAAAATCCCGCGTGTTCATATAGTAGGCGGAAGACAGGCTGTGCGTCGTCGCGTAACAACGGACGATCCAAGCCCGGACTTCCTCTTCCGGTTCATCCAGATGGCCCCCGGCATAGCGGGTCTCCGTCCGGACGGAATCCAGCTCGTGGACGAAGAACCAGCCCACGACGCGCCGGTGCTTCGCCGGATCACGGAGGAGTTCCGCGGCGAGCGGATCGACATCCTCCACCCGGTAGACCCCCGTTGCCCACAGGGCAAAGTAGAGCTCCAGATGGTTGGAGCTCTTAAGGTATTCAGCCCTCTTATCCGGATCCGTCAAAGCCCGCAGCGCGATCTCCGCATAGGCGCGGACCGTCTTTTGGTCGGCTACCGCATAAGCCAGGCCGATCCAGGTCATAAAAGCCCGCATGGCTGAAGAATAGCGCAGCAGATCGTATTCCACTGTAAACCTTAGGATCCTGGCCAGCACCTCCGGCCGCCCACAGTCCGCGTTCTCCAGGATCGCCTGCCGGAGTCCTTCCTGCAGGCGGGCGGCCAGGAGCAGCTTCAGCAGATCCGCGATCAATCCTTCATCGGCGCTGTAAAGCACCGCCCGGATGATCGTCCGGCTGATCGGCACCTCCGGCGCGTCCTGGTAGATCGCGTCCCGGATCGTCTCCACGATTTCTTTATTCCCGTGCCGGATCTCGCCGGCAAATAAAAGGCTCAGCCCCGCCTGGATATCGTCATGATTCCGTTTCAGGGCTTCTTCTACTGTCACGCCGTACTGGTAAAAACGAGCCAGGCTGGCTAAGGTCATTTCCACCGCGTCCGCATAGAGATAAAAAGAATCCCCGTGCAGGCTCCGCCGGTAGATGCTGTCCGAATAGATGCCTTCCATCCGGATCGACAGCAATTCCCGGACCGTCTCCGCGTAAGACGGCGAGGTGACCTGCGCGACTGCCATCCGGACATCCGCGTCATAGAAGGCCTCCAGGGATCCCAGCTCTGTCACCGGCTTTCCGAAGTGCTGCTTCAGGGCCTGGTCCCACTCCGCCCGGTAGGTATAGGGCCGCAGGATCACCCGGGCCAGCGCTGCCGCCAGGGATTTTCCCGCCCCGATCTTCTCCAGCTCCGCCTCCCGGCCTTTGCTGATCTGCAGTTTTTCTCTCTCTGCCATTTCCTTCTCCTCTTTGCCTCGCTGTCCGCCTGCTGTCTACCAAAGCTGCCCCGCCAGAAAGCTCAGCCGGATGATGGTCACCACGCTGTCCTCCGTGAGCGTAAGCGGGGCCGCTAAGTCGGTGATCTCCTCCCCGTCTACCAGGACCCGGAAAAGCCCGTCTGCAAAGGCGTTGAGCATCACTTGCTCCGCTGTTCCCAGGTCTGCGGCCTTGCCCGCCTGTCCGGCAAAGCTGACCTTACCCTCCCGGGCCCGGTTTTCCAATTCTTCCTGGCTGAGCCAGGCGAGTAGACCCTCGCCCTCTTTCGCCGCATTAAACCGGGTGACTTCTTCTTTCACCATGGCCAGGAGCAGTTCCCGCAGGGTCCGCGGCGCTCCTTCTATCTCGTAACGGAGCGGGGCCAGCCCTCTCCGGCTTTTGCGTATCGTCTTACGGTTGACCAGGATCTCCATATCCGTTCCTCCTCATTCTGTCTTCTTATTGTAGCACAGATCGCGCCGGCTGGGCCAAAGCACGAAAAAACCGGGCAGTTTCCTGCCCGGTTCGTTAGGCTATTCTGCTTTGATGGTTCCCAGAGAACTGCGCTTACACGAGTTCCAGGAAGACCACTTCGGCGCCGTCACCGCGACGGGGACCGAGTTTCAGGATGCGGGTGTAGCCGCCCTGTCTCTCCTCATACTTCGGCGCGATGTCTTCGAACAGCTTGTTGACGACGGTCTCATCATAGAGATAAGCCAACGCCTGACGTCTGTTGTGAAGACTGTCGGTCTTCGCCAGCGTAATGAGCTTCTCCGCTTCGCGTTTCGCTTCCTTGGCTCTGCAGTCGGTCGTCTGGATTCTGCCTTCTCTGAGCAGGTCGGTGACGATATTCCTCATCATGGAATTTCTGTGAGCCGTGGGTCTGCCAAGTTTTCTGTATCCCGGCATTTCCGTTACCTCCTATTCCTCGCTGGACTTAAGCGATAAGCCCAGCTCTGCCAATTTTGCTTTCACTTCGTCGAGCGACTTCTTGCCGAGGTTTCTGACTTTCATCATCTCGTCTTCGGTCTTTTCGGTCAGTTCCTCGACCGTATTGATGGCGGCGCGTTTCAGGCAGTTGAAGGAGCGGACGGAAAGTTCCAGCTCTTCAATCGTCATTTCCAGCGCCTTTTCCTTCTGATCCTCTTCCTTCTCGACCATGATCTCCAGATCGCTACCGGCATCATCGAGACGGATAAACTGGTTCAGATGCTCCTGCATGATCTTGGCGCCGATCGAAACGCCTTCTTCCGGCGAGATCGATCCGTCGGTCCAGATCTCCAGGGTGAGCTTGTCGAGGTCCATCATCTGTCCCTTACGGGTGTCCTCAACGGTGTAATTGACTCTCGTTACAGGAGTGAATATCGAATCCACAGGGATTACCGAAATGGCCGTATTCTCATCCTTGTTCTGCTCAGCAGGCATATAGCCTCTGCCGCGGGCCAGATTGATCTCCATCACCAGAGTCGCGTTCTCATCCAGCGTCGCAATATGCAGCTCCGGATTGAAGATTTCCAGCTCGGAATCACCGATGATATCGGCC
>JAFRYQ010000203.1 GCA_017437565.1 Bacillota bacterium
GCCATTGAAGCCGTCGTTCCGGGCGTCGTGACTCATCCCCAGATCGGTTTCGTGAAGGGTCTGTCGATCCGCAAGGCGGCTGAGCTGGCGCCGGAGATGATCACGGCGGAGACCCTTGCCAAGCTCGATGTGGCGCTGGCAGCCGTGGAGGAATAGACAGGCTGGTTAGGTTGGTCGCGACCACCGTGGACGAATAGACAGGCCAGCCGAGGCAGCCGTAACAGATCAGGCAGGCTGGTCGCGGCAGACGTAACAAAGCAGACAGAAAGGCAGAGAACGGGAAGGAGAAACGCGATGCTGGATCAGGAAGGTTTTAACCGCTGGACAGAAAAATACGACGGCTACGTGCAGGAATCCGATGAGGCCGGGACCTATCCCTTCGCCGGTTACCGGCAGGTGCTGGCGGAGATCGCCGGGCGGGTGCTGGCAGGGCCGGCGCACGGCAAGACATTCAAAGCGGAACTGGCCGGACACGTCACGGAGCCGGCTCCGCGCGTCCTGGATCTCGGTTTCGGAACGGCGACCCTGACTTCCTATCTGTATGAACAGGGCTGCCGGATCTACGGGCAGGACTTTTCGGAAAAAATGCTGGCCGTCGCGCAGCAGAAGATGCCACAGGCCCGGCTGTTCCTGGGCGACTTCGCGGAAGGCCTGGATCCGGCAATCCGGGCAGAAAAATACGACGCCATCATCGCGACCTACGCCTTCCATCATCTGGATGACGGGCAGAAAGCCGCTTTGATCCGGGAACTGCTGCCGCTGCTGGCGGAGGGCGGGCACCTCTATATCGGCGACATCGCTTTCCGGACGCGCGCGGAACTGGAGAAGTGCCGGGAAGAAGCCGGCGCGGACTGGGACGACGATGAGATCTACTGGGTCTATGAAGAGATGAAAGCGCTCTTCCCTGAACTCGCCTTTACCCCGCGCTCTTTCTGCGGAGGGGTCCTGGAACTATAGGCAGGTTCGGCCGGAACCCGTTCCAGATTTTCTAAAAAGCGGGTTTTGTTGCCGCTTTTTGCTCGGAAACAGGTAACAAAATCAAAAAAACGAAAAAACTGGAACACCCGGGAAAGAGCATCAGAGGCCGGAGCCAACGCTACGCCGGCAATGAACGAGGTCAGAGAAATATAGTTAAGGGGGCAGGAGTATGAAAAAGCGGATCATCTGCGCGTTATTGGTCATCCTGTTGGTGATGCTCAGTGGCTGCGGGGTTGTCGGCATACCGAATGGCTTTTTCCAGACACTGAGAGGCCTCTTCGGTGCGGTTGGCGGGGCCCAAGCCGAGATGGATGACCTGCTCGTGCAAATTATGACATTTGTGGAAGAAGGTGACGCGGAAGGGCTGGCCGCTATTTCCGAGGATCCACAGGCGGTCAGGCAGATCTTCCCGGCGGTTACCGAATACTGGCCGGCAAAGCGTACGGATCCCTTCGAGTGCGCGGAGATGAATTATCGGACTGGAATCAGCGGGGGAGAAAAGTATAAGATCGCGTCGGCTGTCTATGTCGTCCACTCCGGAGAGGAAGATTTTCAGGTGGACCTGGAAGCAAGTCTGGATGAAGAGAAAGGGAATGTCATCCGGGTCTTCCATATTGTTTCGGAGGCGGACCTGATCGCCCACGGCATGTCGCTTCCGAAAAGCGGAGAGGACGCTTCCGCGCTTTCAGCCTTTCTTCCCCGGACTCCAGTTCAATGGGTACTCCGCGTCGCCTGGTTTCTCATGCTGGGCTTTTGTATCTTCACGATCATCGATATCATCCGCAAGAAACCGAGGAAATACGGGCTTTGGATTCTGCTGGCACTGGTATTTGCGGCGCTGGCTCTCGTGAAAGACGCAGATGGCTTCCAGATCCGTTTTAATGTATTTTTACTCACGACCAGCGAATGGATCGAGAATGCCGATGGTACCGCTTTTTACCAGATCAGCGTCCCGCTGGGAGCGATCCTCTATTGGATCCGGCGGCGTAAATTGATGGAAAAGAAAGATAAATGTAACGATGTGATCGGGGAACAACCACTGTGATCGCGGGGAAAAGAGGAGGCTGCTCCAACGCATTGACAAACAGGCCGTTTTCATATATACTATTCGAACGACTTGGAAACAGGACAATGAACAGAGGGAAAAGTAGTTAACGCGGGGGCCGGAAGGCGCCTGCGTTCAATATGATAAAGAAAATATTTGGATGAGAGGAGTTATTGCTGGTATGGATAAAGTCATGATGACGAAAAAGGAGTATGATAACAATGTCGCCAAGCTGGGCGAGCTTAAGGATAAGCTTCCCGGTGCGGCCGATATGCTTAAAGAAGCACGGTCCCACGGCGACTTGTCCGAGAACTCCGAATTTGACGCGGCGAGAGAATATCTGCTGAATCTGGAAGCGGAAATTGAAACGCTGGAAGCCGAGATCAACAATGCCGAGATCATCAACGAGGCAGAGCTCACCACCGAGGTGGTAAAAGTCGGCCATAAAGTCAAAGTTAAGGATACGGACTCTAAAAAAGAAATGACCTTCGTCATCGTCGGCAAGACGGAATCGGATCCGTTCTGCGTACCGGCGAAGGTATCCAACGAATCGCCGGTCGGAATGGGCCTCCTGGGCCACGGCGTCGGGGATAAAGTCGAGATCTTCGTTCCCGGCGGCGCCAGACATTTCAAGATCCTGGCGATCAATAAGAGAGAAGAATAGGAAAGACTATGGAAGAAAACATCAGCGAACAGAGACAGATCCGGCGCGGCAAACTTAAGGAACTGCGCGAAGCAGGCCGCGATCCCTATCTGAACGAGACCTGGGACGTCCAGACGACGAGCGGCGCAATCAAAGCGGATTACGAGGCCTGCGAAG
Organism: Bacillota bacterium; assembly: GCA_017437565.1. Classification (GTDB taxonomy): domain Bacteria; phylum Bacillota; class Clostridia; order Peptostreptococcales; family Anaerovoracaceae; genus Eubacterium_B. The sequence goes on from JAFRYQ010000203.1 coordinate 2,844, forward strand.
GAAAATCCTTCTCCGTAGCCGGCCGCCTTATGAGCAAGCGGGTCATGGGCAAGGCTGCCTTCTTTGATATCCAGGATAAGACCGGCCGCATCCAGTGCTACGTTATGCGCGACGACATCGGCGCCGAGGAGTATAAGTGGTTCAAGACCTACGACATCGGCGATATCGTGGGACTTGTAGGCCGTGTCTTCAAGACCAAGACCGGCGAGATCTCGCTCCACACCGAAAAACTCGTGCTGCTGAGCAAATCACTGCAGGTACTGCCCGACAAGTGGAGCGGCCTGGTAGACCAGGACATCCGCTATCGCCAGCGCTACGTCGACCTCATCGTGAACCCCGAGGTGAAGGACACCTTCCTGAAGCGGTCCCGCATCATCAAAGAGATGAAGCGTGTCCTGGAGGAGGACTACGGTTATCTGGAAGTGGATACGCCGGTTCTCACCACCATCGCCGGTGGGGCCAATGCCCGTCCTTTCAATACGCATCACAATACCCTGGATATCGACCTGAAGCTGCGCATTTCCAACGAGCTGTTCCTGAAGCGCTGCATCGTCGGTGGCCTGGACCGCGTCTATGAGATGGGCAAGATGTTCCGGAACGAAGGCATGGACCGCCGTCACAACCCGGAATACACCAGCATGGAATGCTACGCGGCTTATCAGAACATGGAATTCACCATGGAAGTGACCGAGCAGCTCGTCTATCAGGCGGCTATGAAGGTGAACGGGACCCCGATCCTGACCTATCAGGGCAAGAGCTTTGATGTCACGCCGCCCTGGAAGAAGCTCGACATGGCGGAAGCCGTGAAGGAGATCACGGGCGTTGATTTCAGCCAGATCACGACCGACGAGGAAGCGCGCGCTGCCGCGATCAAAGCCGGCATGAAGGAAGAGGAAGTCAAAGACTTCACCCGTGGCAAGCTCATCGCTGAAATGTTCGAGACTTTCTGCGAGGACGTACCGGGATATCTGGACGGGCCGGTCTTTGTGACCGGGCATCCGGTTGAAATTTCGCCGCTGGCGAAGCGCGACCCGAAGGATCCGCGCATCACGCGCCGTTTCGAAGCCTATATCAACGGTTGGGAGATCGCCAACGCCTTCTCCGAGCTGAACGACCCGATCGACCAGTACGAACGCTTTGCCGAGCAGCAGAAGCAGCTCGACCTCGGCATCGACGACGAAGCCCATCCGATGGATATGGATTTCGTGAACGCTCTGGAAGTCGGCATGCCGCCGACCGGAGGCCTGGGCGTCGGCGTCGACCGCGTGATCATGCTGATCACCGATTCCCCGAGCATTCAGGACGTCATCCTCTTCCCGAC
>JAFRYQ010000204.1 GCA_017437565.1 Bacillota bacterium
CTTCCGTATCGACGTCTTCCGTATCCGCCGCGCCGGCTACCCAGCCGCTCGTAGATCCGGCGCTGCCGTTCGTATCCGGAATGACCTGCGGGGTCGTGCTTTGCGTAAGGCCGCCGGAATTGATGCTGCCGGAAGAACCGGACGAGCTGGAAGAGCTCGAGGAACTGGATGAGCTGGAGGAACTCGATGAGCTGGAGGAACTGGAGGAACTCGGCTGATTGGCCGGAGCGTTGCTGTTGATCAGGTTCCCACCGAGGCCGCCCAGCATTCGGCTGCCAAAGAAGACGACGACCAGGATGAGGATCAGCGGGATCAGGCAGCCCAGGCGGGATTTCTTACCGCCGGAAGAGCCGGTCGTACCAAAGAGAGACTGTCCGGTCTGTTGCGCCTGCTGGTGATAAGCCTGCTGTTGTTGTTGCTGTTGATAGGCTTGCTGCTGCTGGTAGGCCTGTTGTTGCTGGTAGGCCTGCTGCTGTTGCTGCTGGGTCTGTTGTTGGCCTTGCGAAGTCTGCTGACCCTGCCCACCATTAAAAATGCTGCCGGAGCCAAAGGGATTCAGTCCGGAAAGCTTTTGTTTCTTCTCTATGCCGGTGCCGTTTTCCGTTACTTTCTTTTTACGGGCTGTCGGCCTGTTTTTTTCCATATGTCTGACCTCCTGTTAAGAGAAACCATATACATAATAAATATAGCACAAATAAGCTCTTTGTGCTATGAAAACAGAAATGCGTTTTGTGGACCGGACAGGATGGTGACACGAATAATGCCCATGCTGATCCGGACCTCGTTTACAGAGCTAGTTCCAAATATGGCGCTCCACAATGATCCACGAAGCGCAGAAGATCCTCATAAGCGAGGGAAAGAGTCGTGCAATTATCTGTGCCGTGTACGAGCAGCCGGTTGCCGGCAAGGCCAGCATCGATCAGCAAGGTAACAGGCTGAGTGGTTGAAGATACGTCTGGCTGACAAGACGCCAGCAGAAGCGGGGATACCGCTCCCGGTTCACAGCCTAAAATCGTAGATAAGTCCTCTGCCGAGGCCAGATGCAGCCGATTTACACCAATCCGGTCTCCGATGCTCTTCAGATCCAGGACAGCGTCTTCTTCAGCCATGAGCAGATAATAGGCGTGTTTGGCCTTCAGAAACAGGCATTTACAGCCGAGACCGTCGATATCCTGTGAGACGAGCTTGGCCTGGTCGATGGTATAGACCGGCTCGTGCTGGATCCGGTCAAAGCTGATGTTAAGCTGGTCCAGTAATGCATATAGATCCATAGAAGCTTCCTCTAAATATCTTTATCTTTGTTTCCGCCAGCGATTTCCTTTTAACATGTAAGATCCGGTGCAGCGGCCGGAGAGAGGGCTGCGCACCGGATTTCACGTGCAGTCTCAGGCAGGTGCCGGGCAGAGGGCAGATTGCCGGCGGTACCTGCGGTGGGACTATATGATCGATGGATGGTTGTTGCTATTTCTTTTCGTAATTGTCGGCGGCAAGTTCATATTTCTTGCAGATCTCGGCGTATTTGCCGTTTTCGATCAGGTGCGCCAGACCGGCGTTGATCTTCTCGAGCAGTTCGGCATTGCCCTTCTTGACCGCGATACGGTTATAGGGATCGTCGTTGAGAGAGGGGAGGTTGCCGATCTTCTTGAAACCGTCTTTCTCTGCCATATAGGTATCGATCGTGATGGCATCGGCGGCTACCGCCATGACATCGCCGTTCTGCATCTGCATGACACAGGTGCTGAAAACGTCGAGCTGGGTAACGTCTCCGCATTCCCCGTCTTCCTGCATCTTGAGGAGAATGTCGGCCATGACCGTGCCGATCTGGGTCGCGAAGGTGGTATCGGCGTTCACGTCATCCATACTGTTCAGTTCACTGTCCGCCATGACCATGACCGCGCTGCCGCCGAAGAAATAACCGTCTGAGAAGTCCGCGTTCTTGGCTCGCTCGGGGGTGCTGGAGATACCGGCGATGACGATATCAGAGTTTCCGGCGCCGAGGGAGGGGATCAAAGCGTCAAAGGCCAGGGAAGCCCATTCGACTTCGAAGCCCTGATCTTCAGCAATGGCTTCCATCAGATCGATGTCGAATCCGACCAGGGTGCCGTCTTCTTCAGTGGTTTCAAAAGGCGGATAGGTGGGTTCGGTTGCTACGACGTACTTCTCGGCTTTCGCCTCGCCGCCGCCGGAGGAAGAAGAACTGCCGCCGCAGGCGCTTAAGGAGAAGCAGAGGATCAGGCAGAGGGTAAGGAGCAGAGCCTGGCTGAGTTTGGATGTTTTGAACGTGTTCATGATTGTTGCCTTCTTTCTTTTTTCTTTCTATTTTTTCTGGTGGTGTTCCACCGTGAATATACACACGTTGGAATGAATAAACATACATTAAACCAAATAATCATTCCTGTCAAGCACTTTTTTGAAAAAAGATAAAAGAATTGAAAAACCAGGTTCCGGGGCATGGGAACCTGGTTTTCGGGTCTATTCAAGATCTGCGGAGAGATGAATAGGCAATGCGTTTATACACAGGATCCGGCATAAGAGCCGCAGCGGACGTGTCTCAGCTGATGCGTATAAACATGTATTAAAATGCATATACTACCTTACAACCAGTAGCGGATAGTGTCAATAAGAAATGATAGAATGCATGAGATTTCAGATACGTGAATATGAAAAAATGGCCCAAAACGGGACATATATAATGTAAGAAAAGTTTTTTAAAAATCCTATTGACAGAATACGAATGTATAATTATAATTTGAATTGCGTTGATATGCAGGATTGCATACAAAAGTGTGCTTGTATAGAGACCGTATATTATGAAAAGCGCTTCCAGAAGCGCGAAACATGAATAAAATCAGGAGGAAAAAACATGAAACCGGAAATTTTGATGCTGCAGCAGGAAGATCTCATTAAGGCGGGCCTTCTCGATATGAAGAAGATCCTGGAAGTCACGGAACATACATTTAAGATGTTGGGTGAAGGGAAGGTCAAACAGCCGTCCAAGATCCAGCTCTGCATTCCGGATAAGGAGAACTGGGAATCTTACGGCATGTCGATGCCGGCCTATATCGGTGACGACGATCCGGTCATCGGCTTTAAATGGGCAGCTGAATCCGTGCACAACCCCGGCAACGGGCTTCCCTACGGAATCGACGTAGTGCTGCTCTCCAATCCGTATAATATGTTCCCGAAGGCGGTGCTGGACGGAACGATCACGACGGCGATGCGTACTTCCGCAGCGGCCGGCATCTGCGCCAAATATACGGCAAAGAAGGGATCGGAGGTCGCGACGCTGGTCGGGGCTGGCGTCATCGGCCGCACCATGATCATGTCGATCGGCGAGACGGTCCCGCAGCTTAAGAAAATGTATCTCTATGACCTCGACGCCAAGAAGGCCGCGGACCTCATCCAGGAATTCGATTGTAAGTATAACGATATCGAACTCGCGGTCGCCGAGGACCTGGAGGCGGCAGTCAAAGAATCCGACCTGGTGGTTACGGAAACGACCGCCCGTAAACCTTTCATTAAAAATGAATGGCTGAAGAAGAACATGACCTGCATCCAGATGGAAGCCTGCTCTTTCGAAGAGAACCTGCTCCAGGATAACGATCTCCTGGTGATGGACAGTTACGATCAGATCTCCATGCACAGGAAATCCGTAGCGGAGCTGAAGGCAGCCGGGAAGCTGACGCTGGATGACGTAACGCAGATCCAGGATCTGGCGACCGGAGCCAAGCCGGGCCGCACCTCCGAAGAACAGTTCATTTACTGCACGACTATGGGCATGGGCTGCGTCGATATCGCGATCGCCAATATGCTGTATAAGAGCGCGAAGGCGATGGGCCTTGGCAAGACGTTCAATCTCTGGGACGAGCCGATCTGGTATTAGAACGACCAACCGTGAAACTGCGGGAACAGTGGAAACGACCGCAACGAGCAAGCAATTGAAAGTGTAAGAATATAAATAAACGGGCAGCGCACTGGAAAAAGGCCGCTGCCCGTTTTTGCGTTTTGCGATTATTGGCGTGCGAATTTTCAACTTGCGAAAGAAACGAAAGGAAACTGACGGACCGGCACCTTGAAAAAGCGCTTGCGCCGTGACGGCTGAGAAATCTATAATAAGAGAAATGCCACATCTGCCCTCTGCCGACGAGCGGCCAGATGGCAGGACGCATTACTGGCATAATCCTTGCTTATTATATATTTATGGTTTCATAACGTTACATGAAATAGACGGGAGAAGAACATGACGTGGAATGAGAAAACCGTGGCAGAACGGATCGAGAATCCAGCGCTGCGGGAAAAAGTAGTCAGCCCGGAAGAGGCGGCTTTGATCGTTCGCGATGGCATGACGGTAGGTATGAGCGGATTTACCGGCGTCGGGTATCCGAAGGCGTTTCCGCGGGCGCTCGCTAAACGGGCTAAAGAGGGCGACCCGGTCGGCATTACCCTGATCACCGGCGCTTCGGTCGGCGACGAGCTGGACGGCGAGCTGGCCCGGGCCGGCGTGACCAAGCGCAGATATCCCTATCAGACCAATAAGGATCTGCGCGACCGGATCAATTCCGGAGAAATTAAATATGTAGACATTCACCTGGGCCAGGTTCCGGTTTGGATCCGGCAGGGTGTTTTCGGTAAGATCGATCTGGCGGTGATCGAGGCGTCTTCGATCGATGAAGCGGGGAATATCGTTCCGACGGCTTCGGTAGGCTGCGCGGATATGCTGGCCAAATACGCCGAGAAAGTCGTGGTGGAGATCAGCACCTGCATCCCGAAAGAGATCGCGGGGCTCCACGATATCTATTCCTGCGAGAAACCGCCTTTTACCAAGCCGATCCCCATCACCGCGCCAGGCGACCGGGTCGGGATCCCCTATATCCCCTGCGATCCGGATAAGATCGCGGCTGTCATCTTCTGTGACGTCCAGGACAGCAACCGCGAACTGGCGCCGGCGGATGAACAGATGCAGGCGATCGCGGAGCATCTGATCGCTTTCCTGGAAGCGGAAGTGAAGGCGGGACGCCTGACGGATCCGCTGCCGCCGCTGCAGTCCGGCGTGGGCGGGGTAGCCAATGCCGTCCTCAGCTGCTTGGAAAAATCGGATTTCCAGAATTTGACGGTCTATACGGAAGTCATGCAGGATGCCGTCGTGCGCCTGATCCGGTCGGGTAAGGTAAAGATGGCTTCCGGTACGGCTCTTACGATCTCGCCGTCTATGAAAGCGGACGTTTTTGGCGATATCGAAAACCTGAAGGATAAGATCGTGCTGAGACCGGAAGAGATGAGCAATTCTCCGGAAGTCATCCGCAGGCTGGGCCTGATCGCGATGAATACGGCGCTGGAAGCCGACCTTTCCGGTAACGTCAATTCCACCCACGTCGGTGGCCGCCGCCTGATGAACGGCATCGGTGGTTCCGGTGATTTCGCCCGCAACGCGGGGCTGACGATCTTCACGACGGCTTCGACGGCAAAAGGAGGCACCCTCAGCTGCATCGTGCCGGTCTGCTCGCATATCGACCATACTGAACACGACGTCGACGTCATCATTACCGAACAGGGAGCGGCGGATCTGAGAGGTTTGACCGCCTTCGAGCGGGCGGAAGTCATCATCGAGAACTGCGCGCATCCGGACTTCCGTGCGGAACTGAGGGAATACGTCGCCCGAATCAAAGCCGGCACGCCCGTCGGACACGGGTTCCCGGCGCGTCCGTGATTAATCCGTAAGGAGATGGTAACATGGTATATTTAGGCGGAGTAACCGCAAGTATTTTCTCGATCATTTTCATGATCTTCCTCATCATGACGGTAGGTTATCTGCTCGGCTCGATCTCCGTGAAGGGGATCTCCCTGGGCACAGCCGGCGTACTGTTGGCAGCGATCCTCTATGGGATCCTGGCCAGCAAGGTGCCGTCCTTCATGATCGGCGAGAAGGAGATCGAATTGTTCAGCGACGCGCTGAAGACCAGGTTCAGCTTTGTTTCCAGCCTCGGCACGGCGATGTTCGTTACGTCTGTCGGCCTGATCGCCGGCCCGAAGTTCTTCCGTTCGCTGAACCGCTCCTTCTTGAAATACATCCTGATGGGCGTGGTCATCATCGGCGTCGGCGCCATCATCACTTTTGGCTTGACGCTCGTGGATAAGAACCTGCAGCCGGAGATGGCCGTTGGCCTCATGACCGGCGCTTTGACCAGCACGCCGGGTCTTTCGGCCGCGAAAGAGGTAGCTGCTGACGGCGGCGACCTGGTGACGACCGGTTACGGTATCGCTTATCTGTTCGGCGTTCTGGGCGTGGTCTTCTTCGTCCAGCTGATGCCGCGCATCCTGCGCGTCAATATTGAAGAGGAAGTCAAGCGTTTCGTGGCGGCAGATACCGTGAAACTGGGAGCGCAGAAGGAGAGCCTGCGACAGGTAGAACCCTTCGGTTTCTTCCCCTTTGCCCTGGCGGTAGCGCTGGGCTGCATCATCGGCGCGATCAAGATCCCCGGCATCAATTTCTCCCTGGGTAATTCCGGCGGCTGTCTGCTGGCGGGCCTGATCATCGGACATTTCGGACATGCCGGAAGCATCGATTTTACGGTGAGCAAGCAGACGCTGAATTTCGTCCGCGAATTGGGCCTGTCGCTCTTCCTGATCGGGGCGGGCGTACCGGGCGGCGTCAATTTCGTCGCCAATATCCGCGCTTCTTATTTCTTCTACGGCGTCCTGATCACGCTGATCCCGATGATCGTCGGCTATCTGATCTCGAAATACGTTTTCAAGGTCGATCTGTTCAACGCGCTCGGTTCCATCACCGGTGGTATGACCAGCACGCCGGCATTGGGCGCTTTGATCCAGACGGCGGGTACGGATGACGTAGCGGCTTCTTATGCCGCGACCTATCCGGTCGCGCTGGTGTGCGTCGTACTGGCGGCTAAGATCATCATTCTTCTGTAGCGCGGTTATACCGGAGCAGATGAAACAAAGCGGAGAAAGAGACCCGTTCCTGCCCGCAGGGACGGGTTTTTGTTTCGTGCGAGGGAAGCACCAAAACGTTGGAAATTGAACGACAGGTTCAATGACAATACCCATCACTCATGCTAGAATGAAGGCGCTCATGACAGCGAGAGCAGAGATTCCTGCTTGAAAATTAGCTAAAATAATATATAATATAATTAGCTAATTTGGGAGGGGATCCTATGATTGAAACAGCAAGTGCAACGGAATTGCAGAACAGTTTCGGAAGGTATCTGAATATGGTAATGGGTGGTGATGAAGTGATCATTACACGAAACGGGAAAGAAGTGGCAAGACTGATACCGAAAAAGCAAACGGTATCCTTCCTGACAGATTCTTTGACCGGGATCCTGCAGGGATATCTCGATCAGGGTGAAGTCTCAGATGTGGCCCGGATGGAAGCGCTCAGGGAGAAATATGAGATTAGTGATTGACACCAACATTTTATTGGACGTGCTTTTGAACAGATATCCTTACGTAGATCAATCTTCCCAGATCTGGAGATTATGTGAAACAGGGCAGGTAGAAGGCCACGTATTGACGCTGTCTTTTGCGAATCTCATCTACGTTATGCGAAAACGACTTGCTCCGGATCTGATTGGATCCATCCTGGGTAAAATCGCTTTGATCTTTCACTTTGCGGATCTGCGTTATGGGGATCTGGAAAGAGCAGCGGCACTTGGCTGGAGTAATTATGAGGATGCGATCCACAGCGTTACCGCGGAGCGATTGCATGCCGATTATATCATCTCCCGGAATCCGAAAGATTTTTCACAGAGCAGGGTGCCAGCCATCACACCGGCGGCATTCCTGGAATTGTTTATCCGCATAGCGAATATGGATGCCGGAACCGGGATGATGCAGGAAGAGCAAAAGGCATATGAACCGTGAGGCGTATATGCCTTTTTTCGTGCGCGGGAAGCAATTTAGGTGTATAATATAGTGTCTGATTATATGCCAATTATGACCGGTTACCGCGTCTTAAAGACAGGGAGGAAATACATGAAGAAGAATAAGATGGTTTTAACGGACGCTTATCTCGAAAAGATGGATGCCTACTGGCGGGCAAGCAATTACCTGGCGGCGGCGCAACTCTATATGCTGGACAATCCGCTGCTGCGGGAGCCGCTGAAACGCGAGCATATCAAGAAGAAGATCGTCGGACACTGGGGAACGGTGCCCGGACAGAACTTCATCTACGTGCATCTGAACCGCATCATTAAAAAATACGATCAGGATATCGTCTATATCTCCGGACCGGGCCACGGCGGCAATTTCTTTGTGGCCAATACCTATCTGGAGGGCTCCTACAGTGAAGTCTATCCGAACGTGAGCCGCGACGTGGAAGGCATGAATAAGCTTTGCAAACAATTCTCCTTCCCCGGCGGGATCTCCAGCCACGTAGCGCCGGAGAATCCGGGCTCCATCCACGAAGGCGGCGAGCTCGGTTATTCGCTGGCGCATGCCTTCGGATCGGTCCTGGATTATCCGAATCTGGTCACGGTCTGCGTAGTCGGCGACGGCGAAGCGGAGACCGGACCTCTGGCGACCTCCTGGCACGGGAATAAATTCATCGACCCGGCTCATGACGGGGCGGTCCTGCCGATCCTGCACCTGAACGGCTATAAGATCAGCAATCCCACCATCCTGGCCCGCATCTCCCATGAGGAACTGACGGATCTCATGAAAGGCTACGGCTGGAAACCCTATTTCGTGGAAGGAGACGATCCGGCCGTGATGCACCGGCTGATGGCGGAAACGCTGGATCAGGTCTTTGACGAGATCCACGCCATCCAGAAAAAGGCGCGGAAAGCCGCTGCTAAGGGAAAGAAATACGAACGGCCCATCTGGCCGATGATCGTCCTGCGGACGCCGAAGGGCTGGACCGGCCCGAAGGAAGTGGACGGCAAGAAGATCGAAGGGACCTTCCGCGCCCATCAGGTGCCGATCGATATGAGTAAACCCGAGCACCTGGCGCAGGTGGAAGCCTGGTTGAAGAGTTATCGTCCGGAAGAGCTCTTCGATGAGAACGGACGTCTGATCCCCGAACTGGAAGAACTGGCTCCGACCGGTGACAAGCGTATGGGCGCCACGCCTTACGCCAACGGCGGCAAACTGTTGCGCGACCTGCGCCTGCCCGATTTCCGCGATTACGCGATCGACGTTCCCGGCCACGGGGATGTGGAAGCGCAGGATATGAAGGAACTGGGCGATTTCGTGCGCGATATCTTCAAGATGAACGCGGAGCAGAAGAACTTCCGCATTTTCGGGCCGGACGAAACGATGAGCAACCGCCTGGGGCCGGTCTTTGAGGTCACGAACCGCGACTGGAATAACGCCACGGAAGAGGGCGATGAATTCCTGGCGGCCGACGGCCGGGTCATCGACTCCATGCTCTCCGAGCATATGTGCGAAGGCATGCTGGAAGGCTATCTCCTGACCGGCCGGCACGGTTTCTTCGCCAGCTACGAAGCTTTTATCCGCGTGGTCGACTCCATGTGCGCGCAGCACGCGAAATGGCTGAAGGTCTGCCGCGACCTGCCCTGGCGGGAGGAGATCGGTTCCCTGAACCTGATCCTCTCTTCCAACGTCTGGCAGCAGGACCACAACGGCTTCACGCATCAGGATCCGGGCTTCCTGGATCATATCGCCAATAAGAAGGCGGACGTCGTGCGCTTCTATCTGCCGCCCGACGCCAACTGTCTGCTGTCCTGCTTTGATCACTGCATCCGCAGTAAGGATTACGTGAACGTGCTGGTGACGAGCAAGCACCCGCGCCCGCAGTGGCTGTCGATGGAGGAAGCGGTGAAACACTGCACGCAGGGCATCGGCATCTGGCAGTGGGCTTCCAATGACCAGGGACAGGAACCAGACGTGGTCATGGCCTGCTGTGGCGATACGCCGACCCTGGAGACGCTGGCCGCGGTCTCGATCCTGAATGAAGAGCTGCCGGAACTGAAGATCCGGGTGGTGAACGTCGTCGACCTCATGAAGCTGCAGCCGCATACCGTCCATCCGCACGGGCTGACCGATGAGGATTATGACGCGCTTTTCACAAAGGATAAACCGATCATCTTCACCTTCCACGGCTATCATACCCTGGTGCATGAGCTGACCTATCAGCGGCACAACCGCAATATCCACGTCTTCGGTTACAAGGAAGAGGGAACGATCACGACGCCTTTCGATATGCGGGTCCAGAACGAGATCGACCGCTTCAGCATCGTGAAGAACGTCATCAAGTCGCAGGAACAGCTGGGTAACCGCGGGGCGCATCTGATCCAGATCATGAACGACAAGCTCGTGGAGCATAAGCAGTATATCCACGAATACGGCGTCGACCTGCCGGAAGTCGCTGAGTGGAGATGGCGGGCCGCCGGGCAAAACCTGGTTCGCTAAAGTCCTCGGGGCGGCCAGGGCCCGCCCCTGCGGAAGTCGCTCACCGGGTTTGCCCGGACGGCTACTGTTCATTTAAAGTAAATTTAAGGTTCGGGACCTATTGTGAGGGCGTAGCATTCTGATTTCTTTCCGCGACCGGAACCGCCGGTCACGTCCGCCATTACCAGCCCGTACCATAACGCTAGTAAGATACCGTTTAATAAGGGGAACATCCATGATCGAAAACAGATCGAATATTTTACCGGAGGAGTTTGCCTACGCGCAGGAGACGATCGGTAAGATCGCCGCGTATTACGATTCAAAAGTCGTTGGCCAGCAGGGGTTGAAATTCGCTTTGATCGCGGCCGTGATCGCCGATGGGCACGTGCTGATCGAATCGGTGCCGGGCCTGGCCAAGACGACCGCCGCGAAAGCGATCTCTGATTCCGTCGCGGGTAAATTCTCACGGATCCAGTGCACGCCGGACCTGCTGCCGAGCGATATCATCGGCACGCAGATCTATAACCAGAAGACGGGGGAATTCGACACCAAGCTGGGCCCGGTCTTCGCCAATTTCGTCCTGCTCGACGAGATCAACCGTTCCAGCGCCAAGACGCAGAGCGCCATGCTGGAAGCGATGCAGGAGCGGCAGGTGACGATCGGCGGCGTGACTTATCAGATGCCGGACGACGTCTTCATCGTCTTCGCGACCCAGAACCCGATCGAGCAGGAGGGCACCTATCTGCTCTCGGAAGCGCAGACCGATCGGTTCATGCTGAAGGAGACGATCAGCTATCCTTCGCCGGAGGAAGAAGTGCAGGTGCTGGAGCGCATCGAGGCCAACGCCTTCGCCAAAACGCCGGCCGTCCTGACCATCGAGGACGTGGACCGGTTGCAGGAGGTCGCCTCCAGGGTCTATGCCGATTCGGCCATTAAACAGTATATTTCCTATCTCGTCGCGGCGACGCGTAACGCCACCCGGGTACTGCCACAGGAGCTCAGCCGTTATGTCCGCATGGGGGCCAGCCCCCGCGCTTCCATCGCTTTCCTGAAGACGGCGAAGGCGGTCGCGCTCATGAATGGCCGGACCTACGTCATCCCCGAAGACGTGAAGGCGATCCGCCACCAGGTGCTCCGGCACCGCATCCAGCTCAGCTTCGCGGCTATCGCCGACGGCGTCGCCGTGGAGACGATCATCGATAAGCTCGTCGCTTCGGTCACGACCCCATGAGTACGCGCGCGGAAAAATACGAATATCTCGCCCGCATCAAAGGCTTTATCGAGCTCTATTCCAGCAAGGAGACGACGAATATCCTCGACGGTTCCTACCGGTCGGTCTACCGGGGCCGCAGCCTGGATTTTGACGACCTCCGGGAATATGCTTACGGGGATAACGTGCGGGACGTGGACTGGAAATCCTCCTCGAAAGCCGGGAAGCTTCTGATCCGCCGTTTCGTGGCCGAGAAGAAGCATAACGTTCTTTTCGTGCTGGATTCCGGGGAAAAGATGAAAGCCGATACTTCCGCGGGCGAGGACAAGGTGCAGGTGGCCCTTGACACCCTGGGCGTCATTGCCTATCTCGTCAACCAGGCCGGCGACGATTACGCGCTCTTGCAGGCCGGGCCGGGCGGCATGTATTTTACCAATTTCAGTTCCGGGAACCGGCATCTGGAAGAAATGCTCCGGGAAGCGGAACGCAATCTGTCAAGCGGTGGCGAAAGCCGGCCCCTCGCCGATGTCCTGGAGTACACGGCGGAAAACCTGACCCGCCGCATGGTCATCTGTGTGATCACCGACCTGGCCGGCATCGCCGGTATCAGCGAGAAACTGCGGCGGAAACTTGTGGTTAACAATGACGTCCTAATGGTTGACATAGACGACGCGTTCCTTTATGGGGACAGGGTTTTCGACGTTGGTGCCTCGCGCTATGAAGAGGGCCTTCTCTTCGGTGGGAAGAAACTGGCCCGCGCCGAACGGGAGGAGCGGGAGAAGCGGCTGGCCCAGGCGGAAGCCGGCTTCCGCAGCCAGCGCATCACGATGACGGTGATCGGTTCGGAGAAGGAGATCATCGGGAAGGTGATCGAGCTGTTCGACCGCCACCGTCTGGGGCAAGCCCGGGCCTGAGCCCCGGCTTGCGGATGAATCCTAAGGCTTGAAGCAGAGAACTTATAAGGATCAGACAGCATGAAGAGTCCTTTTACGGTACCTTTACAACAACCTCTTTCCTATATGCCGGGCTGGCTGGTGTTGGCCGGACTGCTTGTCGTGGCCGTCATACTGATGCAAGTGATCGCCCGCCGGCGGCGCCGCCGGGCCGGGGAGAACCTGCCGATCCGCCTGCGGCCGGCCTCGGAAGCGCAGCTGCCGGGGATCAAGGAACGTTATCTGGACACGCTCGGCGCGATCGAGCGGGATCTGCGGGAAGGCAAAACGGAACCGCGGTTTGCCTATCAGCGCATGAGCGGCGCCATCCGTGGCTTTGTCTATGAGGCGACCGGTGTGAAGGTGCAGAAATACACCCTCTATGAGATCAAACAGCTGCGCATGCACCGCCTGACGCAGCTGATCGAAGAATACTATGTGCCGGAATTCGCGGAATGGTCCCAGCAGGATGCTTTGGCGTCCCTGCACCGGACGGAGGGGGTGATCCAGGGATGGCATTGATGTATCCGCTTTTCCTCTATATCGGCATCCCCGCCACCGGCGTCCTGTTCCTCCTGTTTCACTTGATCCGGAAGAAGAAAACTGTTTTTGACGGCGGTACCCGCGCGGCGAACGCGCAATTCACGAAAGAATTGCCGGAATACCGTTCCCGACAGGCTTTGACGCGGCTTCTGGCCGTACTGATGGAGCTTTTCCTGATCGCCGGCATCATATCCGCGCTCGTACTCTGCGCGCGTCCGTATAAGACGGAGACGGTGACCAGCGGCACCCGCAAGCGCGACATTTTCCTGTGCATGGATGTGTCGTATTCCATTTACGCGCTGAATTACGATCTGGTAGAGAATTTGAAAGAAGTCGTCGGCGGCCTGCGTGGCGACCGGTTTGGCATCTGTATTTTCAATACTTCGACCGTTCTTTACGTGCCGATGACCGACGATTACGATTTCGTCACCACCAAGCTGGATGATATTAAAGAGTATTTCCGCCTGCAGGCGGACTATATGGAATACGTCGACGAGTGGGGCTATATCAACGTTCCGGAAAGCGATTACGACACCTGGGAAGAACTGCGTGAGAAACTCGACTATTACGATGCCGGAACGCTGATCCAGAACTACCAGAAGGGAAGCTCGCTCATCGGCGAAGGGCTGGTCTCCTGTCTTTACAGTTTTCCCAGCCTTGACGATGAAGACCGCACGCGGGTGATCATCATGGCTACCGATAACGCGGAAGAAGCCCAGGCCAAGCCCTTGGTGGAACTGGACGAAGCCGCGCGGCTCTGCAAGAAGAACAAGGTCACCGTCTTCGGCATTTTCCCGGACCGCGAAACGTTCTCGCTGGTAAACGATCAGGATTATGAGACGGAACGCAACGAAATGAAGAAGGATATCGAGCTGACCGGCGGGAAATTCTATGAACAAAGCAAGAGCCTGACCGTCAGCGATATCGTCGCGGATATCCAGGAGCAGGAAGCGATGGAAGTCGACGAGATCACGACGACCCGCACGGTCGATCAGCCGAAGGCAGCCGCGATCGTCCTGCTCATCAGCGTATTGGGCGCCCTCCTGACCGGGCTGCTCCTGAGAAGGTAGGTGGCGGTATGGTAACGAGACCGATCATTCCCATTCCTGTCTGCCTGCCACTCCTGTTGCTCGTTTTCGGCGCCTTCCTCTATCTGAGCCTGAAGAAGCCGGTGAGAGTGCAGGAGAAAATCCTGCGTATCCTGCGCGTGGCCCTGATCCTCGTGCTGATCTTCACGGTGAACCTGCGGCCGCAGACGAAACGCTACGATATGAACGTAGAGACGAAGAACATCGACGTGCTCTTCGTCTGCGATACTACGATCAGCATGTGGGCTTATGATTACGACGGCAGTTATGAACGCATGACGGGAGTCCGCAAAACGGCGGAACACATGATGGATGAACTCTACGGCAGCGCTTTCGGGCTGATCCGCTTTGATAACCGGTCGCAGATCCTGGCGCCCTTTACCCAGGACGCGCGCTCGGTGCGCGACGCCTTCTCCACGCTGTTGGCGCCGGACCGCTGGTACGCGCGGGGAAGCCGGCTGGGTACCGCCTACGACGATATGGAATCGCTGCTCATTTCTTCGGCGGGCAAAGACGGGAAGACGACCATCCTCATCTTCATGAGCGACGGGGAGATCACGGATGGCTCTGAGCTCCCTGACTTTTCGGCTCTGGAGAAATATGTCGACGGTGGGGCCGTGCTCGGTTTCGGTACGGCAGCCGGCGGGATGATGCGGGATACCTACGGCACCCGGATCTACGATAATGAAACCGGCCAGGAAGCTGTATCCCATATCGATGAAGCGAACCTGCAGGCGATCGCGGATAGCTTAGGAATCGAGTATATCCACGTCGAACAGCCGGAAAGCATCGACGGGCTGATCCGCAGCATCAAGACGATGAGCACCACCGGGATCGGCACCCAGAACGCGGTGCTCTACGACGATACTTATTATCTTTACGCGGCGCCGCTGGCTTTGCTTTTGCTGGTGGAGGCGTTCCTGGTGATCCGGAGAAGGAGGCTCTAGCATGGACGGGTTTAACGGCAATATCGATTTCGCCGGCGACCGCGAGCGGCAAGGGCCGGAAAAAAAGAGAAGATCGCTGTGGAAACTGGATCTGCTGGGGGTCATCCTGATCCTGATCGCCCTCTTCTTCCTGGTGCGCTGGTTGCGTAACGACGCTTTCGCCAAGACGCTGACCGGTCTGCAGGAGCAGCGCTATGAGAATGAAGGCGGCGCGGGGAGCCTGCTCTTCCCGGGCACGATCAAAACCGAGGATGAGAAAGGCCTCCTGAAATTCAATTTCCCGGAGAGCTACGTTCCTTATTACAACCTCGGCAACGCCGCCTATTTGGAAGGCCGCTATGACGACGCCATCGCTCTTTACGGGCAGGCGCTGGCCCAGCATCCCGGCTTCTTCTTTGAGGAGAAGGAATGCCGGGTGCGCATCAATCTGGCGCTTTCCATCCTGGCTAAGGTCGATCTGAACGACCTGGCCAGCGAGAAGAAGATGACGGCCGCGATCAATCAGCTGATGGCCGCGCGGAACGTCCTGACCGAAAACGGCTGCGCCAATCCCGAGCCCGGCGTTTTCGACGGGCACAGCGAGGAGGCGGAGCAGCTGAAGAAGGAGATCGACGACCTCCTGAAACAGTTGCAGAATCAAAGCCCGCAACAGAGTGAGGACCAGGAGCAGGACCAGGGTCAGGACCAGGATCAGAATCAAAACGATTCACAAAAAGACCAGGAGAGCCTGCGGGAAAAGGAACTGCGCCGCAAGAGTGAAGAACAACGCCGCAAGTCTGCTCAGGAGCGCGCCGATGCCGACCGGGAACAGGATTACCGGGAAGGAGATGGCGAAGGCGGCGGCAATGACCAATACGACGGAAAGACCTGGTGAATCTTGCGTCCGTGTCAAGGTCGGGTTTAGGCCCGGACCCGGCACGGACGCTCATGATATAGGGAAAGAGAAGGAAAAGAGGAAGGACATGAAGAAAGTACTAATTATCCTGATCTGCGCGCTGCTGGTGGCGCTGACGGCCTGCGGCGGCGCGAAACCGGGGGCAGCGGAGCCGGCCGCGCCGGAAGAAGCTGCGCCGGAAGAACCAGCGGAAGAACCTGAGGAGCCGGCCGAAGAAGAAGTTGCACCGGAAGAAACCGCGGAACCCGAAGCGGAGGAGCCGGAAGAACCGGAAGAGCCAGCCGAAGAGCCGGCCGCGCCGGAAGAGACCTATAACGGCCCTCTGAACTATGACGATCCGGAGAACTGGGTCTATCTCGGTCTGGGTGAAGAGAAAGACGTGGACGTTTTCCTCATCTGCCCGACGGTCGATACGAGAAGCGCAACCAATTCCTTCGACCTGAACGAGAAGCTAAAGAGCAATTTCGTCAACGCGCTGGGCATGGAGCGGGGCATCTATGAAGAGACCGGACGGCTTTTCGCGCCTTATTACCAGCAGATGTCGATCAACGCCTACCGGCTTCCGGAAGCGGAACGCGAGCAGGCGAAAGAGATCGCTTACGCGGATATCCGGGCCGCGTTCCGCTGGTATCTGGATCATGAGAACAACGGACGCGGGATCATTCTGGCCGGTTTCTCCCAGGGCGGGGAAATGTGTCTGGAACTCCTGAAGGATTTCTACGGCGGCGACGGGGAAGAAGCGCAGAAGCTGCGGAAACAGCTGATCACGACCTATTCCATCGGCTGGCCGGTCACGGCAGAGCTGACGGCGGCCTATCCGCAGATCGTGGCGGCGACCGGGGAGACCGATACCGGCAGCGTGGTCAGCTTTGATTGCGAAGACGGGAATCTGACCGGAACGATCATCATTCCGGAAGGCGAGAAAGCTTTGTCCATCAATCCGCTGAACTGGATGACCGATGCCACGCCGGCGGATAAAGAACTGAATCACGGCGCCGTGATGGGAGAAGGCGCGGAACCCATTCCCGGCCTTTGCGGCGGCTATCTCGGGCAACGCGGGGAACTGATCGTACCAGACATTACGCCTGCCGATTACCCGCCGGTGCTGGATATCTTCCCGGAAGGCGCTTACCACCTGTATGACTATATGTTCTTCTTCACGAACCTGAAGGAGAACATCGCGGCCCGGACGGCTGCCTGGCAGGCGGAAAACGCGCAGCCGGAGGAAGAAGCCGGGGAACCGGCAGAAGCCGAAGAGACCGCTTACGATCCGGCTTCTGATTCTTCGGATTTTGTGCTTTTGAGCGAAGCGGTGCCGGATGCCATTCTGGAGATCCGCTACTATTCAACCTATAATTTCGTCGGCGACCGGGTCGCCGGCTATGAGGAGCCCTTGGCTTTCCTGACCGTGGAGGCGGCCGACGCGCTGCGCGCGGCGAGCGACGAACTGGTCGGTATGGGCTACCGGCTGAAGATCTTTGACGCTTACCGGCCGCAGACCGCGGTGGATCACTTTGTGAGATGGGCGCAAGACACCGGGGATACGCGCATGAAAGCGTATTTCTATCCGGATCTGGAGAAGGACGTCCTTTTCCCGCTGGGCTATATCGCCGCACATTCCGGACACAGCCGCGGCAGCACCGTCGACCTCACCCTGTTCGACATGACGACGGAACGGGAAGTCGACATGGGCGGGACCTTC
>JAFRYQ010000205.1 GCA_017437565.1 Bacillota bacterium
GCCAGATAGATAATAGTCTATAGTGAGGATCAATAATCGTTATTGCTGAAAGGCTTCTGCTCACAGGCGAGAAGCCGGGAAAGCCAGTCGGTGTAGGCTTTGTCGCTGATGGAAGCCGCGCCGAGGCGGACGAGCGAGGAAAGCCGGCAGGCGCCGAGCAGGATGGAAGAGAGGTTGCCTTGTGCGAGCGTGACTGTGGCGTCCGCAGCCGTGTTATCCGCAGCTGTGTTATCCGCAGCCGTCTCATCGGATACCAGCGACCAGGTACCGTCCCGGAAAGCGACGGTGAAGGAACGGTCCTCTTTCTCCAAAGCCGCGCGGTAACAGAACCGGCAGGTCAGCGTATCAACTGCCAGCTTGCGGTAAGGCGTCTGGCGGATCAGCAGTTCCGGATCTACCTTATACATATTGCCGACGGCGGAGATATTGGTCTGCAGATAACCGAAATTGATGTAGTTTCCGCTGGTATCCGTCGGGTCCTCCAGGAGGTGGTAGAAATCCTCCTCGCCGGAACGGATGACACAGGTCACGGCCAGGTCGGCCTGCTTGCGCAGGAAGGAGAGCAACTGCCGCAGCACCGCGCCGTCCTGATAGACCAGCTCGTCGACGACCAGGGTGTTGCGCGTGTAATTGACGTCGTTATCCGGCTCGATGTGGTAGGTGAGATAGCCGGTCAGCTGTTTCTTGACCGGGTTCATCGGCAGCGGTTCATAGCAACCGAGGCGGTGCGCTTCCACGTCAGAGGCCATGATGCGTTCTTCTTCGCTGAACTTACAGAAAGCGCCGTGGTTCCGCTCGGCATAGCGCGTGTAGCAGTCGAGCATCTCCGGCACCGCGTCCAGCCCGAGAAGGCGCAGTTCGAATTCCCGCCCCTCCTGCGCATCGGGTTCGAGCGGCAGATTCAGCGTCGGGAACCGGTATTCATCAAAGCGGGTCCCGCAGCCGTAACCCATGTGGTGATAGAACTCGATCTGGAAGGGAAGGAGGGCGCGGACCGGCACATCGTCAGCGGCTGCCCGCCGCTCGAACTCCCGGATCAGATCCAGGGCCGCGTGTTTCTTTTTATGAAGAGGATGCACGGCAAGAGACATCAGGCCGTAAGCCGGGCGCATCTCGCCGAAGAGGTTCATGCGGAAATGCACGACTTTCATGAGGGCGATAAGCACGCCGTCCTCGAACAGGCCGACGAAATCAACGTCGTCATCCAGCCGCATCTCGTCTAAGGTCTTCTGCCGGTAACGGGCGCGGCAGTCGGCATCAAAGGATTTGAAGGCCGGATAAGCTTCCATATAGATCTCGGTATAGGCATCGATCACTTCCGGACCGAGGTTGCGGATCTCACGGGACATGATAAAACTCCTTTTTGATAAAACGCGACCGGCGTTCAGATCTGGTATTCCGGTTCGGTCGCTCCGGAATAGACCGCTGACTCGACTTTGACGCTGACGCGGCTGTAGGGCGGGACGGAATCCGTTACGAAAGCGCTGCCGCCGATGACGCTGTCGTGGCCGATGACGGTTTTGCCGCCCAGCACGGCGCAGCCGGCGTAGAGCGTGACGTGATCCTCAATCGTCGGATGGCGTTTCTTGCCGTGCAGTGCCTGGCCGTCCTTTGTGGACAGCGCGCCGATGGTCACCCCCTGATAGACCTTCACGTGCTCGCCGATCTCGGAAGTTTCGCCGATGACGATGCCGGTCGCGTGGTCGATGAAGAAATACTTGCCGATGGTGGCGCCGGGGTGGATATCGACGCCGGTCTGGCTGTGCGCGTACTCGCTCATCATGCGCGGGATATACGGCACGTTCAGTCGATACAGCTCATGCGCCAAGCGGTAAATGGTAATGGCATAGAGCCCGGGGTAGGCGATGACGATCTCGATCTTGTCGTTGGCGGCAGGATCGCCGTCAAAAGCCGCGTCGATATCGGTGTCCAGATAAGAGCGGATCTCCGGGATGTGCGAGAAGAATTCCAGACAAAGCTCCTGCGCGGCGGTTTTGCGTTCCTGTTTCCCCAAGCACTGGTAACGTTCCTGGTTGACCAGGACGATCTCGATCTGCTTACGCAGGAGATACATGGTCTCATCGATCAAAACTGCTAAGCGGCTCTTGGCGGAATGTTCCCGGAAGGAGCGGTCCCGGTAGAAGCCCGGGTAGAGGATCATGAGCAGATTCTGGATGATCTCATTGACGATCTCCTGATCCGGCTGACCGAACATGTCCAGACGGTCAATCTCGCGCTTCTGGTCGTAATCGGTTAAGATGGCATCGATGATGCGGTCTGCTTTTTCATTCATAATATATACGCTTTCTGTTGGCGGCGAATTACCGGCTTAAGGTCTTTTAATGCTGCAGGCCGGACCGGCGAGGGCCGCAGCCTTAGCGGCTTCCGCTTCCGGATCGGCGAGGACGTCGACATATTCCGGATGCTGGGCGAACCACTTGATGGAATATGAGCAGGAGAGCTCGGCTTTCCGACCTTCCGCGCGCATCTTTTCGGCGGCGGCTTTTGTGATCTTGCCGGCTACGCCCTGCCCGCGCAGACAGTCGTCCACTTCCGTATGCGTAAAGTCCACGACGCCCGGACGCACTTCGGGATAATCGAGAACGGCGATCTCCTTGCCGGACTCATCCTCTAACCACATCTTCTCCTTGTTCGATAAGAATTCCATTTTCTTTCCTCCTGATTATATAATGCCAAGTGCGGCTTGCGGCGTACTTGCCTGTTTAAGTGTATTATATCGTATTTACCCGCCTGGCGCATGTCCTACGCGCTTTCATGCTTTAATAAGGTTCGCTCGTGTCGCCGGGTGACAGGTAATAGTGGCTGGACGTGGACGGCGCTGAACAAAGCCCGGAAACGCCGGACGTAATCGCCCAGACGGATTTCCCATCGGTGCCGAAATTGCAGCTCCCCGCGTAATCGAGCTGACTGATAGAGGCGTTGATCCGGAAATCAACGTAATCGGCGGCGATCCAGCGGCCGGTATCAGCGGAGCGGGCGCGGAGGTTGAAGAATTCCGCCGTCCGCACTTCCCCCGCGTACTGCGTGATATAGTTTTCCCAGAAGCCGCCCATGCTGCGCATACAGATCCCCGTGACGCCGGTATCGAATTCGGCGAATTTGGTCCAGTTCCCGGAGGACAGATCACAGATCCAGCACTGCATGGTCGTATTCCCAGTCGAGGCGGAAGTGCTTTGTTGGATCAGGATGCGGTAGTCCTTGCCGATTTCCCAGTTGTATGGACGGAGGCACTGGGTGAAGCTGCCTTCGGCATCGCTTTGATTCTGCTTGCCCTGGCCTTCCGGGTAGGTGACCCGCGGCGTGTGGATCGTCACGTTACCGCTGTGATCCTGGCAGAAGGACGACCAGACCGTCATGATGAAGGCATGCGTACCGTCGTCCCAGACCTGGAAGCCGCAGTAACCGCCGGGGGTTCCCGTATAGTCGTTATAGACCCTGGCGTAGCGTTGCCCGAGCTCCGAAACGTCGTAATACCAGTTAAAGGGGCAGATATAGGTCCCGACCGGGTCGTGGTCAATGCGCACGTCGATGCAGAATTCCACTGCCCGGGTCAGGTTCGGATAATGGTGATCGTAGACGACGTAAGGGGAACGGGACGATCCGGCTGCCGAACGGATCTGACGCGCTGTCGGCAAGTTCATCACTCCCGCCCAATTGCGGCGGGCGCTGGGCCCGGGGTACATGACGCGCTTCACGGTGCGTTCGCTGACCGAGCCGGTACCGCCGAAGACAAAGGCTCTGTCGATGCCGTAGTCCAACGCGTAGCGCAGGGCACTGGCAGCAGTCCCGTCCGTGACCAGAATCAAGGGGGCTTTCCGCGACATGGCGACCGGACCGCCGGAGAGCCCGTCCGGGAAATTCGCTCCGGAAGCCAAGGTCAGTGTGGCGGGGGATTTAAAGAAGCGCTTGGCGATCAAAACCGACGTTTCATAGCGGTTAGCGCCGCCGACCCGTTCGATCCGGCTGCAGTAAGAGCGGAGCTGCCGCTCCACGGTGCTGTTGACTGAGCCGGTGCCGCCTAGGATATAGATGCGGGTGATGCCGGCACTGCGCAGGAAGGATTTCTGCCGGGCGGTCAGGCTGTTTCCAACCAGGAGAAGCGGCTTGGGCACGGCAGAGGCGGAGAGGCTGTCCGGGTAGTTCAGTCCGGAAGCGACGAGTAATTCCTTGCCGCGCGTGCCAACGTTTTTCAGGATGGCCAGATTGGTATCAAAGCGGTTGCTGCCGGAAAGCCGCACCGTTTTATAGCCGGCTCGTTTAACCCGCTTTTCAAAGCTGGCGGAAACCGAACCGGTACCGCCGATCAGATAAACGGTACCGCCTGTTTTCGTATAGCGGCGGATACGGGAAAGGACCTGGCTCTCGACACTCTTATCCACGAGGAGAAGCGGCGTCTTCCGCACATAGGTGAGGTAACAGCCGGAGAGCGCGTCCGGATAGTTCGCGCCGCTGGCGACGGTCATATTGCTGAATTTCCCTTTTTGCTGGTAAAGATTGTCAGCGATGGCGAAAGAGGTCTCATAACGGGTCTTACCTGCGAGGCGTGTCGTTTTGGCGTCCGCGCTCCGGGTGCCTGCGACCAGGAAGAAGAGTATAAAAAGGATGCAAAAAATCGTAAAACGGGTATATCTTTGTCGGAAAGACTGGGGATTCGGATTCATACGATTCTCCTTCCGGGCGAACCGAAAAATCAATGGCGAAAGTTTGTACAGGACCTGGGTCCACCCTCTGACTATACGGCATTTTCGCCGTTTTGTCCAGCGTAGAACCATTGCGCGGGCACGCGAAAAGGAAGTTTTCGCCGGACAGAAAATTCTCATTGTAGAACACATGGTTTTTTGCTATACTTGATAAGGTATGATTTTTACGAGGAGGTTCATTGAATGAAGAACTATAGCAGTGAGAATATCAGAAATATCGCTTTGCTTGGTCACGGAGGTTGCGGTAAGACGACCTTCCTAGAAGCAGCCTTGGTGGCGACCGGTGCCATCAGCAGAATGGGCAAGGTTGAAGACGGAAATACCGTATCTGACTTTGACAAGATCGAGATAGAAAAAGGATATTCCATCTCCATGTCCATCGTTCCCGTGGAGTACAATAAGGTAAAGATCAACTTCCTCGATACCCCGGGCGTTTTCGATTTCGTGGGGGAAGTCAATTCCGCGGTCAGAGCTGCTGAGGCGGCCGCCATCTTCGTCGACGCGTCTTCCGGGATCCAGGTAGGAACGGAGAAAGCTTGGAGCGTTTGTCAGAAATTCGGCGTTCCGCGTTTCTTTGTCATCAACAAGACCGATAAGGATAACGTCGATCTGGACTCGGTGATCGAGGCTTTAAAGGAGAAGTTCGGTACTTCTGTCGTTACCTTGGACGACGAGGACGCCCTGATGGAAGCCATCGCCGAGACCGACGAAGAGCTGATGGAGAAATATTTCGAAGGTGAGGCGTTCACGGATGAAGAATTCAACAGCGGCCTCATGAACGGCATCGCTTCCGGCGACATCTGCCCGGTCATGACCTGCTCCGCCATTAAAGGCGACGGCGTGAAGGAAGTCCTGGACAATTGCCTGAAGTATGTTCCGAAGGCGGGCGGCGAAGTGCAGACGGAAGACGGCGAGACGGTCGCTTACGGCGACGGCCCGATGGCAGCGTTCGTATTCAAGACCATCGCGGATCCGTTCCTTGGCAAGATCTCTCTGGTCAAGGTCATCCGCGGCAAGATCACGCCGGCGATGGCCGCCTATAACACCAACGCGAACAAAGAAGAAAAACTCGGTTCCGTGTTCTTCCTCCGCGGCAAGACCCAGGGCGAAGCTCCGGAAGTCAAGTCCGGCGATATCGTCGCGCTGGCCAAGCTGCAGTTCACACAGACGGGCGACACCCTGTGCGAAAAGGCTGCCCAGGTGAAGTTCCCGAAGATCGAGTTCCCGCAGGCGACGCTCTTCACCGCGGTCGAGCCGAAAGCCAAGGGCGACGACGCCAAGGTCGCGGCCGGCATTGCTAAACTGAAAGAGGAAGATCCTTCCTTCACCTATGAGCGTAACGTCGAGACCAAGCAGACGCTGCTCGGAACGCAGGGCGACCTGCAGGCGGGCGTCCTGCTGGCCAAGCTGAAAGACCGTTACGGCGCCGATATCGAGACCGTTCCCCAGAAAGTCGCTTACAGAGAGACGATCAAGGGCACTTCCGACGTCCAGGGCAAGCATAAGAAACAGACGGGCGGTTCCGGTCAGTACGGCG
The DNA here is from genome assembly GCA_017437565.1 of Bacillota bacterium. GTDB lineage: Bacteria > Bacillota > Clostridia > Peptostreptococcales > Anaerovoracaceae > Eubacterium_B. Next base: position 6,259 of record JAFRYQ010000205.1, read on the forward strand.
ACGTATATATCAAATTCTCGCCTTCGCAGGAAGAATTCGAGTTTGCCGATGAGACGGTCGGCGGTTGCGTACCCAAACAGTTCATCCCCGCGGTCGAAAAAGGCCTGCGTGAATGCATGGAGAAGGGGCCGCTCGCGGGCTGCAAATGCCAGAACATTAAAGCTGTTCTGTACTATGGTTCTTTCCACGCGGTGGACTCCGATGAAATGTCCTTCAAGATCGCGGCGTCCCTGGCCTTTAAGAAAGGTATCGTAGCGGCTAAACCCTGCCTGCTTGAGCCGATCATGCATCTGGAGATCACGGTACCGGACGATTACGTCGGTTCCGTGATGGGTGAAATGAGCACGCGCCGTGGCCGCATCCTCGGTATGGATCCGCTGCCGGGCGGCGGCCAGAAGCTGATCGCGGAAGCGCCGCAGGCGGAACTCTTCGATTACGCGCTGGGCCTCCGTTCCATGACGCAGGGCCGCGGTTCCTTCGTGATGAATTTCGACCGTTATGAAGAACTGCCGAAGATGCTGGCTGATAAGGTCATCGCCGAGCACCAGGCAGAAGAAGATAAATAGGAAAGAATCGCTCTTTCCAGAGAATCTGAATAACGACCGGGCAGGAAATCCTGCCCGGTTTTGTTATCAGGAAGACTTGAATCCGTTTACGAAATATGGTATTCTAACTTGAACCCATATAAGATATTTTGTATTTTTTGAAAGGAAGGGATCAATGGATATCCGCTTTCCGTTTGGGAGAAGCGGGGAGACCGCGTAAATGCGGATAGACAACGATGGAGACTGATAGAAACCTCTCCGAGCAGGAACTGAGTTTTCGGAAGAGGAGGAAAAAAAGAGAACAGAAGCGTCCCAGCCTGGCCGTCGGGCTCATCACCCTGATCATCAAGCTGCTGATCGTGGCCATCATCGTCTTCATCCTTCTGAACTACGTGTTCGGGGTGAAGCGAAACCTGAGCCTGAATATGCAGCCCGCCATACAGGATGGAGATCTGCTGTTCTATTACCGGCTGGTAGACGATTATACCGCGGGAGACGTGGTAGTCGTCCACTATGAAAAGAAAACCGTCGTCTCGCGCATCGCAGCGGTAGCGGGAGACACCGTAGACATTACCGAGGAAGGGCTGATCATCAATGGTTCCCGTGTACAGGAGCCGGGGATCGTCGGCCGGACCACGCAGTTTGAAGGCGGTGTAACCTTCCCGCTGACGGTACCGCCCGGACAAGCCTTTGTCCTGGGAGATAACCGCGAGCACGCAACGGACAGTCGCATCTTCGGATGCATCGCTGTCCAAGATATAAACGGCCGTGTGGTCGGCTTGTTCCGTCGTCGGAACATCTGAACCGTTAATAAAGCTAATCGAACGACCGTGATCAGCTTTGTTGCATAAACCATTTCAACTACGTTAACCTCAGGAGGAAAGACCCAATGAAAAAAGTTTTGATCCTTTTGCTCACCCTCGTCATGGTGTTCTCCATGAGCGCCGTTGCTTTTGCCGAGGGAGGCACCCAGGAAGGCGCAACGACTTATGGCCTTGGCGATGCCAAGATGACCAAAGACCTGACCGTTGCGGACGGCATTGATATCAGCGCCGTCAAGACCTTCACCTTCTCTTTTACCTTTGATGCTGAAAACAGTGTTGGCTACGATGCGACTGCGGACGCGAGCAAACTGCCCACGATCGCCGCGCAGACGATTGAAGTCGGCACGCAGGAAAATGGCCACGCTTATGGCAACAAAGCCCTGAGCGCGATCTTCACCGACGCGACCGCTTTCCCGCATGCCGGTGTCTATGCCTATAAGGTCAAGGAAACGACCGCAGCCATCAACACGACTGAAAACGGCATTACCAAGACCCTGACTGTTGACGCGACGGAATACATCGTGCGTCTTTACGTGACCAATGGCACGGACGGTCTGGTATTCTCCGGCGTGACGGTCGAAAAGGCTGGCGAAAAGGTAGATCCGACCATTAAGGAAGGCGAAAAGACCAGCGGCTTCAATTTCGAGAACACCTATAAAGAAGTGCTTGCGGAAGACGAGAACGGCGTACTGACGATCACCAAGACGATCACCGGCGCTTATGCCGATAAGACCAAGACGTTCCCGGTCTCCGTTACCTTGACGATCCCGAGCACGGCTTCCGAAAGCGACGTCCAGGTTGCCCAGGGCGCGACGCTGAACGGCCTGACGGCTACCGCGGATCTGACGAACAACGGCACGATCAAGTTCACCAAGCTGCCGGCCGGCACTACCTTCAAAGTAAGCGAAACGCAGGATGCGGCTTATAAGAGCAAGATCACCGGTTTCGTCAAGACGGAAGACAGCGCCTATGTAGAAGGCAACCGTACGGATGTGGAAGGCAAGGAGCCCATCACCGCTTCCGGTAAGACCGTGACGATCGAGAACAACCGCGAAGACGTCATCCCGACGGGTGTGATCATCCATAACCTGCCCTATCTGATGCTGGTTCTGGTTGCGGTCCTCGGCCTTGCTTATCTGGCGCTGAAGAGAAGAGCCTGCAAATAAGGCCGGTGCCTTTTCTGAGCAACAATCCAAACCTCTTTTATTTCGTTAATAGTGTAAGCGGGGCAGGGAGTAAAATCCCCGCCCCACCGGAAAAGTCTCTTTCATGACTGGATTCGGTCGTGCCACGATGAAAAAGGCTGGAATGACTATGACTTCTGAAAATATTGCCTTACGAGTAGTCAGAGCCATAGACCGGATAACCGATCTCCTCATCGGGATCGTGCTTTGTATAGTACTCTTAATCGGCGTGTACTCTCTTTGGGATTCACAGCAGATCTACAGCGCGGCGGATTCGGCCAATTACGTGGCATACCGGCCAAGCGAAGATCCGCTCAGCTTTCAAGACTTGCGCAGAATGAATCCGGAAGTGTTCGCCTGGCTGACGGTAAACGATACTCCGATCGATTATCCTTTAGTCCAAGCGAGCAATAACGAGAAGTACATCAACACCAATGCCGAAGGCGACTATACACTGTCCGGAGCTATCTTTCTGGATTACAGAAACAGCCCTGACTTTAACGATTTCAACAGCATCATCTACGGACATCACATGGAGCAGAAGATGATGTTCGGATCGCTTTCCGACTTTGGAGACGAAGCCTATTTCCAGGACCATCCCTACGGAAATCTTTACTTCAACGGCAGCGATCACGGCATCGAATTCTTCGCCTTCATCCTGACTGATGCTTACGATGAATCTCTGTTTACCCCTGCCATCGAAGGAGAAACGGCGCGGCAGGCGTATCTGGACCAGATCCGGTCCAAGGCAACCTATGCGCGGGATCTCCCGGTTTCAACCGAAGATCAGATCCTGATCCTCTCCACCTGTACCTCCGCGATAACCAACGGGCGGTACCTGTTGGCGGGAAGGCTCAGTGAGGAACTGCATCTGCAGCCAAAAGAAGAAAAGCCCGTGGTCATCAATCACGGGAAAGGAATCGATGCGAAAGAATTGAGCCGGTTTGCCGAATGTCCCGTCTGGGTGTGGATTGGGGCGGTAGTGGTTCTGGAGATTCTCCTGATCGTGATCAGGGTAATGACGAACCGGAACAGGCTGGATAACAAAAGGAAGAATTAATTATGAAATGTTTTGAAAAGCACGCAAAGGTGTTGGGCATGCTTGGGATGATCGTCCTGCTGCTCTGCGCGTTCTCGGTAGATCCGATGGCGTTTGCGGCAGAGACGGAATATGAGCCATTAACGGTAAGCGTTCCGTATAAGCATGTCTACACGACGACGGATACGAGCGTGGATGATCTGTTCCACTATCTCGTGACCGCGACAGATGACGCACCGTTACCCGCGGAAGCGGATGAAAACGGCGTCTTCACCTATAACGGCGTATCCGGCGATGGGGAAGCCGTGGAAGGTGGAACCCGGTATGTCGATGAAGGCAAACTGACCTTCACCTTCAACAAGCCAGGCGTGTATTCTTATGAGGTCAAAGCAGATCTGGATACGGACAATAAAAAGGAAGACGCTGAGAAATACACGTTTGAGCCGCGGACTTATACCTTAAACCTGTATATCGTCAACGCCGAGGAAGGCGAGATGAAGCTGACCATGCTCACCGCCGAGACGGATGAAGACGTAAAGCCCTTCGAGATCGAGCTGGATCCGGCTTACGAGAACGAACAGCCCGAACCCGAGCCGGAGAAAGAAAGCCATCTGACTGTCACCAAGACGGTCACCAGCGCTCCGGAAAACGGCGAAGCCTATAAAGAAGGCGAGACCGTTTCCTACAGCATTACGGTGAAGAACGACGGCAATCAGACGATCCGCAACATCACTGTAACGGACGAACTGACCGATGACAGTTGGACGGTCGACGTATTGGAGCCGGATGAAGACAAGGCTTTCACGACGACCTACACGGTCACCAAGGAAGATGCGGAAAAGGGTAGCGTTGTGAACGTAGCGACCGCTACGGGCACGAGCGACGATCCGGATGTCGGCGACGACGTCCCGGTCGATGACGGCACCGTGGAGGTCCCGACAGAACCTGAATCCGAGCCCGAACCCGAACCGGAACCGGAGCCCGAACCGGAGAAGGTAAGCCATATGACCGTTACCAAGACGGTCACCAGCAAGCCAGCTAACGGCAAAGCCTATAAAGAAGGCGAAACCGTTTCCTACAGCATCACCGTGAAGAACGACGGCAATCAGGTGATCCGCAAAGTAGTCGTTAAGGATGATCTGACCGGCGACAACTGGACGGTTGACGTTTTGGAACCGGGCGCGGAGAAGACCTTCACCACGACCTATAAGGTCACGAAGGACGACGCCAAGAAGGGTTACGTCGTGAACGTCGCGACCGCTACGGGCACGAGCGACGATCCGGATACAGGCGGTGATACGCCGGTAGATGACGGTACAGCTAAAGTACCGGTCGAGAAACCGGAGGAATCCCCCGTGAAGACCGGCGATGACAACAACCTGATGCCTTATGGA
>JAFRYQ010000206.1 GCA_017437565.1 Bacillota bacterium
AGACCGCAAAAGAAAAATCGTGTCCTCGGGCAAATACGACACCTAGTTTTGGGGAGCTCATGCCATGATGATCGTCCGCTCCCCTTGGCTGCAGAAGGATAGTCGCATCAAAGCAATTGAAAACTGCCCGCGCAGGCCGCATCAAAGCAATTGAAAACTGCCCGCGCAGGCCGGATCAAAGCAATTGAAAACTGCCCGCGCCGGAATGGGCAGCGGGCAGTCACAAGCGTTCACTTAGCTGGATCAACCTGTACAAGGGGCAATCCTTTATTCGCCGGTCCGGATGTTCGGCTGGACCAGGTTGAACATTTCCGCCAACCGGTCCGGAGTGGCGCCTTCCGTCATGCTGATGCTGAGGGACAGGCCATCCTCCGGCCACAGGCAGACGCCTTCGCCAGTCTCGTTCCACTGAATCTTACAGACTCGGTCGATCGCGACGTCAGGCGGGTCATTCTCGCCTTCGTAATGCTCCCAGTCGAAATACATGCCGGAAATATCCTGGAATTCTTCCGTTTTCTGGACGCGCAGATCGTATTCGTTTCCCTCATACGTATAGGTCACGCCGTAAAGCGGCGCCTCCGCCGCGTCGGCAGCGTCGATCGCGTACCAGTTCTCATCCGTACTGCCTTCCGGTAAAGTAATCCGGATACCGCTCTCCGCAGTAAATTCCTCAGGAGCGAGGTCATGGATGGGATTCGGGAGCCAGGAAGCAGGTTCCTCCGCTGGCTCTTCGGCGGGTTCCTCCGCCGGTGCCTCTTCGGCTGCCGCTTCCTCATATTCCGGCGCTTCCGGAGCCGGAGCCGGCGTTGCAGACTCTTGCGTATAGCTTTCATCCACAGCCTCTTCAGCTTCTTCCGCGGCAGCCTCGGCTTCACCGGCTGTTTCTTCCCCGGTCGCCACCGCGTTCTTTTCTTCTTTTAACGCGACATCCCCTACCTGCTGGTCGGAACTCGTCGGGGCAAAGGAACCCGACGTTCCCATATTGAACATGCCGTTATCCTTTAACATCTTTCCAAGGGCGATGGCGATGGCGAGACAGGCGGCCACCGTGCCGAGACGGTACCAGAGCCGGCGCCGCGCGCGGCCGGCGTCTTTCCGTTCTTTTGCCTCTACGGACAGCGCGTCTTTGCTTTGCCCGCTCCCCGGACGGAAATCGCCGGCCAGCACGGTTCCGGTCTTAAAGCCGGATTGGCCGGCTCTGCTGTCCTCTGCTTCGGCAGCCGCTTCCGCGCTCCCGCTGCTTTCGTATCCGTGCGCCTCCAGAATATATTCATCTTTGATCAGGCCGATCGCGTCCTGCAGTTTCTCACTTCTCATACTAAGATTCCCTCTTTCTCCAGGTGCTTTTTCAGCCGGTCACGTGTCCGCTTCAGACTCATCTTCACTTTGCTCTCCCCGCATCCGTACCGCTTGGCGATGTCCGCGATACTGTCAAAATACCAGTACCGGCAGACAAAGAAGCGTCGTTCCTCCTGGCCGATGCCGGCCAGGAAGACGTCCAGCGACTTCGCCAGCTCTTCCGCCTCCAGATGAGCGTCGATTGCCGCCGTGTCCGGGATGCATGCCTCCAGTTCATCAAAGGACGCCGCGGTCTCCCCGCCGCCCCGTTTATCAGCCGCTCTGCCGCGTAGGACGTTCAGCGACAGATTCCGGGTAATCCGGCCCAGGAAGGTCTGTAAAATCTGCGGCCGATGGGGCGGCATGGAATTCCACGCGCCGAGCCAGGTGTCATTGACGCATTCGGAAGCGTCTTCGGTCAAAGCGAGAATACGGTAGGCGATGGCATAGCAATACCGCCCGTACTTCGCTTCGGAAGCCGCTATCGCACCTTCATCTCTTTCCCAATACATATCGATGATCTTATTGTCGTCCATGATACCCTCCCGGCATGTAAAAGGCCTTTCACCCATATACTAACAGAAAAACAGCGCCGGTCACAGCGCTGTTTCGGATTGCCGAAAAGAAAAATATTTCCGGTTTTACGCGGGTCGCGCCGGCCGTCTTCCGTTTCCGCAAGTCTATTCGTCGGCCAGCCGGCTGAACTCTTCGCACTCGTTCACGATGCGGGTAAAAGCCTGATCCCAGAACGCCTGCCGCGTGATATCCACGCCGGCGATCCGGCCGATCTCCTCCAAGGAGGCGGAACCGGTGGCCGCGAGAAGAGCCCGGTAGCGCTCCGCGAATCCCTGCGGATGCTCCAGATATTCCGCGTACAGGCCGCGGGCAAAAAGCAGGCCAAAATAGTAGGGGTAATTATAATAGTGGAATTCGGGGATATAGTAGTGTACCTTACACATCCACATATAGGGATGCGTCACCTGCGGATCCAGCGCCTCCCCGTAGACCTCCAGCTGCGCCTCCCGCATCATCGCGCAGAATTCGGAAGCGGTGAGCCGCTTCTTCTCCCGCTCCCGGAAGACCCGCTCTTCAAACAGGTAACGGCTGTAGATATCCAGGACGGTCTGTGCGACCTCCGTGAGATCGGCATCGAGCAAAGCCAGCCGCTCCCGTCCCCGGCTCCGGGCAATCATGCCCTCGGCAAAGATCGTCTCATTCATCAGGGAAGCCGTCTCGCAGACCGGTGTCGGCGCGTCGCGCAAGAGCAGCGGTACCTCATCCAGGCAGCGGTTATGATAAGCGTGCCCGAGTTCATGGGCGATCAGGCGGACGCCGCGCAGGCTGCCGTCGAAACCGAGCAGGATCCGGTTTTCCCGTAAGGACGGGAGGTCATAGCAGATGCCGCCGCTTTGTTTGCCCGGCCTCAGTCCGGCGTCGATCCAGCCTGCGCGGAAAGCCCGTTCCATAAGATCGGCGATCTCCGGTGAAAAATCCCGGAAAACCGGCAGCAGCAGTGCTTCAGCCTCCGCCAAGGAAATTGCATCACGACGATTCGGAGAAGACGAGTTTCCCTTCTCTGTCGAACCATTTCCCGGGACTGCGTTTCCCGGAAGCGGCGCGGTCAGATCGTACCAAGGCATCCCGTTTTTATGCCCCAACAGCTGCGCTTTTTTCCGCAGATAAGCCCGCAACACGGGCAGATGCTTTTGCAGCGAGGCGTGCAGCGCTGCCAGGGTCTCTGGCCGCATGCGGTTGACGTCCAGCATCTCTTCCTGCACGGAAGCGTAGTTTTTATAAGAGAGTTCCGCCAGGGCTTCGCCTTTGATCCCGTTCAGGCAGGCCGCCATGGCCGTTTCCCAGGACGGGTAAGAGCGCAGCTCCGCTTCATAAGCGCGTTTCCGTAAACCGGCGTCCGCGGAGGCGGCCAAGCCCCGCGCTTCGGCCAGCGGCCGGGGTTCCTCCTCCCCTGCCAGCCGGCAACAGGCCGCCCGGTCGAGTTCGTTGCGCAGGGCCAGCCAGCCTTTGCCACCGTTCTCCTGCATCGCCAGCATCGCCGCCAGGACTTCGCCGGAGGGCCGGTGCGCGCGCAGACGAGCACATTCCCGCAGATAGGACCCGTAACAGGTAAGCGCAGCCGGAAGCTGCTCCGGGGCCAGGTCGAGAGAAGCCGCGCTTTCGTCCAGTTTGGCCCGGATCAAAGCTTTCTTCCGCGCGACCTGGTCCAGCTCCGCGCGGATGGCGGCGGCGCCTTCCTGGCCCTGAAGGTCACCTGCTGCTTCCGCAAGCTGCAGATAGACTTCCGGAAGCGAAAGCTTGATCGCGGCCTCGTCGAAAGCACGCAAGGCGTCTGCCAGCGCCGCAGACTGCTCCCAAGCGGCCGGACCCGGCGGCACCGTTTCTTCCGTCAGCCCTGCGCCGGTAAGCCCGGCAACTTTCTCCGCCGCCTGTTGTAAAGCAAGGCGTCCCTCTGCCAGATCCTTCTGAAAAGCAGGATCTCCATAGCCTTGATAGATCTGGGAAAGGTCCCAGCTGTCTGCCAAACTGCTCATTTATATCCCCTCTGCGATCCCGCGCCGGTATCGCGTCACCGCCCTCGCCAGGCGCGATCCTTGTTTATAGCTGAAAACGCTCCGCCCAGGCGGAGCGTTTTCCATTATACATTCATTCTGAGCTTATTTCCAGCTGAACTCCCTGAAGAAGAAGGCGCTGGTGGCAGAATTCATCTCACCGACGTTTAACTGATCGTCAAAGATATAATAGGCGTACGGATAGTAGACTGGCATATAAGCCAGCGTCTCGGTGACGACCTTCATCGCTTCCTGCGTACTGGCCTCGTCTTTGATCGCATCGAAGGCGTCCATTACATCCTGTCCGGTATAGAAAGAGATGTTCAGGTCGGTGAACAAGCCCTTATAGGAAACGTAATTTGAAGTCAGGCCGACAGCCAGGATTCCCAGATCGAAGTCACCGGTGAAGTAGCGGTCCGTACCCGTGACCTGATCGATCGTTACGGTGAAATACGACTGCTCCAGCTGTTCTTTCATGATCTCACAGGCGGAGACCCACTCGGTCTGCGTGCCCAGGGCGATGATCGTGAGAGGAGCTCTGTTGGCATCGGAATAACCGGCTTCCGTCATCAATTCCTTCGATTTTTCCACATCCTGATCGAAGTGATCCGCCACATCCGCCCAGTAGGTGACCATCGGCGACGCCATAACGTAAGCCGTCTCGCCTCCGTCATCGGACGCGGTCCTGGCTATTTCTTCCCGGTCGATCGCATAGGCGATGGCCTGACGCACCTTCAGGTCCGCGGTCGGTTTCCCTTCACTGCAGTTATTGATGAACATGCCGACGCTGTTGACGGGGTAGGACATGGCTTGGACGTTCGTATACTGGCTGACGACGTCGTAGGTGGACTTTTTATAGGTGGTCAGATCCAGGTCGCCGGATTCAAAGGCCATCTCGGCGTCGCCGGTGATCACCTTCATGTTGATCGTATCGATGCTGGCTTCGCCGTGATAATCCTCAAAGCGCTTCAGCGTTATGTCGCCGTTATCCGCGACCGAATCCAAATAGTAAGCGCCGGTGCCATCCTCTTCCAGTCCGAGTTTATCGGTGGGGACAGCAAGTCTTTCTTCCATCCAGGATTTATTCACGATCTCCAGACCGTCCAGGTAGGGCGTCAAAGCTTCGAAGGACGCGCCCTGATCCGCGTACGGGAACTTCCAGGTGAAATGCAGATCGTCCTGGATCTCCATCTCGATCATGCCATAGACCGGAGCCAGCAGCGCAGAATTCTCAATGCGGCTGAGCGTATACTCCACGTCTTCCGCGCAGAGCGTATCGCCGGAATGGAATTTAACGCCCTCTTTCAGAACGAAATCCACAGAACCGTCTTCATTCACGGTATGGGATTCGGTCAGGATGTCGGCCAGCGTACCGTCGTTCATCGTGAGGAGCAAAGGCTCGTAGGTCTGCAGGATGACCGCGTCTTCCACCTGCAGCGCGAATAAATGCGGGTCAAAGGTGTTTGCTGCGTTGGTGAGGCCGATGTTGAGGGCGTTCTCCGCCTGGGAACTGCCAGCCGTCCGGGCCTTGCCCTCGGGTTCTGCCGGAGCGGATGAACCGCCGGAGCTGCCGCCACATCCGGCCAACAGGGCCATGGCCAGGATCAGTACCAGCATCAGAGCTGTAATTTTCTTCATTCTTTCTTCCTCCTTTAATTTTGGCAATTAAGTATTCAGTATAGAAATAGGATCTATAGGTAACGATTGTTGATCGTCATACCGACTTATGGTTCAATCGAACAGACAACACTTCACGTAATGATTCTGTTCCACCTCGTGCCAGACCGGCTCCTCCGTGCGGCACTTCTCCTGCGCGAAGGGGCACCGGGAAGCAAACCGGCATCCGGATGGCGGATCGACCGGCGAAAGCACGTCTCCCTGCAGGATGATCCGTTCCTTCCGGGCCGCCGCATCCGGCGGAAAGACCGGCGTGGCGGAGAAAAGCGCGCGGGTATAGGGATGCGCCCGGTTACGGAAGATGAGCTCCATGGTGCCGCGTTCCACGATCTGGCCGAGATACATGACGATGACTTCATCACTGATATACCGCACGATATTCAGATCGTGCGAGATGAAGAGATAGGTCAGCGAGAATTCGTCCTGTAATTTCTGGAGCAGATTGATGATCTGAGCCTGGATCGACACGTCCAGGGCGGAGACTGCCTCATCCAGAACGATGAAATCCGGATTCGCGGCCAGCGCCCGCGCGATGCAGATCCTCTGCCGCTGCCCGCCGGAGAACTGATGCGCGTACTGGTCTTTCTCTTCCGGGAACAGGCCGCAGGTCTGCATCAAATAGGCGACCCGCTCCTCGTATTCCGCCCGCGAAGAAGCCAGATGGAAATTGCGGATCGATTCCCCGATGATCTCGCCGACCCGCATCCGCGGATCCAGCGAGGAATAGGGATCCTGCCAGACCATCTGGATCCGGCGCTGATAGGGAAGCCGCTCTTTCGGGGAGAGGTCCGTGATATCTCTCCCATCGTAGAAGATCTTGCCGGAAGTGGGTTTATACAGGCCGACCAGCATCTTGCCGACCGTGGATTTCCCACAACCGGATTCGCCGACGACGCCCATCGTCTTTCCGCGCGGCACCTCAAAGGAGACCCGGTCGGCCCCGTGGATCCAACTGGTGACCCGGCCGAAGCCATCTTTAGCCGCCGGGAAATGCATGGTCAGTTCGTCCGCGCGCACGTAATAGTCGTTGCTGCGTACATATTCGTTATCGGCAGAGAAAAAATCCCGGCCTCCGTCTTTATCAGGCATGCTCCTTCACCTCCTTCCACCGGTGGCAGGCTGCCAAATGGCCGCCTGCGATCTCTTCTTCCGCGGGGAAACGGGTGGGACAATCGTCCTCCGCCCATTCGCAGCGGTTGCAGAAGGGGCACCCTTCCGGGATATCTTTCAAAGCCGGTACCGCGCCCGGGATGACCGGCAGGTTGCCGCGCAGGGTCGTCGGATCCGGATAGGCGGCGATCAATCCGCGCGTATAGGGATGGACCGGATCAGCGAAGACCTCGGCCGCCTCCCCTTCCTCGCATTTCCGTCCGCCATACATGACCATGACCCGATCGGCCATTTCCCCGATCACGCCCAGATCGTGGGTGACAAAGATGATCGCAGTACCGGATTCCTTTTTCAGTTCATTCATCAGGTCCAGGACCTGGGCCTGGATCGTGACGTCCAAGGCCGTGGTCGGCTCGTCGCAGATCAGGAGCTGCGGTTTATTCAGCATGGCCATGGCGATCATGACCCGCTGCAACATGCCGCCGGAAAGCGTGAACGGATAAGACTTCAGGATCCGTTCCGGATTGGGAATATTAACACGGCTGACCGCTTCCAGGCAGCGGCGGTAAGCCTCGCTTTTCTCCATGTGGTTGTCATGGACGTAAAACATCTCCATCATCTGATCGCCGATGGTGAACAGCGGATTCAGGGAGGTCATCGGCTCCTGGAAGATCATGCTGATCCGGTCGCCGCGGATCTCGCGCAGGCGGCTCTCGGGGATCGTCAACAGGTCCTCGCCGTCAAACAGGATCTTCCCTTGCGGATAACGGGTCGTATGTTCATCCAGCAGGCGGAGGATCGACATGCAGGTCACGCTTTTGCCGCAGCCGCTCTCGCCTAAGATGCCCAGCGTTTCACCGGGGTAAACGGAGAAGGATACGTCCCGCACGGCGTGCAACGTCGTCCGGCGGTCCTGACGGAAGTCTACCGACAGGTGTTCCACCTGCAGGATCGGTTTTTTCATCGTCATTTCATTCTCCTTCATCAGCGTACCGCCTTCGGATCCAAAGCGTCGCGCAGGCCGTCCCCAATCAGGTTGATCGACAGCGCCGTCAGCGCGATGGCGATGCCCGGGATGATTGCCAGATAAGGCGCCGTCTTATAATAAGACTGCGCGAAATTCAGCATCGCGCCCCATTCCGGCGACGGGGGGGAAACCCCCATCCCGATAAAAGATAAGCCGGCTGCCGAGAGCACCATGCTGGAGATCGTCATCGTGGAATAAACGATGATCGGATCCAGCGCGTTCGGCAGGATATGGCGTAAGACCAGCTTCCCGGTACCCGTCCCGTTCAGACGGGAGGCTTTCACATAATCTTCTTCCACGACGGCGATCAGGACCGCGCGGATCGTCATGACGAAGCCCGGTACCGAGACCAGCGTCAGGGTGATCATCATATTGGCCACACTGCCGCCCAGGATCGCCAGCAGCACCAGCGCCAGCAGGATCGACGGTACGCAGGTGCAAACGTCGACGATACGCATGATGATGAAGTCCGCCTTTTTAGAGACAGCGCAGAAAGATGCGATAATAGCGCCGAGGACCAGAGAAGCCAGGGTGGCGCCGACCCCGATGCCGACCGTGATCCGGGAGCCGTGCACGATCCGGGCAAACACGTCGCGCCCCAGATTATCCGTCCCGAACAGATGCTCGGCGCAGGGTCTCACGAATTTGGCATGTGTATCGTAAGCCGTAATGGCCGAAGCCGGTACGATCAGATCCGCGAAGATGATCATGAAGAGCAGGATGAGAAAGAGGGCCAGCCCCAGCAGGGCTGCCTTATTGCGCGCATACCGCTTGAAAACGGCAGCCAGAGGCGATGGACCGCGGCGTTTGTTCTTTGCTGTCTTATAGATATTGGCGTTTTCGTTTGACCGCTTCATTTCTGGTACCTCACACGCACTTTAGGATCGATCAGGGCAAAGCAGATGTCCATCAGCACCATCGCCAGAATGAAGATGGCCGACAGGAGCAGCGCGCAGATCATAACGCCCGGTACGTTCTTCTGATGGATCGCGTCCAACATATACATGCCGACCCCGGGAAGCGAGAAGATGCTTTCCACGATGACCGACCCGCCCAGGATACCAGCCAGGCCCGAGAGCAGGAGCGTGATGATGGGGAAGCTCGCGTTTTTCAGCGCGTGTTTCCAGATCACGGAGCGTTCCGGTACGCCCTTGGAACGAGCCGTACGGATATAATCCTGCTTCAGGACGCCAAGCATGGCGGAACGCGTCATACGGCTGAGGATCGGGATGCTGCCGATCACCATCGTGGTGATTGGCAGAATATAGGAACGGATCCCGTCATTCATACCGAAGGACGGAAGCAGTCCCTTATTGACCGCGAAATAGAGGAGCATCAGGATCGCGATGAAAAAGGACGGGATCGAGGCGAACAGGACGGAGAAAACGGTCAGGGTCGTATCCAGGAACGAATACTGCTTGACGGCGGAGAGGATCCCCATGGCCACCCCGAGCAACGCGGCGATGGAAAAGGAGATCAGCCCGAGCCGCAGGGTCATCGGGATCCGCCGGGCTAGCTCCGCGAACACGTTGTCGCCCGTAGAGTAGGACGGGACATTCCCATGCAGCAAGCCACGCAAAAAGGTCAGGAACCGGACCGGCAGGCTGGCGGAATAGCCAACGCTCTCGTTATAGGCTTCTTTCACCGCGGCCGGTGTCGTCAGCGGCAGGTTAGCCGACGCGGGATCTCCGGGGGTGAACGACATGATCAGGAAGACCAGGAGGACCACCAGGAAGAGCATGGGGATCATATACAAAAGTCGTTTGATGATATAGCGGGTCAAAGCTTACTCCTTTTGCTCTTTTTTCACAAAGCGGATCAGTTCACCGTTGGGTACGAGCGGCATCGTCAGCGCATCGATCCCGCCGCCCTTGTCAGCGGTCTGGAAGCGGACGGGGATGCCCGGGGGCAGTTCGCCGACGATTCCTTCCGTCGTCAGCATATCGTAGTGGAAGTGCGTCAGCGGGATATCCACGCCGAGGATATGGAGAAGCAGCTTCCCGTCTTCCGCTTTGACAGAACAGGGGCCGTAACCGGCGCGTTCATATTCTCCCGTATAGGCTTCCAACGGATGCGAGAGCGCCGTGCCCGCGACCTGGTCGCCGGACATCGCGCGGATGATCTCCTGCGCGGAGCCGGTCATCTTCTCCGTGAACTCCAGATAACGCCGGAACCAGTCGCCGTCTTCAATCTCCAGATAATGATCGACGATGGTACGGATCAGGGGCAGGTGCAGGAAGCAGGAGTCCGCGTTGGTCAGCGCCACCAGGCCCAGCTCCAGATCCGGGACCATGAATACTTCCGCCGAGAATCCGTTGATATTACCGCCGTGATGGACCACCTTATGGCCACGGTACATCTCCACGAACCAGCCCAGCGCGTAGGTATGGAAGGTGGATTCGTCCATCGGCATATCCAGCGGTTCCGTCATCAGCATGGCGGGCTTATGCAGCTCGTTCAGCGCTTCCGGGGAAAGGATCTTCTTCCCTTCCCAGGTTCCGTCGCCGAGATGGAAACGGAGCCATTTCAGCATGTCTTCCGGGCAGGAATTGATGGAGCCGGCCGGGCCGAAAGGCGCGCCGATGCCCTTTTCCTTATCTTCAACACTGGTCCGGTAGAAGGGGATCAGCGGCGGCTCGGTCATACCCTCTTTCAGGCTGCCATAAGGCGCGGCATGATCCGGATCGCCTTCGATATCATCCAGCCAGGCCGTGGTGCGGGTCATACCCAAGGGCCCGAACAGGTATTTTTCCAGGCACGCTTCCCAGGTCAGCCCTGTGACCTTCTCGATCAAAGCGCCGGCCAGGACGTAGCCGTAATTGTTGTACTGCATGATGGAGCGGAAGGGATGATTCGGCTCCAGATACCGCACGTGTTCCACCAGCTCCGCGCGGGTGAAATCATTCCCGTACCAGGAATACTCATGGCGCGGCACCCCGGTGCGGTGGCAGAGCAGGTCGCGCAGGGTCACGTTATCGGAAGTGAAAACATCGTAAAAACGGATCTCCGGGGCGATCTCGCGAACCGGCTGATCCCAGGACAACTTGCCTTCATCGACCAGGATCGCGCAGAGTGCCGCCGTGAAGGCTTTGGAACTGCTGCCGATCTGATACAGGGTCTTTGATCCGGCCGGGAGTCCCTTCTCCCGGTCTGCCTGCCCGAAACCGCCGCTGAAGAGGATCTCCCCCTTGCGGATGACGCCCAGGGCGAGGGAGGGGCAATGGAAACGCTCCAATTCCTGCGCGAGGACCGGTTCCAGCGATGCGAAATAATCTTTTTCAGCCATGATCCCTCACTCCTTTTTCCGGAAAACGATGGGAGCCAGATCCTGTTCCGTTCCCAGGAGCAGTGAAACTGTATCGATCTTGCCGGCGGGACTGGTCCCGAAATTTATTGCCAGCCCGGACGGGAACTCGCCTAGCGGCTCTTCTGTCGCGAATACGTCGTAATGGAAGTGTTCAAGCGGCGACGTAAAATGATTGAAGTCCAACGTGAGCTTGCCGTCTTCGCAGAGGATCAGGACCCGGCGGTAACCGGGCGCCTCATAGGTGCCGGCGTAATCCGCCAGCGGATGCGACGGCGTCGTATCCGGAAGCGGCGTCCCGGCAAAGGAGCGCAGAACTTCCACGATCTGCCGGTACATCTCCTCGTTCGCTTTATATAAACGGTCATACCAGTCGGTATCAGCTTCGTCAAGCAAGGCGTCGATAATGGAATGGGCGATGGCATCTCCAAACATGGAGGCGTTCTGGTTCACGGAGACGAAGACGCCGATCTTATCGTTTGGCAGCCAGGAAGTCGTGGAGGAGAACCCATTGATATTGCCGCCATGTTCGACCATCTTGCGGCCACGGTACTGATAGATCGACCAGCCGAGGCCGTAACTCTCGGAACTGCGCTGCGGGGCGAAGCTGTCGCCGCCGCCCAGGAACATATGCGGGGTCGCGATCAGATCCATCAGTTCCTCGGACACCAGCTGCTCGTCCCCGGCCTTGCCGCGATTCAGGTTGAACTCCAGCCAGCGGACCATGTCCGTCGCGCAGGAAACGACGCAGCCGGCGGCCGCTGTCGGATCCCCGACCCGCGCGCCATCCTCCCCTTCGCTTTCCGCTGGAGATTCATAATAGGGGATCTGTTTCACCTCGCCCATCTTATACTCTTCCGCGTAATCGAAGGGCAGCGCCCGGTTTTCCGCCGCGCGCAGGTCGGCGCCGTAAACCTTGGAATGATCCATGCCCAGCGGTTTCAGCAGCTTGTTCAGCAAGAATTCTTCGAAGGGCATCCCGCTGACGGCTTCGATCAAAGCGCCGGCGATCAGGTAATTGAAATTGCTGTACTGCCAGCGATAACGCACCGGCGCGTTCAGCGGCAGGTATTTCAGGTTCCGCATCAGCTGCGGGCGGGAGAAACCGGTGCCGTACCAGGCGAATTCATGGCGCGGCAGCCCGGACCGGTGCGACAGGAAGTCGCGGATGGTCAGATGCTCCGTGGCATAGTCATCGTTCAGGCGGAAGTCCGGCATATATTCCCGGATGGGGGTGTCAAAATCCAGTTTCCCTTCCGTGGCCAGGAGGCCGAGGGCTGTCGCCGTAAAGGCCTTGGAACAGCTGGCGATGGGATAGAGGGTCAGCCCGTCGGCCGGATCCTCTTTATGATCCTTGGTGCCGATGGCGCCGGCAAAAAGGGTCTCCCCATCCTTCACGACCGCGATCGAAGCGGAAGCGATGTTCCAAACGGCAAGCTGGGCGCGGGCCGCGTCCAGGACGGACTGCAAAGGCTTATTTTCGTTCATCGTGGATCTCCTTTTCTGGTCTTATTCCTTATCTTCCGTCTTCCTTACGAAAACTTCATCCGGGATCTCCGGGTTGAGGGCGATGGCCATGGAAAGCGAGCCCACGGTGCCGTCTTTGGCGGTCTGGAAATAGATGACCATGTCAGAGAACAAAGCGCGCGGGTCGTCTACCTGGAAAGCGTCGTAATGGAAATGCTTCAGCGGACTCTCGGCTTTGTTATACAGGAAATACAGTTTTCCCTCCCGGCAGGAGATCACCATATCCCCATAGCAGGCGTTGGTATAGGTGCCGGCATAAGCTTCCAGCGGATGGGAGGGACTGGTCCCGGGTACGGGTTTGCCGTTCATGGCTTCCATCTGCGCCGGCTGGGAAGCGAAGACGTCCGCGATCAGCTTGCGGAAGTACTCGTTCCATTCCACGTCGTCCGCGTCCAGGCAGTCGTCCACGATGCTGAAGGCGGTCGCGTAGGTATCAAAGGAATTATTGAAATTGGTCAGGGTCACGATCCCCAGATCCTGATCCGGGATCATCGTCATCAAAGCAGAGAAGCCGTTGATATTGCCGCCATGCTCGACCATGACGTGGCCGCGGTGCGTTTCCACGAACCAACCCATGCCGTAAGAGAAGAAATCCTGATGTGGGAAAGCGACGAGCAGCGGCTGCGAAAGAAGCATCTGCGGTTTATGGATCTCTTTCATATTCGCTTCGCTGACGAGCTGTTTATCTCCTACTTTCCCGTTATTCAGGTTGAAAGAGAGCCATTTCAGCATATCGCTCGTGGTCGACATGATCGAGCCGGCCGGCCCGTAAGGGGCGCCGATGCCCTTGGCCATGTCTTCCCGGTCGCTCTTCAGGAAGGGGCAGGGTTTATAGCCGTTCATATCGGTGGGCAGATCCCGTTCATAGGGGACGCCGTGATCCGGGTCAGCGGAGATCGCGTCCACGTAGAAAGTCGTACGCGTCATGCCAAGCGGTTCCAGGAACTCCTTGGTCAGGAACTCTTCCCAGGTCATGCCGCTCAGTTCCTCGATGAGGACGCCGATAGCCGTGCAGGTGGTGTTCTGATAGCACCAGGTGGAGCGGAAGGACCAGCCGGGTTGCATATTGCGGATGTTCTCCGCCATGCCGCGTCTGGTGACGGGGCCGTCGATCCAGTAAGCGTCATGGCGCGGCAGTCCGGTACGGAAGCAGAGCATATCCCTCGTCGTAGCGTGAGCGGTGACAAAATCATCCTTAAAGCGCAGCCAGGGCAGATACTCCACGACCGGCTTATCCCAGTCGAGCAGTCCGCGGTCTACAAGCAGCGCCGCCGCAGCGGCGGTGAAGGATTTGGAACAGCTGCCAATCTGGTACATGGTATCCGGGCCGGCGGGAAGCTGATTTTCTACGTCCCGGAATCCAAATCCTTCGTTCAGCAAGACTTCTCCGTCCTTTATAATGCCGACGGCAATGGACGGTTGGTCCCAGGTTTTCAGTTCATCGGCGATACGGCTGCGGATCTTTTCGATATTGAGCATAGGTATTTCCTCCTGAATGAATGTCCCGTTGGGAATTCAGCACACTTTTTCCTGTTAAAGCGAGAGAATAAAGATATGTATACTATACGAGTTGCGAGGCTTTTTGTCAACGGACGCGACCGTATCCCGCACAAAAATAACTTCATATTTTTATTATTAATCACAAAAATAGCGGCGGTTTTTTTGCCCCTTCCGGCATGGGCCGGAGTAGGTAGCGTTATATCACGCTAGTAAGTCTACTAAAATACTGGTTTGTGTGCTCTAACACGCATCTCAGAGCCCGTGTGATATATCAGTTTTATACTCGTTATTTGTAATATATGTATTGTGATACCTATGCCCCTATGCTACGATTCAAATATATGTAAGCATAATTCCGTATATCAAATCTCGATCCGCTGTTTCTACTATGGAAAAAGAACGGAGGCTTCCCGGTGAAGCGATATATCGGCAAACGGCTTCTGACCGCGGTCCTCTGCGTCCTGCTGGCCCTGCTCCTGAACTTCATGATCATCCACGCCGCTCCCGGCGATCCGATCCGGATCCTGGCCGGCAGTGATCACGTCAGTCCCGACATGGTCGCCCAGCTGACTCAGAAATACGGTCTGGACAAGCCCCTCTATGTTCAGTTCCTGCGCTATGTCGGGAACCTTCTGCATGGCGACATGGGCGTATCGATCTATACGAACCAGCCGGTCGCGCAGGAGATCATGGAAAAGCTCGGACCTACCCTGATGCTTTGTCTGACCTCCTGCACCATCGCCCTGATCATCGGTACCCTGATCGGCATCTTTTGCGCGCGTCACGTCGGCTCCAAACTCGACACCTTCCTCGGCAGCATCAGCTATTTCTTTGACTCCACGCCCAGCTTCTGGCTCGGCCTCATGCTGATCCTGGTCTTCGCCTCCTGGCTGCATCTCCTGCCAACTTCCGGCATGATCAGCCTGCGCGCGCCGGCCACCGGCTTCGGCCACGTGCTGGACGTCCTGAAGCACCTGATCCTGCCCGGCGCTGCCCTTTCCCTGACCCTGATCCCCTATTACTTCCGGATCGCCCGTACTTCGGTCATCCAGGTCGGCAATGAAGATTTCATCACCACGCTTCGCGCCGCCGGTATGAGCGAACAGCGCATCTACCGGAAATATGTCTTCCGTAACGCGATCCTGCCGGTCGTTACGGTTTTCGGTATCCAGCTGGCCTATATCGTCAGCGGATCAGCCATCGTGGAGATCGTCTTCTCCTGGCCGGGCATGGGCAGCTATATGATGACGGCCATCTCCCGCCGTGACTATCCGACCCTGATGGGCATCTACTTCGTGATCAGTATCTCCGTCGCCATCATGATGATCGCCGTCGACGTCGTCTATACGTATCTCGACCCGCGCATCAGCCGCGACGGAGCCAAATAGGGAGGTGATGAGGATGACGACCCGTAAAGAACGTTTCTTACGCGCGGTGAGATCCAATACTCAGCTGAAAGTCGGATTCGCGATGCTCCTGCTCCTGATCCTGGTCGCGCTTTTGGCCGGTGTTATCGCCCCTTACGATCCGTATAAGCTCTCCGATGACCTGGTCACCGCCCCCTCGGCAGCTCACCTGCTCGGTACCGACCATCTCGGCCGCGACGTCTTCTCCATGTTGGTCTATGGCACCCGCGTTTCCCTGATGATCGGCAGCATTTCGGCGCTCATCGCGGCGGTGATCGGTACGCTGCTCGGCGGCGTCGCCGGCTTCTTCGGCGGCAAGGTCGACATGATCTTCGGCGGCTTCATCAACATCTTTATGATGATGCCGACCTTCTTCCTGGTCCTGATCGTGGTAGCGCTCTTCGGTTCCGGCATGGTGAAGGTCATGATCGTCATCGGCCTTACCAGCTGGGTCAGCAATGCTAAGCTGATGCGAGCCCAGGCGCTCAGCCTGAAGGAGCGCACCTTCATCAAATCCGCTGAATCCATCGGCGAGAGCAAGCTGCGCATCCTGTTCTTCCACATCATCCCGAACGGGATCTTCCCCATCATCGCCAGCACGACGATGGGCGTGGCCACCGCTATCCTGACCGAATCCAGCCTGGCCTTCCTGGGACTCGGCGATCCCAATATCATCAGTTGGGGCCAGATCATCCAGAACGGCAAGAGCTACCTGCTGAACGGCTGGTGGATCTGCCTCTTCGCCGGCCTGGCCATCATCTATACCGTCATCACCTTCTATCTCCTCGGCGACGGGCTGAATAAAGTGCTGAGCCCGAAGCTCCGGACGTCCTGAAAGGGAGGTGGAAAGAATGCCGATTCTCTCTTTAAAAGACGTTTCCGTCTGCTACCGTTCCGGTGGGAAAGACGTGCACGCTATCAACCACATCACGATGGACCTGGAAGCCAATGAGTCCCTGGGCATCGTCGGCGAATCCGGTTCCGGCAAGACTACGCTGATCATGGCCATCCTGCGGCTTTTAAACCCCAAGACCTCGGTCGTCACGGGCGAAGCCATCTTTGACGGAGAAGACCTGCTGACGATGAGCCCGCAGCGGCTCGCGGAGATCCGTTGGACGAAGATGTCCATCGTCTTCCAGCAAGCCATGAACGCGCTGAGCCCCGTGCATAAGGTCGGGGCCTTCATCGCCGATCTCTACCGCATCCACGAACCGGACGCCTCCAAAGAGGTGATCCGCGCGCGCATCGAGGAGACCTTCGACCTGGTC
>JAFRYQ010000207.1 GCA_017437565.1 Bacillota bacterium
GAATTCTGGATGTGCGAACCGGAAAACGCCTTCGCCGATCTGGAAGACAATATGCAGCTCGCGGAAGAGATGGTGAAATACATCATCAATTTCGTCCTGGAGAAGGCGCCGGAAGAGATGGCTTTCTTCACCCAGTTCATCGATAAGGGCCTGCTTGCGCGCCTTGACAACATCGTGAATTCCGATTTCGGCCGCGTGACCTATACGGAAGCTGTGAAGCTGCTTGAGGAATCCGGCCGCGAATTCCAGTACCCGGTCAGCTGGGGCATTGACCTGCAGACCGAGCATGAGCGCTATCTCACGGAGGAGATCTTCAAGAAACCGGTCTTCGTCACCGATTATCCGAAAGACATTAAAGCCTTCTATATGCGGGTGAACGATGACGGCAAGACTGTCGCCGCCTGCGACCTGCTCGTTCCGGGCGTCGGTGAGATCATCGGCGGCAGCCAGAGAGAGGAACGCCTCGACGTCCTGCGCCAGCGCATGGCCGAGATGGGCATGCCCGAGGAAGGTTATGAATGGTATCTGGACCTCAGAAGATACGGCGGTGTGAAACACGCCGGTTACGGGCTCGGCTTTGAACGGATGATCATGTATCTGACGGGCATGGCCAACATCCGCGACGTGCTGCCCTTCCCGCGTACGCCGAAGACCGCGGATTTCTAGACGAAACGATCAAAGCGCTTCCGCCCGTCCTGGCGGAAACCTCATAGGGGAAATGCAGAAAATGGCGTCTTTTCAAGAGACGCCATTTTTTTCTTTTCTTTCGGCGTTCGGCGTGGTAAAATCGAAGCAGTTTAGATCAAAACAGATTCCTTGATTCTATTGTTCGTTTTTCACGAAGACTAAGTTTATACTCCCGGCAGCAAAGAAAGGAAAGGGCGCCCGCCCGAAGTTTTTATTCATGCCCAGAAGAAAAAAAGAAGAAATGCCCGAAAGCACTGCGCCACAGGCGGAAGAGAAGAAACCCGCCCGCAGAACGACTCGTAAGACGGTAAAACCGGACGCGGCACCGGAAGAAGTGGCGCCGGTTCAAGCTGCTGAAAAAGAATCTTTAACGGTTCCGGCAGTCGCCGCAGTTCCCGCTGAACCCAAGAAACGGCGCGGCCGTCCCCCGAAAGCAAAACCCGCGGAAGCAGTAGCCATTCCGGTGGAAGAAAAAGAAGTGCCGGCCGCGGAGGAGAAACCTGAGACGACGGAAAAGAAACCTGCACCGGTCGCGAAGGAGAAACCGGAAGTGCCTGAAAAACCGAAAGCGCCTCGCAGAACGACTCGTAAAAAGGAAGTTCCGGAAGCGGCGGTGAAGCAGGAAGGGCCTGCGGAAAAGGCGGGGACCGAAGAAGAAAAGCCGGCCGATAAAAAACCGCGTGGCCGGAAACCAAAAGCGGCAGTAAAAGCAGAAGCGGAAACGACGTCCGCGCAGGAAGCGGAAACTGCAGCAAGAGCGGCAGCGCCCGCTGCCCCGGCAAGCGAAGAGAAGTCTGCTCCGGTGACCGATAAAGAAGCAGCCGCTTCGGAACCGGTAACTTCTGTCCCGGCGTCCGCGTCGGAAACGCCCGCTGCGTCGGAAACGCCCGCCGCCCCGGAAACGCCGGCAGCGCCGGCGGAAGCGGCCACAGCCGGACAGCCGCCGCAAGTCGTTCCGACGCCGGAGACCCAGGGTCAGCAGCCACAGGCCCAGCCTTACCGCAAGATGACGCCGCGGGAGATCCGGGACGCCCGGCCCCGGCCGGAAGTCTGCGGGATCCTTGATCTTTCCGAGGAGGGCTTCGGCTTCCTGCGTTTCAATAATTTCCTGACCAGCGACCGCGACGTTTACGTCTCGCCGACGCAGATCCGCAGATTCAATCTGAAGACCGGCGACCTGATCCAGGGCATTTCCCGGCTCCCGAATGAAGGCGAACGCTTTGGCGCTTTGCTCTATGTGAACACCGTGAACGGGCAGGAACCGGGCGAAGCGATCCGCCGCAAGGACTTTTCCGAGCTGACGCCGATCTTCCCGAACAAGCGACTGACCATGGAGCGCTCCGCCAAGGAACTGTCCATGCGTCTGATCGACCTGATCGCCCCGGTCGGCAAAGGCCAGCGCGGCCTGATCGTCGCGCCGCCGAAAGCCGGTAAGACCACCCTGCTCAAGCAGATCGCCAACAGCATCGAGAAGAACCATCCGGAAGTCGAGCTGATCGTCCTCCTCGTCGACGAACGGCCGGAGGAAGTGACCGATATGAAGCGGTCCCTGGAGAGCGGGGAAGTCATCTATTCCACCTTTGACGAGCGGCCGCAGCACCACGTGAAGGTGGCGGAAATGGTCGTGGCGAGAGCTCAGCGCCTGGCGGAGCAGAAGAAGGACGTCGTGATCCTGCTCGACAGTATCACCCGTCTGGCCCGCGCCTATAACCTGGTCGAACCGCCTTCGGGACGGACCCTCTCCGGCGGCCTCGATCCCAGCGCCCTCTATAAACCGAAAAAATTCTTCGGTGCCGCCCGCAATATCGAAGAAGGCGGCAGCATCACGATCCTGGCGACGGCCCTCGTGGAGACCGGATCCCGCATGGATGATGTTATCTATGAGGAGTTTAAGGGTACAGGTAATATGGAGTTGCATCTCGACCGTAAGCTGTCCGAAAAACGCATCTTCCCGGCGATCGATCTCAATCGTTCCGGGACACGACGCGAGGATCTGCTCATGAGCCAGGAAGAGATCGAGGCGATCTGGGCCATGCGCCGGGCGATGTCCAATCTGCCGGTGCAGGAGGTCACGGAAACCATCATCGACAATCTGGCCCATACGGCCAATAACCGCAACTTCATCCAGATCATCAAGAAAGTGTTGATGCCGCGGTAAGCGCGGCAAGAAAGAACCGCCAAAGGAATGGATCTCAGTAAGATATTTTTAAAAGACGCCTGCCCGACTTCCATCGGGGGACAGGCCATCATGGAGGGCGTGATGATGCGCGGTACCGACCGGTTGGCGATCGCCTGCCGCGTCCCGGACGGGCGCATCCACATTAAGACCCAGGCGCTGCCGCCACCAAAGCCGATCGCGAAGGTCCCGGTGATCCGTGGGATCGTGGCTTTTGTTTCCTCGCTGGTCCTGGGTATGAAGACGCTGCTCTATTCGGCGGACGTGCTCGAGCATTACGGTGGGGAAGAGGCGGAACACGAGGAACCGGGCCGGCTGGAGAAATGGATCGGCGAGAAATTCGGTGAAAAGGCAGCTTGGAATTTCGCGCTCTATCTGGCGGTGGTCGTCGCCATCGCCATCGCCATCGGGGTGTTCGTCCTGCTGCCGACGGTGGTCGTGAACCTGCTCGGCCGCGTCGTGAGTAACGCTTTCGTGCTGAACCTGGTGGAAGGCGTATTGCGTATCGCTTTGTTCCTCGGCTATATCGCGGCGATCAGCCATATGGAGGAGATCCACACGGTCTTCTGCTATCACGGCGCCGAGCACAAGACGATCCACTGCTTTGAGAACGGACTCCCCTTGACGCCGGAAAACGCCCAAGGCTTCTATACGCTGCATCCGCGTTGCGGCACGAGCTTCCTGATGTTCGTAATGATCATCAGTCTGATCCTGTTCTCGCTGCTGGGCTGGCCGAACCTGCTTTTGCGCCTGGTCAGCCGCATCGTCCTGATCCCGCTCGTGGCCGGGCTTTCCTACGAAGTCCTGAAGTGGGCCGGCCGCAGCGATAACGCCATCGTGAAGATCCTCAGCCTGCCGGGTCTCTACGTGCAGAAGCTGACGACAGCGGAGCCGACGAACGAACAACTGGAGGTGGCGATCGCCTCCGTAAAGGCGGTGCTGGTCCCGGCCGACACCCCGCTCATGGAGGGCATCTGCGATAAGGACGCGCACCTGATCGAAACGGTGCACATCAAAGCCGCCGGCGAGGAGGAAGCGTAATGGGCATGCGGGTGAAAGAACTCCTGAACATGGGAGAGAAGCAGCTTCTGGATAGCGGCATCCCGGATGCGGCACGGGACAGCAAATCCATATACTGCTATATGATGAATATCCCGACTTCCCGTTTGGTGTTGGAATACCAGGAATCCCTGCAGGATTATCTCTGCGAACGGTATTTCGGGCTGATCGACCGGCGGGCGGCCGGGGAGCCGGTCCAGTATATCGCCGGTTGCCAGGAATTCATGGGCCTGAAGTTTAAAGTCGACCCGCGCGTGCTGATCCCGCGGCTGGATACGGAAGTCTTGGCGGAAGACGCGCTTTCCCTGATCCAGCGCGGCGTACTGCGGCGGGACCAACTGGTGAGCCCGCTGAAATCCGGCGATGTGCTCGACCTCTGCTGCGGCAGCGGCTGCCTGGGTATCACCATCGCGCATGCCTGCCCCAAGATCAACGTGACCTGCGCGGACCTGTCCCAGGATGCGTTGGCAGTGGCAGCGGAGAACGTGGCCTTGAACGGAGTCGGAAAACGCGTGAAACTCGTGCAGGGAGATATGCTGCAGCCCTTCCGGGGCCGGTTCCGCCACACGCAGTTCGACATGATCATCTGCAATCCACCCTATATCCGGACGGAAGAGATTGCTACCCTGCAGAAGGAAGTGCGTGAGCATGAACCGGTGGGTGCCCTGGACGGTGGCGCTGACGGCCTGGATTTTTACCGGATCATCGCCAAGGACGCGCCGACACATCTGAAAAAAGGCGGGATCCTGATGCTGGAGATCGGTTACGACCAGAAAAGCGACGTCATCGATCTGCTGCAGCGGCCGCGCTGCTTCAGCGATATCCGCTGTTTGCCGGACCTGACGGGAAAAGACCGCGTGATCTACGCCCGCTGAAAAAGGCCGCCTGAATAAAAGGAGAGATATACCGTGGAAGACATCCTGCTCAATCATAAACTCTATTTCGCTTTCCCGGAAGGTTTTCACCGGATGGAGGGGGAAGAACTGGCCAAACTGCGTTTTATGGAAGCCGGTCCCGGCGGCTGTTTCAAGGATACGGAGAAACATCTCATCGTCACTACGGCGTGGAAGGAGATCGCCGGCCTCGCGGCGATGTTCCTGAAAGCAAAGGACGTGGCCAGCGGCATGGAGGCTCAGATCCGCAAGGCCATGCAGCCCTACGGAGTGCGGATGGGAGAAGCCGTGAAGCGGGACGTCGGTGGGAAACCGGCCTACGGGTTCCGTTACGGCTACGAAGCCGAAGACATCGCCATGCAGGGGGAATCCCTGGTCCTGAAAGAAGGAAAGGCCTATTACTACCTGCATTTTTACGCCCGGGCAGAAGGCGCCGCGGAAGCGGCGGGCGTTCTCGACGCGATCCTGGCCTCCGCCCGTTGGGTGTAAGGAAAACACAATCAGGTTCGAAATATCAAAATTTTGATAGACAATGCAAAATATCCATTTACGGTTGCCGTGGCAACCGTTTTTTGATAAAATGAGCGTGAAGAAAACGACATGATCCGAATGGGGCAGAAAGGAGATGGCAATCTTGAACAAGATCGAAACGCTGAATAAGAGACGGAAAGAACTGGGCCTGACCTATGAGGATCTTTCCGTGAAAACCGGGATCCCGGTCA
>JAFRYQ010000208.1 GCA_017437565.1 Bacillota bacterium
TCGGTGTCACCTTCCAGCATGGTGCCTTTTCCCTTCGGCTTCGGTGTGAAGGAACGGAATACGTTGGTCGGGGAAGCCTTCAGACCGACGGTCGTCAGGTCGACTTCGATATCCTTCGCGTTCCAGACCTTGATGTCCTTGGCCGGGTTGAAGATGCCACAGATGTTCATATATCTCGGCGTGTTCAGTTCCTTAATGCAGGTGAGCATGCAGGGGATCGGCGCTTCGATGACTTCATAACCATCTTCCAGCTGTCTCTCGACCTTAACGCTCTTCTTGTCATCCGCGATTTCGAATTTCTGGACGTAGGTTACCTGGGGCAGGTCGAGTTTTTCCGCGATCTGCGGACCAACCTGCGCGGTATCTCCGTCGATGGCCTGACGGCCGGCGAAGATCAGGTCATAGGGCAGCTTCTTGATCGCTGCGGTGATCGCGTTGGAGGTAGCCCAGGTATCGGAACCGCCAACCGCTCTGTCGGAGATCAGAACGCCTTCATCAGCGCCCATTGCCAGGCATTCGAACAGCATGTCCTGAGCCTGCGGAGGTCCCATGGAGACGACGGTGACATGAACGTTTTCAGGATCCGTGTCTTTGATCTTCAGAGCCTCTTCCAGAGCATTCGCGTCATCCGGATTGAGGATGCTCGGAACGCCATCTCTGATCAGCGTACCGGTTTCCGGGTTGATTCTGATCTCATTGGTGTCCGGAACTTGCTTTGCGCATACAACGATATTAAATGCCATTTTCAATTCCTCCTCAATTATTTGCCGATAACGGAACCCGCGATGACCATTCTCTGGACTTCGGAGGTACCCTCGTAGATCTCGGTGATCTTAGCGTCTCTCATCATTCTCTCAACCGGATAATCCTTGGTGTAGCCGTAACCACCGTGGAGCTGTACGCACTTGGTGGTGACCTTCATCGCGGTCTCGGCGGCGAACAGTTTCGCCATCGCAGCCGCCGGGCCGTACGGGAGACCGGCATCTTCATTATATGCAGCTCTATAAACAAGGAGTCTTGCCGCTTCGATATCGGTCGCGAGATCAGCAACTACGAACGAAAGGGCCTGGAACTGGGTCAGCTTTTTACCAAACTGTTTTCTCTGCTTCATGTATTCGACCGTGACGTCGAGAGCGCCCTGGGCAATGCCGAGAGCCTGGGATGCGATACCGATACGGCCGCCGTCCAGCGTGGACATAGCAACTTTGAAGCCCTTGCCGACTTCACCGAGGAGTCTGTCCTTCGGGATGCGGCAGTTCTGGAAGATCAGTTCCGTCGTGGAAGAAGCGCAGATACCCATCTTATCCTCGGTCTTGCCGATGGAGAAGCCGGGGTCGGTCTTCTCGACGATGAAAGCGGAAATGCCGTGATTGCCTTTGGACTTGTCGGTCATGGCCATGACGACGAATACGTTCGCGTAACCGCCGTTGGTGATGAAGCACTTAGCTCCGTTCAGGACCCATTCATCGCCATCGAGTTCCGCTCTGGTCTGCTGTCCGGACGCGTCGGTACCCGCGTTCGGTTCGGTCAGACCGAAAGCGCCGAGTTTTCTGCCTGCGCAGAGATCCGGCAGATACTTGGCTTTCTGCTCAGCCGTGCCGTATTTGTAGATCGGCCAGCAGCAGAGAGAGGTGTGGGCAGAGACGATTACCGCGGTAGACGCGCATACTCTTGCCAGCTCTTCGACAGTGATGGCATAAGCGATCTCATCGCCGCCCATTCCGCCAACTTCCTTCGGGAACGGAATTCCCATCAGGCCATAGCGGGCCATCTTTTCAACTGTCTCGACCGGGAATCTGTGTTCCTTGTCGATGTCAGCGGCAAGAGGTTCTACTTCTGTCTTGGCAAACTCTCTCACCATTTTCCTTACGAATTGTTGTTCCTTCGTCAGCTGAAAGTTCATTTATAAGCCTCCTTATGTTATTTAACGTATTTGTTACTAAAATAACAGCATACAGGTATAGTATGTCACCGTTTTAACAAGATTGCAAGCCGTTTTTGCCCTTTTTCCGCCATTTTCACGCTTTGTTCACAGAGTTTCGGGATGATGCGAAAGAGGTTCATCTCCCTTCCCCGCCAGAACGTCTAAGCTTTGATCTCCACGATCTCGCGGCTGGCCACGCAGGCGGAAACCAGGGCTTCCACGTCCAGCGCTTCTTCTGACTTTTCGATGCGCTCAAGCTTGGGCTTGGTCGTCGGATGTTTGGGCAGGAAGACAGTGCAGCAGTCTTCATAAGGCTCGATCGACTTTTCAAAAGTGCCGATCTCCTGCGCTTTTTCGATGATATCCACCTTATCGAGGGCGATGAGCGGCCGCATGACCGGCATCTCGACCACGTGGTCGGTTACCACGAAGGCTTCCGCGGTCTGGCTCGCCACCTGCCCCAGGTTCTCGCCCGTGATCAGCATCATGCAGCCGGTTTCGCGGGCGACGCGCTCGGCGATGCGCATCATGAAGCGGCGCACGTGAATGGTCGTTTCCGCTTCCGGGCAATGCATGACGATCTGTTCCTGCACCGGCAGCAGATTGATCACGTGCATGCGGAAATTGCCGCAGTAAGAAGCAACGATCCGGGCTAGTTCCTCCACCTTCTGCTGCGCCCGCTCCGAGGTGTAGGGGTAGGAATGGAAATGCACAGCCTCGATCATCATGCCGCGCTTAGCCATCATCCAGGCTGCTACCGGGGAATCGATGCCGCCCGAGAGCAGCACCAGGCCCTTGCCGTTCGTACCCAGGGGTAATCCGCCAAAGCCGCTGATCTTGTCCGTATAGATGAAGGAACGGTCGTGACGGACGTCGACGAAGAGCCGGGCATCCGGTTCGTGTACGTCGACGGCCAGCACTTTGCAGCCGATCAGCACCATGGCGCCGACCCGGCGGGCGATCTCCGGTGACTTCACCGGGAAATCCTTATCTGCCCGCTTAGCTTCCACTTTAAAAGTGTGGATGCCGCGCTTTTCGATCAGATCCAGCATGAAGCCGACCGCAGCCTGGCCGATAGCCGTCAGATCCGATTCCGCTTCTACCGCCGGGCTGATGGAGGCGACACCGAACACTTTCGCGATCTCCCGCGCGACCGCGATCTCATCCCAGCCCCGGTCAAAACGTACGTAGATCAGTCCTTCGTGCCGTTGGACTTCCGCTTCTCCAAACCCGGACGCAGCCAGGCGTTTGCCGATCCGCTCCGCCAGCATCCTTTCAAAATAGGGTTTGTTCATGCCTTTCAGCGCCACTTCCCCGCAGCGCACGATCAGTATCTTCTTCTCGTTCATCTTTTTCTCCGTAAGTCTTAGCGTTCGTCGCAAGGTCCGTTTCCAACACCGCTCGTCTTCCCTTTCAGGGGATTCGCCAGCCTCTCTTTAGCGGAAGCTGCCCAGCCGGCGGAACCGGGTGACCGCGGCTTTCAGTTTCTCAACCGCGTAGTCGACTTCCTCTTCCGTATTCATATAACTGAAGCTGAAGCGCAAGGCACTTTCCACTTCCTTTGGTTTTAAGCCCATCGCCTTCAGGACGTGGCTACCGCCTTTTTTACCCGCGGAACAGGCCGAACCGGTGGAGACACAGATGCCCTCCTGCTCCAGGCTGTGCAGGATCACCTCGCCCCGGGTCCCCAGACAGGAAACGTTGAAGACGGACGGGCAGGCATCCTGCGGACTGTTCACGCGGACATCCGGGATCTCGGTGAGGATGGCTTCCCGCATGTGGCCACGCAAACCGCGGAGCTTTTCTTCCGTGGCGGTCAGTTCCGCCGCTGCCAGCTCCGCCGCTACGCCGAAAGCGGCGATTCCGGGCATATTCTCTGTTCCCGAGCGCCGCCCTTTTTCCTGACCGCCGCCATAGAGGAACGGTTTGATACCGGCGGAGGAAGCAGCGTAGAGTGCGCCAATTCCTTTCGGAGCGTGGATCTTATGCCCGCTGACCGAGATCAGGTCCACCCCGCCCGTCACGAGCGGAATCTTACCAAAAGCCTGAACCGCGTCGGTGTGGAAGAGTGCGTTTCCTTTCCGGGCTGCCGCTTCCCGGATCGGCATGATCGTTCCTGTCTCGTTATTAACGCTCATGATTGAAACGAGAATGGTCTTCTCGTTAACTGCAGCCGCCAGGTCGTCAAGCGAAATGCGGCATTCCTGATCCACGGGCAGATAGACGAGGTCAGCCCCCATCTCCTCCAGGCGCCGGCAGGTTTCCAAGATCGCCGGGTGCTCCACCTGCGTGGTGATGATGCGGTTCCCACGCCGTTTGCGAGCCTCCCAGGCCCCGAACAGAGCGGTATTATCGCTCTCGGTTCCGCCGGAAGTAAAAATCACGTCCTCCGCCGGGCACCCCAGAGCCTCCCCCAGTTTCTGGCGGGAACCCTTCAGGATTTTCTCCGCCGCCAGCCCCAGCCGGTGCAGCGAAGACGGATTGCCGTAGGTCCCGGTCATCGCCTCCAGCGCCGCCTGCGCCGCTTCCTGCCGTACGCAGGTCGTGGCACTATTATCGAAATATACGCTTCTCATGCTGTTCGTTTTTTACCTCCGGCTTTTCCTAAAAATGCTCCCCGGGGATCCCGGGGAGCGGCAGGAGCTTTTCCTCTCTTATCAGACGTATCCTATTTGGCGTATTCGACAGCCCGCGTTTCCCGGACCACGTTGACCTTGATCTGTCCCGGATATTCGAGCTCGGATTCGATCCGTTTGGAGATATCCCGGGCCAGGAGCTGGATGCTGTCGTCGCCCACCTCGTTCGGGTTGGCAATGATGCGGATCTCGCGTCCAGCCTGGATGGCGAAGGATTTTTCGACACCCGGCGTCGTATTGGCGATCTCTTCCAGTTTCTCCAGACGTTTGATATAAACGTCCAGGGTCTCGCGACGCGCGCCGGGCCGGGCCGCGGAGAGCGCGTCCGCCGCCGCGATCAGCACGGCTTCCGCCGACTGCGGTTCATAATCCCCGTGGTGCGCGGCCATGCCGTTGATAACGGCTTCGCTTTCTTTATACTTTTTCAGCACCTGGATACCGAGGTCGACGTGCGTTCCCTCATATTCGTGATCCAGGGCTTTCCCGATGTCGTGGAGCAGGCCGGCCCGTTTGGCAAGTTTCACGTTCAGACCCAGTTCTCCGGCCATCAGTCTGGCCAGGTGCGCTACTTCGATAGAATGGTTCAGCACATTCTGCCCGTAAGAAGTACGGTATTTCAGACGGCCGAGCAGCTTCACGAGCTCCGGATGGAGGTTATGGATGCCGACTTCAAAGGTCGCGCGCTCGCCTTCTTCTTTAATGATCGCGTTGACTTCCTTCTCCGCCTTGGCCACCATTTCCTCGATGCGGGCGGGATGGATGCGGCCGTCGGTGATCAGCTTCTCCAGCGCGACGCGGGCGATCTCCCGGCGCACCGGATCAAAGCCGGAGATGATGACCGCTTCCGGCGTATCGTCGATGATCAGGTCAACGCCGGTCTGCGTTTCGATGGCGCGGATATTCCGGCCTTCACGGCCGATGATGCGGCCTTTCATTTCGTCGTTGGGAAGCGGCACGACGGAAACCGTCGATTCAGCGACCTGGTCAGCCGCGCAGCGCTGGATGGCGCCGACGATGATCCCCTTCGCGCGCATATCGGCTTCTTCTTTCGCCTTGCTCTCGATCTCCTTGATCATGAGCGAAGCATCGTGCCGGACGTCGTTTTCGATCTCCTTCAGGAGGATCTGTTTTGCTTCATCCGCGGTCAGGCCGGAGACCTTCTCCAGTTCCTGGATCTTCTTCTCCAGGAAGGAATCGATCTCTTCCTTCTTCTGGGCGATCTCCTGCTGCTGGCGGGTTATTTTCTCTTCTTTCTTCTCGATATTCTCGAGCTTGCGGTCGATCGATTCTTCTTTCTGGGCAATGCGCCGTTCGGCGTTCTTGACTTCGTTTCTTCTTTCTTTAACGTCCCGTTCCGCGTCCGTCCGGATCCGGCGGGCTTCATCTCTGGCGTCGTTCAGTTTCTCTTTTTCAATGGCTTCGGCTTTTTTCTCGGCATCGAGGATCAAATTTTTCGCCTTCTGCTCGGCGCTCCCGATGGTTTTTTCTCCTACGTTCTTCCGGTAAATGTATCCGATCAACAGTCCTAAGACCAGTGCCAATACAATGAAAAGAATGACAAATGGTGTAGACATCCATGCACCTCCTTTTTGATTCAACACATATGACTTGCCATTTTTACACAATCTATATTATAATATTTGGAGCTCATTTATGTCAAGAATATAGGGGGAGAGCTTGAATACTTTTTCCTACGTAAAAAACATCGATAAAATCATCCTCGTCGTCATCCTGGCGTTGGCCGTCATGAGCATTCTGATGATCGGCAGCACGACCGTGGACAGCAATTTCTTTTCGCGCAGCGTGATCGTACAGATGATCGCCTACGGCCTCGGCACGATCGGCATCCTGATCGTCATGTACTTTAATTACACGGCTTTCCAGACGCTCGATAAGCTGCTCTACGCTTTGGCGCTGATCCTCCTGCTCTCTGTTTACGTGCCGGGACTCGGCATCGAGCAGTTCGGGGCGCGGGCATGGATCGACCTGGGTTTCATCGCCATTCAGCCTTCGGAGCTCGTCAAGCTCCTCTTCATCCTGATCATGGCTTCCTATCTCGACAAGCATAAAGACCAGCTCTATAACTTCCAGTGCCTGATCAAAGCCGGCCTGATCGCCGCCCCCATCATCCTCATCGTCCTGAAGGAGGACCTGGGCAGCGCGCTGGTCTTCATGGCCACCTGGCTGATCATGATCTTCTTCGCCGGCATCGACATCAAAGCGCTGGGCAAGCTGTTCGCGCTCTGCATCGCCGCCGTCCCGGTCGCCTATCTCTTCCTTGCCGATTACCAGAAGGAACGGATCGAATCCTTCCTGCATCCGAACAACCTGTCCCTGCAGGGCAACTGGCAGGTCTGGCAGTCCAAGGTCGCCATCGGTTCCGGCGGCTTCTCCGGACAGGGCCTTTTCCACGGTACCCAGAAGAGCCTCGATTTCATCCCGGTCCAGACCAGCGATTTCATTTTTTCCGTCATCGGAGAAGAGCTGGGCTTGATCGGCGGCCTCATCGTGATCACCCTCTTCGCAATCCTGCTCATCCGCATGATGCGCCTGCTTTTCGGAGCGCTCGATTTCTTCGGCGCTTTAATCATCTCCGGAGTCATCGGCATGTTCACCTTTCAGATCTTCGAGAATATCGCCATGACCATGGGCATGATGCCGGTAACCGGTATCACCCTGCCCTTCCTGAGTTACGGCGGCTCCTCGATCCTCTCCAATATGATTGCTGTCGGCCTGGTATTAAGCGTCGGCGCCAGAAGTAAAAAGATCCAGTTCTGACGAACCGGATCTGCCTGTTTACAGGTTGATCTTTATCTACCCGGGCCTGCGGTCTCCCGCGGGCTTTTTTATTCTGCCTCCAGCCGCTGCTCGCCCGTGATGCGCCCGGCGATGCTGCGGAAGTTCCGTTCAATATAGGTGCCGTCCTTCAGAACGATGGGGACGCCCAGATTGGTGGAAATGCGGATATTCTGATCCGTATGGATGACACCGGCCAGTTCAGGCTGTAACATCCCGGTGATCTCGTTCAGGTTCGGGGCGTAACCGGCTTCTACCAGTTCCATATCGACGTTGTTCACGACCAGATGCCGCGTTTCCAAACCCAGTTCCACCATTTCCCGGTCGAGATTATCGGCGTCACGCAGCGATGAATAATCCGGATTCACGACGATGATCGCTTCGTCGGCGCCGGCGCAGGCTAAGACGATCCCGTCATCGAGCCCCGACGGGGCATCGATGATGACGTAATCAAATTCCGCGCGCAGTTTGGCCGCCAGTACCTTCATATGCAGGGGCGTCAGATAACCGTCGCTGCGTTCGGGAGATGCCGCCATGATATAGAGTTCCGGGAAGCGGTGATCCCGGATCAAGGCCTGTTTAATGCGGCAGACACCGTTCAACACGTCGCTCACGTCATAGACGACCTGGTCTTCCAGGCCAAAATACAGATCCAGGTTGCGCAAGCCCAGATCTAGATCCATCAGGACGACGCTGCATCCGGCTTTCGCCAGTTCGGCGCCGAAATTGACCGCAAACATCGTTTTGCCGGTGCCGCCCTTTCCGGAAGCGACTACATAAATTTTACCCATCCGTTCTTCCGGGCCTTTCCTGGCGGAAAAACCCTCTCCTTTTACTGTTTATTTACAGCAGGCAGCAAGTCTCTTGCCTGCCTGATCTCTATTGTAACACATTATTGTAACACATTGTCGCCAGTATTGTCTGTAGCCGCGTAAGTTGACAAGGTATCTTCATTCCGGTACAGGCCGAAATAATTGCTGATCAGTTCTGCCATCACGTCGCCGCTCTCCGAAGCGTAACCGCCTTCCGGGAGGAACAGGACGACCGCGATCTCCGGATCATCCGCCGGCGCAAGTGTGATCATCCAGGAAAAGTCCTTATAGGTATCTTTCTTGGAATCGATCAGGCTCTGGTTGATCTTATGATTGCTGAGCAGGACCAGGGCTTCATCCACCGTATTATTCGGATCCGGGTAGAGATTGGCGTCCTGCTTCATCAGCTCTTCGATCTTCTTCTCGATCTGTTTCCAGGTGATCTTGGTTTCCGCTTCTTCGTTGAACTCTTCCAGATGTTCCTTCATATAGGCCACTTCGTCGACCGGCTCCTTCACCGCCTGATATTCCGAAGTACCGGTCTTACCGGCCACCGGAATCGGATAATCGGAGAAGGTATCCCGCAGCGTACCACTGGAACAGACGCGGCGCATGCCTTTGATGACCTCCGCCAGTTCCTCGGGCGTGGATCCGGTATAGAGGGGCGTCGATTTCACCGTGCGCCCTTCGCCCTCGATTCCGTAGACGACGCTCACCTGGTTGCGGTAGCCGTTATTGCCGATGGTCGCCACGTAGTTCGCCACCTGGATCGGCGAATAGTTGTTATCGCCCTGGCCGATGGAGACGTTGAAGACGTCGAAGGTCGTCCAGGTCGAGATGACGAAATAATTGTATTTCACCATCTGCGTGCAGGCTTCCACCTGATCTGGCAGGACTTCGGTCTCATTTTCGATGAAGCGATACAGCTCTTCGTATTCCGGATTATCGTAGATGCGGTCAGCGATCTTGGTGATATTCTCCACGAGGCGGTCGTAATCCTTATAGACCTCCGGCGGGAAATAGGTATAAGCCTTATCGTAGAGCGCTTCCCAAACCGCGACGCGGTAACTTTCCAATTTGGTCTCCGCGGAAACGGACGGCCGCACGGTCTCGGCGATCTCGATCCCGGTATTCTCACCCAGCCCGTAGGCATGCGCGGTATTCAGGATATCGTCGATGGTGATGTCCTTAAAATATCCCAGCGATTCCCCCGTGCCCCAGTCCTTATTGGTGGCGATGCAGGCGAAATAGTAGTTACAGGAATTACCCATGCCCCACTCCAGGTTTTCGAACCCGTCGGTGGCGCCGCTCTCGTTATAGGTAGAACAGCCGAAACGGCGTTCCGCGATCTGGATAAAGCCCTTGTCCTCGATCTCCTGCGTCGGATCCAGGCCGCACTGCAGGGCGGCGATCGCCGTAATCGGTTTGAAAGTGGAGCCCGGCGCCGCGGAAGCCATGGTCGCGTTGTTATAGAGCGGCGTCGGCGAGAAGGAATCGCGCGGGTTCTCCGGCTGTACGGAAGCCCATTCCTTATCGGAGATACCGTCCGCGAACATATTCAGGTCAAAGTCCGGATAACTGGCCATCGCCAACACGTCGGCCGTCTTCACGTCGAGGATGACGGCGGCGCCGCTACGGGCCGTTTCGTGGTTCTCGATGCCGTTCCTCAGCGTCTCCTCCGTCGCCTTCTGCAGTTCCACGTCAAAGGTCAGATAGACGTCATTTCCTTTTTTGGCTTCCTGCGAGGACAGCGTGGAGACCTTTTCGCCGGAACTGTTGACGATGATCGTCTCATAACCCGGCGTCCCGTGCAGTACTTCCTCCAACGCTTCTTCGATACCGGCTTTACCGACCATGTCGGAAACCAGATAATTGCGTTCCCGCACGTAGTAATCGTACTCGCTGTCAGAGATCGCGCCCATATAGCCGATCATGTGGCAGGCTAGCGATCCATAGGGATAATAGCGCTCCGTCGCCGATTCGATGGCCACGCCGGGTATCCCCATCTCGCTGAAGTAGATGACGCTGGCATCGCTGATCCCGGTCGCTACGGTGATCGGCAGGTAACGCTGGAAGCTTCCTTCCGTTACCTTATTCCGCACCACCATGATCTTACGGGCATCGACGTCGGAGAGCTCTTCATCGATGCCGTAATAGGCCCGCAGTTCCCGGAAGCACTCCTCCGCCGTGATCTCCTCACTCGTATCAAAGCCGAAGCGCGACAGGAAATAATCCTTCTGGCTTTGATAGATGAATTTCATATTGCGGACGTTGATCGGCAGATAGACGTTATGCTTATCCTCCAGCTCTTCCATCGCCTTATAGCGGTCCAGGTCGGCGGCAATGCCATACTCCGCCCGCGCCTGCCGGAAGACCCGGTCCGCGGTTACGTCACCGGCATAGCCATGCCGTGAAAGCCAGGCGGACAGCTCCCGGTCGTAGGAATAATAGAAACGGTCCCCGTTCACCTTGATCGGGAACTCGTCTTTATACTCGTCGTTATTCTTTTCCAGCTCCCGGATCATGGTCAGCGTGGCTTCATTGATCTCGGCGGAAGTCATATTGCTGGCGTTAAAGGTCACCGTAAAGACCTGTTTATTCCCCGCCAGCAGATTGCCGTTGCGGTCGTAGATATTGCCGCGCGGAGCCGACGTATAGAGCGTCTTGGTGTTCTGCGACTGGGCTTCCTCGGTCCAGCGCTCGTTCTGGATCATCGTCAGGATAAAGAGGCGCACGGCAAGAATGAGCATCAGGAAAATGATAATGCTCACCAGGTTGCGGTATCTTAAGTTATCGCGTACCTTACCGTTCATTTAAAGAAATCGTCTCTCCTCTTCTGTATTCTCTTTCTGACCATGAAAAACAGGATGATAAAGGCCAGCGCCGTCTCCACGATCATAGCGGGAAGCTCCGCGCGCAGCATAAAGGCAAACGTATACGGGGATCCCAGCAACGCGTAGACCATCCAGTAGAAAATATGGTAGATCAAGACGGACAGGATCACCACCAGGGCGTCCACCATCGGCTGCTCCGCGTCGATCAGGTCTTTGATCAAAAACAGGAAATAGCACATCAGGAGCATCGAAAGCGCCGTTACGCCGACGAACTGGCTGTGGACCAGGTCGCCGATCAGGGCGCAGACGAAAGCCGGGAGGATGGGCAGAGCCAGCCTCTCGGTATCCACATAGATGATCAAAGCGATCAACAGCGAAATGGTCGGATCAAAGCGGATCTGCCCCGGTATCGCCATCTGGAAAAACGGCAGCAGAAAAAAGATCAATACAAAGGCTATGGTTGCTCTTCTCGTAATCATAGGATCACACTGACCTTAATCAGGGAATCAAAATCCACATTCGAGCGGACCGTAACGGTGATCAGCTGCTTATTGCTGTCGTAGCCGGACCGGGATACCTTCCCGATGCGGATGCCCGCCGGATAACGCCCCATACCGGACGTGACCAGGACGTCGCCATCGCGCAGCTCGGCTTCTTCATCCAGCATAAAGCCGGTCAGCGTCCCATCCTCGGAACCCTCGATAATGCCTAGCAGGCTGCGGTTGCGGTCGATGCAGAAGCTGATGCGGCTCTCCTCATCGATGATGGGGATGATCTTTGACCATCCTTCATCGGTCTCCGCGATCCGCCCGACCAGGCCTTCGCCGCAGAGCACGAGATCGTTGACCTCGATCCCGCTTTCCGTTCCTTTATCGATGGTGAAGGAATTGGTCCAGTTGGTCCCGTCTAAAGAGACGACGTTCGCGGTCACGATATCGTTCTCGCCTTTGATGAAATCGTAATTCAGCGCTTTGGCCAGATCCTGCAGATCCTGCAGCTCGTTGGCGCTCAGGGTCAGGCGGTTCACCTCGTCGCGCAGCTCCGCGTTCTCCGCCTTCAGCCGCTCGTTTTCCTCCATCAGTTCCTGATACGCAAAGAAGCCGGTCAGGTTCTCACGAATTCCTGAACCGGCCTTGATCATAGGCCCTTCTATGGTTGTATAAAGGCGGCTGAGAATACCCGTCCCGCCCGGCTGTCCATAGCGCAGCGTTACGCCCAGCAGGGTAAACGACACGATCAGGACGAGCATCAGGACGGCGACCACCTTATGTTCGCGGATCCACCTCACAGGTGCTTATCTCCTTTTCACACTGGACGCATGGATCTTCAGCGTTTCGATATTATTGAAGCTGCGACCGGTCCCTTCCGCGACCGCCTCAAAGGCGTTCTCGGCGACCGTGGCTTTAATGCCGGTACGCTTCTCGATCAGTTTGTCCAGATTGTAGATCAGGCCACCGCCCCCGGAGAGGACCATGCCTCCCGCGGCGATATCGGCGGCGACTTCCGGCGGCGCTTTTTCGATCGTCGCCTTAACTCCGTCGACCACGATGTCGATGGACTCCTGCAGAGCCAGCATGATATCGCGGTTGGTGACGTCCAGGACCTTAGGGAGGCCGGTGATGATATCCCGGCCGCTGGCCTTAACGGTCTTAATGATCTCGTCCCCGTTCTCATCGACGTCCAGACAGGCGGCACCGGCTCCGATCTTCAGAGCTTCCGCGGTCTGTTCACCGATCATCAGGGCATAACGTTTACGGACGTATTCGATGATCGCTTCATTAAACTTATCGCCGGCATGGCGGATCGAGGTACTGGCCACGATACCACCGAGCGCGATAATGGCGATGTCAGTCGTTCCTCCGCCGATATCGGCAATCATGCAGGCCTTAGCGCTGTCCACGTCCAGTCCCGCCCCGATCGCCGCTGCCATCGGTTCCTCGAGAATATAGACTTCCGAAGCGCCCATCTGACGGACGACTTCTTCTACAGCCTTCTTCTCCACGGCCGTGACGCCGCTCGGCACACCGACCACGACCCGGAAATTCCGGATCCGGTTGGCAGTAACCGCCTTCTCGATGAATGCCCGCAACATATCGGCCGTGCGGTCGAAATCGGATATTACGCCGTCCTGCAAAGGCCGGATCACCAGGATATAGTCCGGGGCCTTACCGATCATTTCCTTCGCTTCCGCGCCGACCGCGATCATGACACCTCTTCTCTTATCTATGGCGATCACCGAGGGCTCGTTCAGTACGATGCCTTTATCCTTCACGTAGATCAGCGTGTTGGCGGTTCCCAGATCGATTCCCATATCTTTAGAGAGAAAATTGATCATCTGCCTTACCTCCGTAAAAATCTCTAATCCATCAGCCCGCTTGCTTTCAGGCTGACATATTCCCCATCTCCGATGATGACGTGGTCCAGAACGCGGATCCCCAATATTTCCGCCGCCTGGACGAGCCTGGCCGTCATATGAATGTCCGCATCGCTCGGCGTCGGATCGCCGCTGGGATGATTGTGGGCAAAGGCGATTGACGCCGCGCTCTTTCTCACCGCGCTTGTAAGGGCTTCGCGCGGATGGATCTGGGCGCCGGAAAGCGTTCCGACCGCAATCTCCTCGATGCTGATCACGCATCCTTTCGTATCGAGCAGGAGACACCGGAAGTGTTCCTTCTTTGCCCCGCGCAGGTCTTCCATAAAAAGATCCGCTACGTCGGATGCGCATCCAATCTTAAACTTACCTTTCAGCGGCTTGGCTGCCGCCCTCCTGCCGAGTTCAAAGGCTGCGGCGATGGCGCAGGCTTTCGCTTTGCCGATTCCTTTCAGCCCGGTCAGTTCCTGCGGTTTGGCGCCGGCGATCGCGCGGATCCCGCCCCCGCAGCCGGCAATCAGGTCGCCGGCCAGCTCGACGGCTGACCGCTCCGCGCTGCCGTTACGGATGATGAGCGCCAAAAGCTCCGTATCGTTCAGCGTCTCCGGACCGCGCAGCAACGCGCGTTCCATGGGACGCTCTTCCTCCGGCAAATGTTTGATCTTCATGATCTCCTCCCGGGAATCCCTTCCCTTTGCCGGCAGGTCCTGTCTTTCCTTCGCTCTCAGAATAAAAGTGCGCGAGTATTATACCATAAAACGGCACCTTCATCAAGGAAGAAACGCTTCCTTATGCTGTCTCTTCTCAATAAGCTTCCCGGCACGTTCCTCAGTCAGCCTGCATGGCTTCCTTCACTGCGGCCAGGACTTCATCGATCGACATTTTCGTCGTGTCGATCTCCAACGCGTCGTCGGCCTTACGCAAGGGATCGAGCTCCCGGTGCATATCGTTGTAATCGCGTTCGTTGATCTCCCGCAGCACCTGTTCGTAGTCCGCTTCCTGGCCCTTTTCCTGCAGCTCCAGGTAGCGCCGCCGGGCCCGTTCTTCCGCCGCGGCAGTGATATAGAATTTAAACTCCGCCTGCGGCAGGACGTTGGTCCCGATATCGCGCCCGTCCATGACGAGGCTCTTGCGTTCGCCCATCGCTTTCTGCAAAGCGACCAGCTTCCGCCGTACCGCGCCCAACGCCGAACTCGCGGAAGCCATCATCGAGACCTCCTGCGTACGGATCAGGCCGCTCACGTCTTCCCCGTCCAGCAGGATCTTCCCCTCATCCAGATCGACTTCGGTACGCGCCAGCATCTCGGCCAGCGCTTCATTCTCCTCCGCAGCCAAACCTTCCCGGAACATTTTCAAAGCAATGGCCCGGTACATGGCGCCGGTATCGACGTAATCGATTCCCAGATCCTTAGCCAAAAGCTTGGCAATGGTGCTCTTCCCGGCTCCGCCAGGACCGTCGATGGCGATCCGGAGGAGGCCTCCGGCATTTCTGCCCGGTTGTGCTTCGGGACAAGGCACATTCTTATTTTCCTTTTCCATTCAGGCTCCCTTTCTTAGTGCCGACCAATTCTTCGATTTCCTTAATAAACGTATTCACGTCCGTAAACTGGCGGTAGACCGAAGCAAAGCGCACGTAAGCGACCTCATCCAGGTTCTTCAGCTGCTCCATGACCAGCTCCCCGATGAAGGTGCTCTTGATCTCTTTCTCCATCATATTATTGAGACCGCGTTCGATGTCGTTCACCACCCGCTCCATATCGCTCACGGAAACAGGGCGCTTGTAACACGCCTTCACGATCCCATTCATTATTTTATCACGATCGAACGCCTCGCGGCTGCCATCTTTCTTAATGACCATGATGATCGAGGCTTCCACCTTCTCATAGGTGGTGAATCGCTTGCCGCATTGTTCACATTCGCGGCGCCGGCGAATCGCTTTTCCTTCCTCGATCGGTCTGGAATCAATTACTTTCGTATCCGGATTATCACAAAACGGACATTTCATGCTTCAGTCCCCCTTCGTCTCAATCTCTGTCCCCATTATTCCCCAATTTCATAACAGGCCCGCTGCCGGCTTCTGCCTTCGCCGATACGATCCGACCCGCGTTCAGAGCCTATCCCAATTTATTTTACAATAAAACCTTTATCTGTGCTCTTAAGAATATCTGAAATTCATTGGGCGCCTTTGCGCTGAAGGTCGGCGCGGAATCATGCAGCCCTGACCATGGTCATATGCCCTTTTCCCCGTCCTAGCCCTAGGCCGCCTTTTTATCTCCCTTGTCCCCAGACTGCAGGCGAAAACGTGCATTTTCAGCCAGTTCCAGAAACGGGCTGTCGCCACTTTAGAAGGGAAGGGCCGATTGGCTCAGAATTCCGGGGTCTGTAGCTCCAAGTGGCGACAGGTCTCACATAACCTGTTTGACCGATGTTTTATCTTGGCATACCCGCGTATAGAACACCCTGCCATGATGGCGCTCCCACTTGCTCTCCATCCATAACCAAGGTGGAAAAAAGCAGGCCCTTACCGAGCCTGCTCCTTTTCAATATTCAGGATTTGATTCCGCGGCCCGGTGATTGCAAGATCAGCATCCATTCCGCAATCAGTTGCTGCCGCTTGTTTCCTCAGCAGCCTCCTCGGCTGCTTTCTCAGCTTCACCTTCTGTAGCTTCCTCAGCCGCTTCTTCCGTAGCCTCTTCAGCAGCCTCCTCTGCTGCTTCCTCAGCTTCACCTTCGGCGGCCTCTTCCGTAGCTTCCTCGGTCGCCTCTTCCGCTGCTTCTTCAGCTACTTCTTCCGCTTCGCCTTCTGCCGCTTCCTCAGCAGTTTCGCCCTCAGCAGCTTCACCTTCAGCCGCTTCTTCCGTTGTTTCCTCAGTCTCTTCTACCGGTTCGGCATGGGCTTCTTCGAAGGCGTCGTAGAACTCGTTGAATTCTTCTTCCGTGACTTCGCGGCCCAGGGCTTTGACCTTATCCAGGACTTTCTCCAGGAAGAGGCTGTTCTTCCAGTTGTTCTCTTCGGCGTATTCTTCTACCGTCATGCCGTAGTAGTTCTGGAAGTCTTCCTCGGTCAAGTCGTTACGCTCCAGGATGTCGGCAAGATCAGCTTTGAATTCGCGGTTGGAGTATTTCACCTTTTCGGTGCGGGCGATCTGGTACATGACCATGTCGGCAAGGACGTTGTCGTGCGCGGCTTCGTCTTTCATCTGCGCGAAACCTTCTTCATCCGTCTGCAGGAACATGGAGAGGTAATCTTCCCAGCTCAGGCCGTAGCTCGCAGCCTGCGACTTATACTGTGCTTCGGAGGCATCGACGCGGGCGACGGCTTCCGCCAGTTCCGCTTCCGGATAATCGAGCGCTTCCGACTCGTGGGTGATGATGTGCCAGAGCTTGCTCTTGATCTCGGATTCCGCGTTCTGTTCCCGCGTCTCCAGGAGCTTGCTGCGGATGTCTTCTTTATAGGCGTCGATAGTCTCAAAATCCGTATTCTCGGCAACCAGCTCATCCGTCAGTTCCGGTACGGTGGTCACGCTCTTATTGTTGATGGTTACGTCAAAGACGACCGGTTTTCCGGCGACCTCCGCGTTGCTGTAGTCATCCGGGAACTGCAGATCCAGCTGGACGGTCTCGCCGATTTTCTTGCCGATCAGGCCTTCTACGAATCCGTCGATCATGGACGTCACGCCCACAGTGAGGTCAAAGGATTCGGAAGTCCCGCCTTCGAACTCTTCCCCATCGATCTTGCCGACGAAAGCGATATTGATCTTGTCCCCTTCTTCCACGATGCCTTCCAGCACGGTCTCGGTGATCGCTTTGCTGTTCAGGAAGCTGTCGAGTTCCGACTGCACGTCTTCATCCGTCACTTCGACGGTCGGCGTATAGTAAGGAAGATCTTTATATTCTCCGACCTTCACGTATTTGCTGAGATCGTACGGATA
Organism: Bacillota bacterium; assembly: GCA_017437565.1. Classification (GTDB taxonomy): domain Bacteria; phylum Bacillota; class Clostridia; order Peptostreptococcales; family Anaerovoracaceae; genus Eubacterium_B. The sequence continues at coordinate 17,306 of JAFRYQ010000208.1, forward strand.
AGGCTTCTGGCTCTCCGCCCGTTTATAGATCGTAATGCCCATCGCGATTGCCACGATGATCAGCGTGACGATGATGGCGATGATCCATCCCTTATCCTGTTTCTTCTTCAATGCGGCCATTTTTTCTTTGCTGTTTTTACTCATTGGTATTCCCCATTTCCCATAAAAAGTATTGCGAAAGATTTTTCGCAAGCTCTTATATCCTATCACTTTATACGGGAAGAATCAATTGAAAAAACACAAGACGAAATCTTCACAAAAAAGATAAGATCCCCGGCGCCTAACGCGCGGCATCCAGGATAAAACGCACCGCTTCCGGGAAGCCGCTGGTCAGCAATTCTTTCTGGTGACAGTCACTGGAAAGGAGGAGCGGCACCTCCATGCGCACGAGTTCCGCCAGGATGAAAGGCGCGGGATAAGGCACCTTACGCCGTCCGCGGGCCATGGCTCCGGTATTGACTTCGAAGATCGGTTTTCCGGTCGCCAGTGCCGCTTTGATCAAAGCCGGTTCCGCGCCGTCCCACGCAGGTTGGCAGCGCTTCTCAGCCACAAACGTTTCGACGATCTCATGCACTGCTTCCAACGCTGCCCGCCGGTAAACGGGATCCCGCTCGTCGAACCAGAGCCCTTTCTCATCGTCCCGGCCCGATCCGTTAAATTTAGTAACCGTATCAAAATGCCCGACGATCCCCGCTCCGGTCTGCCTCAGCACACCGGCTTCCTGCCGGAAATAAGCCCGCGCGAGCTCCATGCCATCGCCTGCGAACTGTTCCCGGATCCCGGCAGCAAATAACTCCGGGGTATTATCGATGTCAATGATTACGCCGCCTTCCTCCAGATGGTGGCAGGAGCCGATCAGATAATCGAAGGCTTCTTCCCTTCTCGGGCTGAAGTAATCGCGTTCCGCCCCGCAGAAGATCTCCATGCGGCCGGCGTACTGCGCCTGCAGATCCCGGATCTCCGTCCGGTAACGCGCTTCGTTCTCCGCAGTCATCGCGTAATCATAATCCGGCTCGGACCATTCGTGCCCGGAGAAACCGAGCGCGCGAAAACCGCGCGCGAAAGCCTCAGCCGCCAGTGCCGCCGGCCGGTCTTCTCCGTCGCAGTAAAGGGTATGCGTGTGATAATTCGATCGGAAGTCCGGATTCAGGATCAGGTCAAGCGGATTCATCAGACCATCTTCTCCTGTTTCACTTTATGATCGATGATGTGGCGGGACGCGAGCTCCGCCCGCACGTCGTCTAAAGGAATGCCCATTTCCACCATGAGCACCAGCACGTGATAACAGAGGTCGGCAATCTCGTAGACCGTTTCCGCCCGGTCTTCGGCTTTGCCGGCAATGACGACTTCCGTGCTCTCTTCGCCGATCTTCTTTAAGATCTTATCCAGGCCTTTCGCGAACAGATAGCTGGTATAGGAGCCCTCCGGCATCTCGCGTTTCCGCCCGCAAAGCAGCTCATAAAGCCCGTCCAGGGAGAAAGCTTCCGCTTCCCCGGCCGCCTCGGCGTCCAGGCTCTTCTCGTCCTCGGCGTCCAGACCACAGGGCGGGACTTCCCCGGCCAGCGGGAAGGCGAAACAGCTTTCGTTCCCGAGGTGGCAGGCCGGACCTTGCTTATCCACATAAACGGCCAGCGCGTCGCGGTCACAGTCGGCAACGATTGCCCGCACGTATTGGACGTTACCGGACGTCTCCCCCTTCCGCCAGAGTTCCTGCCGGGAACGGGACCAGAAACAGGTCCGCCCTTCCGCCAGAGTGATGGCCAGGCTCTCCCGGTTCATATAAGCCAGCGTGAGCAGTCGTCCGCTCACGGCGTCGATGACGATGGCCGGGATGAGCCCCTTCTCGTCGAATTTCAATTTTTGGAGATCTTCCGGCTGATTTACTTGCAGTTTATCCATTTTCAGATCCTCACACTGATTCCGTTCTTCTTCAGTTCCCGTTTCAGGTCGGCGATCGCCACTTCCCCGAAATGGAAGATGGACGCGGCGAGCCCGGCATCGACCTTCGGCACTTTTTGGAAAAGCTCCGTAAAATCATCGATGCAACCCGCGCCGCCGGAAGCGATCACCGGCACGTCGACCGTCTCGGTCACCGCCTGCAGGAGCTCCAGGTCAAAGCCGCCCTTCACGCCGTCGGTATCGATGCTGTTCACCACCACTTCCACGGCGCCCAGGCTCACGCCCTTCTTCAGCCACTCCAGGGCGTCCAGCCCCGTATCCACGCGGCCGCCTTTTGCGTAGACCGCGAAATGCCCGTCCTGCCGCTTGATGTCACAGGAAAGCACCACGCACTGGGTCCCGTAGCGTTTGGCAGCATCCGCGATCAGCCCGGGATCGCGGATGGCGCCGCTGTTGACGCTGACCTTATCCGCCCCGCATTTCAGGACGCGGTCAAAATCATCGATCGTATTGATGCCGCCTCCCACCGTCAGCGGAATGAAGACGCAGGAAGCCGTTTCCCGCAGGATGTCGGTAAAGAGCTTCCGCCCTTCCGCGGAAGCCGTAATGTCGTAGAAGACCAGTTCGTCCGCGCCGCAGCTGCTGTAGAAACCGGCCAGTTCGACCGGGGAAGCCACTTCGGCGAGACCCGTAAAATTAACGCCCTTCACGACTCTTCCGTCGCGGACGTCCAGGCAGGGAATGATGCGTTTCGTGATCATAGCGCTCCTATCTGTTTATCGGTTCTTTCTATACTATCCGATCTCCCGGAGCAGCGTCAAAGCCTCGGCAAGATCGATCCTTCCGTCGTAGATGGCCCGGCCGGTGATGATCCCTTCCAGACCGAAGCCGGCCAGCCGGCGAATATCCGCCAGATCCGTCACCCCGCCGGAAGCGACGAACCGGCAGCCGTATTTCGCTCCGTAAGTCTCCACCAGCCGGCGATAGAACCCGTCGTCGATACCCCGCATCGCTCCGTCGCGGGAGATGTCGGTGACGATGAAAGTCTCCGCCCCCGCCCCGGCCAGCAGGTCGATCGCTTCCCCTAAGGAAAAGCGAGAGAGCTCTTTCCAACCGTGAATGGCACAGAACCCGTCCCGGATATCCAGCCCGATGGCAATGCCGGGTCCATAGGTCTCGAGCATGCGCATAGTGAAATCCGGATCCGTCACGGCCACGGTCCCCAGGATCACGCGATCCACGCCCAGGGACAGAAAATCGCAAATGTCGTTCTCCGTACGGATACCGCCGCCGATCTCGACCGCTAGCGAGGTGCCGTTCACGATCGCGCGCGCGACGTTGATCGCTTCCGACCGTCCGTCCTTGGCTCCGTCCAGATCCACGAGATGCAGGTGTTTGACTCCCAGATCATCAAAAAGATAAGCCATGTCGAGCGGCGAATCGTTGTAAACGGTCATCTTCTCATAATCGCCCTGCAAAAGCCGCACGACACTGCCGCCCCGCATATCGATGGCCGGGAATAATTCGGTCATACTCCACTCTCCTAATCAGTATCGCTGTGATGCCGGCGTAAGCCGTTTCACAGCGTGCAGAAATTCTTCAGGATCTTCAATCCGGTCTCGCCGCTCTTCTCGGGATGATACTGCACGCCGTAGACGTTTTCCTTTTCCACGGAAGCGGTCACCGGGAAGCTGTAATCCACATAAGCGGAGAGGCAGTCCCCGCTCCCGACCGCGCAGAAGCTGTGCACGAAATAGACGAATTCACCCTCCGCGACGCCCTGATAGAGCCGGCTCTTAGCCCGCTCCGGCGGATACTGCAGCGCGTTCCAGCCCATCTGCGGCACCTTCAGCTCCGGATCTGTCAACTGTCCTTCGATCCCGACGATCTCGCCGGGGATCAACCCGAGACCAACGTGTTCCCCGTATTCAAAACTTTTTTCCAGCAGGAGCTGCATGCCGAGGCAGATCCCCAAAAGCGGTTTCCCCCGCCCGGCTTCCTCCCGGATGACTTCGGCAAAACCGCTTTGACGCAGCTTCTCCGCCGCGTCCCCGAAAGCGCCGACGCCTGGCAGGATCAGATGATCCGCCTGCCGGAACACCTCCGGGTCGGCCGTCAGCACCGCTTCCTCGCCCAGATAGGCGAGCGAACTCTTCAGGGAAAAGATATTCCCTACTCCGTAATCGGCGATCGCAATCATAGGACTCCTTTGGTCGACGGGATGCGCCCGCCGGCAGTTTCATCGATAGCAAAGGCCTGCGCTAGGGCCCGGCCGAAAGCTTTGAAAACGCTCTCGGCGATGTGGTGCGCGTTCTCGCCGGCCAGCTGTTTGAAATGCAGGGTGATCTCCGCTTTGCGGCAGAAAGCGAGAAAAAACTCTTTGATCAGCTCGCTGTCAAAGCTGCCGATCTTCTCCGTCGGGATCCGGACGTCAAAGCCGAGATAACCGCGGCCTGAGAGATCGACCGCCGCGATCATCAGCGCCTCATCCATCGGCAGGATGATCTGTCCGTAACGTTTCACCCCCGCCGCGTTGCCGAGGCAGGCTTTAAAGGCTTCCCCAAAGGCGATGCCGATATCTTCCACGCTGTGGTGATCATCCACGTCCGTATCCCCGACGCAGCTGACGTCCAGGCGGAAACGGCCGTGCGCCGCCGCCAGCGTCAGCATGTGGTTCAGAAAACCGACGCCCGTATTGATCGCGTTCGCCTCGCTCGCGCTATCGTCCAGATCGAGCGTAAGACGGATCTCCGTCTCCGCCGTCCGGCGGCTCACCTGTGCCTTTCGTTCTCTCTTATCCATTTCGATCTCCATTCCTGTTCAGGCTTTCCCCAATATATCCTTTAATTCCCGGATCAGGACCGCCATTTCTTCCGGCGTCCCGATCGAGATGCGCAGCCAGTTCGCCAGGCGCGGTTTCCCGAAATAGCGGACCAGCACGCCCCGCTCCTTTAACGCTTCATAGACCGCTTTCCCGCCGGGATCAGCCAGGCCGTCCCCGCCCGCGAAGAGGAAATTCGCTCCCGAAGGCAGTACCCTCAGTCCCAGTTCCCGCAAGTCTTGCGCTGTCTGTTCCCGCGTCGCCATGATGCGCCGCGCGTTTTCCTTATAGTACTCCGGTTCGGCCAGAACGGCAAGTCCGACCGCTTCCGACATGCGGTTCACGGAATACGGGTTGGTGGAATACTGGATCAAAGCCAGGTCCGCGATCAGTTCCACACTGCCGAGCGCGTAGCCCAGGCGGGCCCCGGCCAGCGAGGACGATTTGGAGAAGGTCCGGCAGATGAGCAGATTCTCAAAGCGGTCCAGCAGCCCGGCCGCGCTTTCGGCGCCGAAATCCACATAGGCTTCATCCACCAGGAAGACGGCATCCAGGTCGGAGGCCGCGATTGCCTCTACCTCGGCCAGCGGCAGCGCGATGCCGGTCGGCGCGTTGGGATTGGCCAGGATCTTCAGCGCGTAGCCCTTTTCCAGAAAAGGCGCGGTATCGATCCGGAAGTCCGGATCGAGCGGCGCGGTAGCGGCGGCGGCTTTATGGTATTCCGCATAGACCTCATAGAAACCATAGCTGATCTCCGGATAGAGCACCCGGCCGCCTTCTGCGGCAAAGGCCGCGAAAGCGAAATTCAGGATGTCGTCAGAGCCGTTGGAGAGAAAGACGTTTTCCACTCCCAACGCCAGGCCGAAATCGCGGTTAAAAGCCGCAGCCAGGGCTTTTTTCAGGCGCTGCATGCGCGGATCCGGATAGAGCCTGAGCTCAGCCAGTTCCCCTTCCCGGATCGCCGCCAGCACCTGCGGTCCCGGCGGATAAGGCGATTCATTGGTGTTCAGTTTGATGTATTTCTTGTCCTGAGGCTGCTCGCCCGGCGTATAAGCCGTCAGGCCGCGCAGCCCGGCACGCAGGAATTTACTCATTTTCAACCTCTTTTCGCAGGGATTCGACGATCTCTCCGATGACGCCGCCCTTAAATTTGCAGCTCGCTTTATTGGCGATCAGCCGGGCGCTGATGGCGCTGACCTGATCGATCACGGCCAGGCCGTTTTCATATAAGGTCTTACCGGTCTCGACGATATCCACGATCACGTCGGAAAGTCCCAGGAGCGGGGCCAGTTCGATAGACCCGTGCAGTTCCACGACGTCGATGTCCCGGCTTTCCCGGGCGAAATGGGCCCGTGCCGTGCGCGGGAATTTGGTCGCTACGGTCAGCGTCCGCGAAAGGTCGTCTTGGAAGTCCTCTTTCGCCGCCACACACATACGGCACTTCCCGAGCTTCAGGTCCAGCAGTTCATAGACGTCCGGCCGGTATTCGTCGATGATGTCTTTCCCGGCAATGCCCAGATCCGCAGCACCCCGTTCCACATAGACCGTTACGTCCGAAGGCTTCACCCAGAAAAAGCTGATGCCCTTCTCGGGATCCTGGAAGACGAGTTTCCGGCTGTCCTGATCCATATCTTCCAGCCCATATCCGCAGGCGCAGAACAGTTCATACACCTTCTGACCCAGCCGCCCTTTGGGCAGGGCCACCCGGATCATGCGGTCCGCCGCGCCTTCCTCCGGCTGCCGCTCTTCCAGTTCCTCTAAGGGGTCCAGATAGAGAGCAAAGCCGATGGCGCCGCCGCGCTTTCCCATCCGTTTCATCAGGCCGTCGTAGCGCCCGCCGGAGAGGATGCTCTGGGTGATCCCCTTCACGTAACCGCGGAAGATCAGGCCGCTGTAATAGGTCATATTATTGACGATGGAAAAATCGATATTGACCCGGTAAGCAAATCCGGCTGCCGCCAGCTTCTCCACAGCCGCCGCCAACTCCCGGAGGTAACCTTTCTGCTCCTCATTGAAGCTGGCCTTCTCCTCGGTCAGGGTAGCCAGAACTTCCGCCGCGTTGCCGTTCAGTTCCAGGATGCGCGTGATGCGGGCAACGGTCTCTTCTTTCACGTCCGCCTTCCGTAAAGCATCCGCCAGCTCATGCGCGTTTTTACCGCCCAGCAGTTTCAGGATACCCGGCCGGGCTGCGGCCGGAACGTCCTGCAAGCAGGCCTGCAAAAATCCCATATGGGAAAGCTCGAGCACAAAATCATTACTCACGCAGGAAAGGCTGCGGGCAGCGAGAAGCAGTACTTCCGCGGCGTCCTCGTCCCGGAGCGGCCCGATGCATTCCAGTCCGGTCTGGCGGAGTTCCCGGAAATCCCCGTCCGGATCCGCCCGGAAAACGGTTTCACTATAATAGACCTTCTCCGGTTTCTCTGTATTATCCCGGTAATTCTTCACGATGGAGAGCGTCAGGTCCGGCCTTAAAGCCAGGAGCTTGCCTCCCTCTCCCGGAATCGTGATGATATCCTCCCGCGGGATAAAATCGCGATTCCGCACATATAAGTCATATTCCTCGAAACGGGCCATCTTAAAAGGCCGGTAACCGCATTCGCTGTACAGGCTGCGCAGCTTTAAGTCGATCCGTTCCGTCGTCTTCATGAGGGCAAATTCATCCATCATCTTTTCATTCCTGTTAATCGTATGCTTCGTTTCCTTGCTTTTTCCTGAGTGCACGCAAATACTGTCGTTTGCTTTATCGCTTTATCATGTTAACGCATTATCATTCGAAAGTCAAGCTTGTATTTTACTACTTTCTCAAATAAGCTTTGGCCTCGCTAGCAAAAACCGGCGGGGTCATTCGAATCGAGAAACCCCGCCGGTTTTATGAAATTCTTTTTGTTCCCAGCCTATTTCCGTTCACAGTCCGTACCCGCGTTCTCCTTGCCGAAGCGCGTGCACATGGCCGCAAGCGAACAACTTTCGCAGGCGTGTTCCTGGGCTTCCTGCATTTCCGGGGAACGCTTCCTGGCGTTATGCGCGGCGACGAAAGCCCACACGCAGGCCAGGCCGGCGATCACGAGCGCCAGGATCAGCATATAGCCGATGTGTCCGAGGAAATAATCCATCAGTCTCTCACTTTGCTCATGTCGACCTTGCCGGTGGCCGGATCAATGAGATCCTCGGAAGCCTTCTTCCAGATCTCCGCGTACATCCGCGTCTTCTGGCAGAGATGGTCAGCGGATTCCGGCGACTGCAGATCCGTGGACTTAGCGCCGGTCGCTTTGACCAGGGCCGGCAGGATGTCCGGGTTCTCCAGCATCGGGCAGGGCCGCAGCTGGTTCTTATTAAACGGCTGGTTGTTATGGTAAGCCATGAACAGCGGCTGCTGCAGGATCTCCAGCAGGCTGTAATCGCGGATATTGCCGTTGGAATAGTGGATGAACACGCAGGGTTCCGCGTCGCCGTTGGCGTTGATGTGGAAGTAATTGCGTCCGCCGGCGATGCAGCCGTTCACGTATTCGCCGTCGTTCTGGAAGTCGAAAGCGAAGAGGCCGTTCTTGTTATCGGTGCTGCGGATCTCGCGGATGCGGCGGATCATATACTTACGCTGTTCCGGCGTGCACATGAGATCCGGGGAAGCGTCGTTGCCCACCGGCATATAATGGAAATACATGGAGAACTTGACGCCTTTCTCGATTTCCATGCGGATGAACTCTTCCGAGGTGACCGTCTGGTAATTATATTTGGTATAGGCGATCGAGGTGCCGAAGAGACAACCGTTCTCCTTCAGCAGATCCATCGCTTTCATGACCCTCTGGAAAACCCCCTGGCCGCGGCGGTCATCGTTGGTATCTTCGAAGCCTTCCAAACTGATAGCCAGCGACAGATTGCCGACGCGCTTCAACTCGGCTACGAAGGCTTCATCGACCAGCGTACCGTTGGTGAAAGCGACAAAAGCGCAATCCGGGTTCATATCGCAGATCTTGATGAGGTCGTTCTTTCTGACCAGCGGTTCCCCGCCCGTATACATATAGAAATAGATGCCGAGCTCTTTCCCCTGTTTGATGACGTGATCCATCTCTTCCACACTGAGGTTCAGCTTGTGGCCGTATTCAGCCGCCCAGCAGCCGGTGCAGTGGAGATTGCAGGCGCTGGTGGGATCCATCAGGATCAGCCAGGGCACGTTGCAATTATATTTTTCACGCGCATCATGCATGACCTTGGTGCCGCAGAACATCGCTTCATAACCAAAATTCAGGAACGCGGTCTTCAGGACGTGCTTGTCGAGTTCGTCGACTGCCCGGTTGACGTAGCTCATGACCAACCCGTCTTCCTTCAGGATGGCATTTTCCATCTTTTCATAATTGAAGGGCATGTTGGCGTTCTGCAGATATCCTTCCGCCATTTTAAACATGTCCATGACCGCTTTCTGTCTGTCCTTTCCGAGTTTGGAGTAAGCAAGCTCGAATCCCGCCGCAAACGCTTCTCTTCCGAGCTTATGTTTGATGCTAGCCATCGCCTTTCACCTCATAAATCTTTCCTACAACGATTTTTCATTTATTGTTTAAGCCTATCCGATATAAGCAAAATACGCGTCCTAATACTATTTTATTCCCCATACTTCTTTTATTCAAACAGGAGCAGGCCTTCCTTCCGGTCCGGACGCGTTTAGAACCGAATGCCGGCTGCCGAGATCAGCAGGCCCCAGGCGACCCCGAGCACATAGAGGATCAGGATCACGGTGAGGTTCTCTTTCAAGTTGCGGTTCTCCTCAAACAGGACCAGGAGCCCCGTTCCCGCGCTGACGAACAAGCCGCTCATCATAGCCCCGGCGCCGATCACGCCCTCCAGATAGAGCTTGCTGATGGCGATCGAGGCGCCGCAGTTGGGGATCAGCCCGACCAAGCCGGCCAGCAGCTCGCCCAACACTCTGCGTTTTGCCAGCAGCGAGACCAGCGCCGCTTCCCCACCGCCAGCCATCAAAGCATTCAGTGCCAGTGTGATCAGGAAGATAAAAGCAAAGGTCTTACCGGTGCGCAGGGCGACCTCCGCCACCAATGAATGTCCGTCCTCGCTGCAATCGTGGCCGTGTTCCTTCCGGTACTGGTCAAAATCCTGCTGCCGTTTGCTGAAGAACCGGCGGAAGAGGAAAGCCACCAGATAACCGCTGACGACCGCCGTCACGATCTTCACGCCCAGGATGGCGCCGATGGTACCGGCTTCCGCCCGTTCCGCGATGAAGACCGGCAGCATCTCGTCGGAAGTCGACATAAAGACCGCGATCAACGTGCCGATGCCGATGATGCCGCCGCTGTAAAAATTGGCGGCTGCAGCGGAGAACCCGCACTGGGGAAAGGCACCAAGCACAGCCCCGATCAAAGGACCGGCTGACCCGGCTTTCGCGACCAAGCGCTCCGTTTTCTCCCCGGCGGCCCTTTCCAGCATTTCCATGACCAGATAGGTGACGATCAGGAACGGTAGCAGCTTGATGCTGTCCAGGCAGGAATCCTTCAGGATATCAAGCATGCTGCCCTCTTTCTGCCATCACGCGCAGGATGCGGTCCAGGAGTTCCTTCGCGACTTCTTCCTTCGTGAGCAGGTCCAGGCTTTCCGCCTGCTCCGGCGTGATGATCGTGACCCGGTTGGTATCGGTACCGAAACCGGAACCGGTTTCCTTCAGGTTGTTCGCGACCATCATGTCGGCATTTTTGCGGACGAGCTTGGCCTGGGTATTGGCGACCATATTCTCGGTCTCCATGGAAAACCCGCAGAGGAATTGCCCTTCCCGCTTGTGCTCCCCGAGGTATTTCAGGATATCCGTCGTGCGCTTCAGCGGGATCGCCAAGTCGCCCTCTTTCTTTTTGATCTTTTGATCGACATAGGTGAGCGGCGTATAGTCGGCGACCGCCGCGGCTTTGATGATGATGTCGGCTTCTTCCGCCCGGGCCGCGACCGCCTGGAACATCTCCTCCGCGCTGCGCACGGGGACGATCGCGCAGAAGGGCGGCACTTCCGCGGTGGTAAAGGCTTTCACCACCGTGACCTCAGCGCCGCGCCGCATCGCCTCACGGGCGACGGCAAAGCCCATCTTGCCGCTGGAGTGATTACTGATAAAGCGTACCGGGTCCAGGGATTCCTGCGTGGCGCCGGCGGTGACCAGCACCTTCTTGCCGGCCAGGTCCTTTTCACAGGCACAGGCGCGCTCCAGATGCGCGAAGAGTTCTTCCGCCTCCGGCATCTTGCCTTTGCCGCTCGTCCCGCAGGCCAGATGGCCTTCCGCCGGTTCCACGATTTCGATCCCGTAACGGGCCAGGATGGCCAGATTGTCCTGGGTGACCGGATTGGCCAGCATGGCGCTGTTCATGGCCGGGACGACGATCTTCCGGCAGGACGCGGCGAGGAAGGTCGTGGTCAGCATATCGTCGGCGATGCCGTGAGCGATCTTGGCGATCACGTTGGCCGTCGCCGGCGCGACCATAAAGACGTCCGCCTTTTTGGCCAGTTCGATATGGGCGACGCCGTGTCCCGGTTCGCCCCCGAAGGTGTCTGTATAGCATTTCCGTCCGCTTAAGGTCTCAAAAACGAGCGGCCGGATAAACTGGCAGGCGTTCTCTGTCATGATCACGTCAACGGTAGCTGCCGTCTTGCTGAGCGCGCTGACCAGGTTGGCGATCTTGTAGCAGGCGATGCCGCCGCTGATTCCGATGATGATATTCCGGTTTTCAAACATATTGCTGGTTCTCCTGGCCTTATACGTTCAAATGCTGCGGCACGCCCTTTACCGAGCGGCGGATCCGCTCGCGCTCCTCCCGCGTGATGCGGTCGGCGAATTCACGGATCTTGGCGCTGATCCACATATAGCTCATCGAGCCTTCCCGGTAGTCCGCTTCCGCGTAGGTGTCGATACGGCCGCTCTCACGCAGCGCTTCCACCTGCCGGAACGCCCGTACGTCGCCCTTCGGATAGATGGCGAACGTCGCGCCGCCGTTCCCGCGCACGACGGAAAACGCCGGGACATCGCTGGGACCGTCGGCGATATAGATCATATTCTTAAAGGGCACCCGGCGCGATTCCTCGGGCATCGCTGCGTTGACGTCGATCTCCGGATGCACGTTCGCGCCCTTATTGATCTCAAAGATCGCCCGCGTCTTGGTCGTATTATCGATGGTATAGGCGATCTCGCTGATCACGTTCTCGCCCTGCGCGCCGGCCGGTTCCTCGATCAGTTCACAGCCCCAGATCCCGTCCACTTCTCCGTAGACGGCAGAGCCCTTAATGATCTCGCTCATGCCGGTGGAAACGATATAATGCTCGACTTTGATCTCATATTTCTGGTATTCCGGATCGTCCGCGCAGATGGCCTTCGTGAGCGGGAAGATCTCCGGAACTCCGGGATAGAAGCGCAGTTTAGCGCCGAAAGAACGCAGGCGGGCATTGTCCAGGCCCGGGAAAACGCCCTGTTTGGCGCTGCGGATGAACTGATTCAGATAGATGGTATCCGGATTGACCTTTACGCCCTGCTCCTTCCGGTAACGTTCCGGCAGCGCGTTGACTTCCCGCCAGAACGCGCCGGCGTCCACGCCATATTCCGTAAAGATCGGATCCTGCATATATCCGTCAACGAGGGTCTTGTCAAAATCCCAGATTACCGCGATGACGTTGGCCATGCCGCGCCTCCTTCCGGCTCATCTTTCTGTAAAGCATCAGACCCGGAAGTGTAATTCCGGGCCTTTTCGACTTATCTTGGATTTCTCTATTTGCAGACGGCAGCTTTCGCGGTCTCACAAAGCTTGGTGAAACCAGCCGCGTCGTAAATCGCCATCTCGGAGAGCATCTTGCGGTTGATGTCGATACCGCTCTTCTTCAGACCGTCCATCAGGCGGCTGTAGGAGATGCCGTTCATTCTGGCGCCGGCGTTGATGCGGGCGATCCACAGCGATCTGTACTGTCTCTTCTTCAGCTTTCTGCCGGCATAGGCAGCAGCCAGTCCTCTCATAACGGCCGGGTTGGCGGTACGGAACTGTTTGCTTCTGGCACCGTAATAACCCTTCGCCTGCTTCAGAATCTTTTTATGTCTCTTATGAGCATTCAAACCTTTTTTAACTCTTGCCATTTCTTTTCCCTCCGATCCGACTATCTCGCCATCGACCTTAACATTCTGGTAACGTCCGCGCTGGTAAGCAGGGTGGCCTGACGCAGGCCTCTCTTTCTCTTCGGCGCTTTTTTGGTCAGCTTATGGCTCTTATAGGCCTTGTTTCTCTTAATCTTGCCGGACCCGGTGATATGGAGTCTCTTGCATGCACCTCTGTGCGACTTCATTTTGTTCTTTGCCATTTTCTAATACCTCCCGTTATGCTGTAGCTTCGATTCCCCGAAAGTGGGATACCAAAGTGTCTGCCGTTTCCATCAAGCCTGCTCTTCCTGTTCGCGGGCTTTCTGCTCCTTCGCCTTCTGGCGGGCTTCCTTTTCTTTTTCCTTCTCCGATTTCGGGGCCAGGAACATCACGAGGCTTCTGCCTTCCATCA
>JAFRYQ010000209.1 GCA_017437565.1 Bacillota bacterium
ATGAATTCTTCCTCCAGGTCCATCAGGTCGTTCACGTCGTAGAAGGCCATCTCGGGCTCCACCATCCAGAATTCGGCCAGATGGCGCGGTGTATTGGAGTTCTCGGCGCGGAAAGTCGGCCCGAAGGTGTAAATATCGCGGAAGGCCAGGGCGAAGGACTCGCCTTCCAGCTGCCCGGATACGGTCAGGCTGGTCTTCTTGCCGAAGAAATCTTCGCTGTAATCGATGGCGCCGTCTTCCGTGCGCGGCAGGGCGTTCAGGTCGAGCGTCGTCACCTGGAACATTTCACCGGCGCCTTCCGCGTCGCTGCCCGTAATGATTGGCGTATGGACATACACAAAGTTGCGATCCTGGAAGAATTTATGGATCGCGTAGGCGACCAGGGAACGGACACGGAATACCGCTGAGAACGTATTGCTCCGCGGTCTCAGATAGGCGATCTCACGCAGGAATTCCATGGTGTGGCGTTTTTTCTGCAGGGGATAATCGGCTTCGGTATCCGCTTCCAGGGTGACGCGGCTGGCCTTGATCTCAAAGGGCTGCTTGGCTTCCGGCGTCAGAACGAGTACGCCTTCCACGCAGACGGCCGCCGAGATGCGCAGCTTGGCGATTTCCGCGTAATTCGCGAGCTTATCCGCTTCATAGACGACCTGAACCGACTTAAAGAAGCTGCCGTCATTTATCTCTAAAAAGCCAAACTGATTGGAGCTACGGTTCGTGCGGATCCAACCCAGGACCCGCACCTCCTCTCCTGCAAACTCAGCAGTGCTCCGATACAATTCTCTCAGTTTTGCTTCTTTCATTTTCTTTTCCTCTTCTCTTCTTAGCGGCACTCCGGGGTTTCTTGGCAGCCGTGTATTTCTGCTTTCCTGCTTTGATCGCGCCGGGGCCCGGGACGATAACGGATATGCGGCTTTAGCCGCATACTTTGCATGATTATATCACCACTTGCGCCGTATTACCACATTTTTAGTGATTCCGAACGATTCGTTTGATGCATCATATGTCTTCGCCAGGTGTCGCATAGGAGCGGTTTGGTGCCGTTATTGTATATCGCAGAGTACAGAGCACATTTTCATTGATTATCCTTACTTTTTACGCTGATCTTCAATAGACTCCTGGATTCTATTGAAACGTCGTGGTTTTACATCCTGTTTTCATTGAAAATGAGTGTTTTTCGGAATCTCTTTCAATAAAACGCAAAGATGGCCGGACACGTAAAAGCCCCGCCGGAGGGCGGGGCTGGAAAGCCATCTCTGTTCCTGATCAGGGGTGCTGGGTTGAGCAGCGAAGGTGCCTGATCAGAAGGATTGGGTCATCTGGCTTGCGGAGTCGATTAGGAAAGGGCAGCCGTGATCAGGGCCATGCGATAGATCTCGTCGGCATCGCAACCACGGGAGAGGTCGTTGATCGGCGCGTTCAGTCCCTGGAGGATGGGGCCGTAAGCGGCATAGCCGCCGAGACGCTGGGCGATCTTGTAGCCGATGTTACCGGCTTCGATTCCCGGGAAGATGAAGACGTTGGCCTGACCGGCAACCTTGGAACCTTTGCACTTGGTCTGGGCTACGACCGGGGAAACCGCGGCGTCGAACTGCAGTTCACCGTCGATATCGAGCTCAGGAGCCATTTCCTGCGCTTTGATGGTGGCATCGTGGGAGAGCTGGACAGTGCCGCCCTTGCCGGAACCCTTGGTGGAGAAGCTCAGCATGGCAACCTTCGGATCGATGTCGAAGATCTTCGCGGTCTTGGCGGTCTCGATCGCGACTTCCGCCAGCTTTTCAGCCGCCGTGTAAACGACGTTGCCTTCCTTATCGACGTCATCCTTATAGTCGATATTGATCGCGCAGTCGCCCATCGCCATGCGGGCGTCATCGCTCTCGCGGATCAAAATAAAGCAGGAACTTACCAGGTGCGCGCCTTTCTTGGTCTTCACGAGCTGGAGCGCCGGACGGACGGTGTCGGCGGTGGAATAAGTGGCGCCGCCGAGCAGGCAGTTGGCCTTGCCCATCTTTACCAGCATAGTGCCGAAATAGTTGCCGGCCTGCAGCATGTCGCGCGCCTGTTCCTCGGTGACTTTACCCTTGCGGAGCTCGACCATGGTCTTTACCATTTCATCCATGCCTTCATATTCGGCCGGATCGAGGATCTCGCACTTGGAGAGATCAAAGCCCTTTTCGGCGGATGCTTTCGCAAATTCGTCTTTCTTACCGATCAGGATGACCGAGAGGATGCCGCGCTGGCTCAGTTTCTCCGCCGCGTCCATGACACGCGGGTCCGGGCCGTCCGGCAGGACGATCGTGCGCGGATTGGCCTGCAGCTGTTCGGTAAGCTTATCAAAAATATTCATGTTACTACCTCCTGTTGAACCACAAATAGGAATTACGCCCGTAAATCGAACGCAAATATTATACTACAAATGCGCCGGGAGTACAACGACCCCGGCGCGTCTCATAGAAAGAAGTTACAAAAGAAAATCGAGTATCTGCCGTTTAATATTCCAGGGCTTCGGCGACGGCGAGGAACTCTTCACAGGGGGCTTCGCCGTATTCGCTGATCTCGTAGCTTTCGCAGTACTCGATGTTGGCACCTTCGTCCCCGTATTTGGCGAGGAGCTTCTCGCGCAGGGATTCGGCTTCGCGATGGCTGGAACGGCGGAAGCGGGCAGCGAGTTCGGCGATCTGCTCTTCGCGCGGCCAGTCGATCTTTTCCATGTGGTGCGGATAATACATCCAATCGAAATACTGGCATTCGTGGCAGCAGGCCAGGCGGACTTTGAAATCCTCGCGGGCGCTCTTGAGCGGCACGATGATATCCGGCTGGTGCGGATAGGGTTTCTTAAAATCATCGTTCCAGAAAAGAATAGCCGGTACGTCCGCCAGTGCCGGAACGTCGGGACAGATATGCGGCACTGTGAGCAGGAAAGAAGCGTCCTGGATCAGCAGGGCAGTATTGCGGTGATCAGCATGGTAGTCGTTCGGGCGGTTGGTAATGATTACGTCCGGCGCATAAGCGCGGATATAGCGGATCAGGCGCTCCCGCGCGGCCAAGGTCACTTCCAGCTGCCCGTCGGGATAATCCAGGACCTCGTAGAGGCCGCCGAGCAGGCGGCCGGACGCCGCCGCTTCTTCCCTGCGCATAGCGGCCAGCTTCGGACGGTCCAGTTCATCCCGGTAGGTACCGGCGCTGCCATCCGTCACGGAAAGCAAACGAATCTCCCATCCCGCTTCCTGCAATTTCTGCAACAGACCGCCGCTATAGGTATCCGCATCATCGGGATGCGCGCCAATGCTTAAGATCCTTCTCTTTTTCTCACACATCTTTCTTCTCCTCTCTGTTATAGTCGCTCTAGTATTACGGACAAGCCAGCCTGTCCGGGGATCACGGTTTGTTATGATCCGCCTGCGCGGCGAACCGGCGCGCCTTTACCGGCCTCTTTCCAAGGCCATCAACCTGCCTTCTTCCGTTTGGATCCTGCCGCTTCCCGCAGGATCCGGGCGATGGCTTCTTCGATGGCGATGCTGCCGATCCCGAAGAGGCAGTCATCCGGTCCGTATTTAGCGAGCACGATCTGGATATATGGCTGTATGGAACGAATGCGCCGTCGCTCCAGATAATCCACGACGAGCCGGAACATGCCCCGGCAGCTGCGGAAAACCGCGCCGTTCAGGATAACGCGCTCGGAATTATACGTATTCAGGACCGTACCGACCGCAATGGCGATCTGCTCGCAGACTCCATCCATATAGGCGGTCAGCTTTTCGTCCCCGGCCCGCAGTCCCTGGTCGATCGCCACCAGGGACTCGTAAGCTGGATCCAACGACTTGGCTCCATCCAGGATGCTTTGTGTGGTAAGGGTATTCTCCAGGCTGCCGTAATTCAGGTAGCTCCCCTCATGGCGTCCTTCCGGCTGCGCGCCGAGCACGCCGATCTCCCCGGCGGCATTGCGGCTCCCGCGCAAAAGATTGCCATCCACGATGGCGGCGCTACCGATACCATTCCAGCCGAATTTAAAAAAGGAGACATCCTTAGCGCTGAACCCGTTCTTATTCAGCAGCATCCGTTCACCCTGCAAGGCAGCCTTGCAGTCGTTTTCCACGTAGACCGGAAGACCGAGCTCCTGTGTCAGAAGCCGTCCGGCATCCAGTTCGTCCCAGCGCAGCTGACGGGAAGCGACCAGATAACCGTTGCGCAACACATGTCCGGCAATGCTGACTCCGCAAGCCAGCACGCAACCGGTCAAGTCCCGCTCATCCTCTGGTCCTCCTGCCGCCAGGTGTGTCAAAGCCTCTTTCAGCAGTTCCGCAAAACGTTCGAAGGAGATTCCTTCCGGCATCTCGATCTCATCCCGCCGGATGATCGCGCCGTCCAAATCCATGAGGGCCACCGTGCTGGTCACCGGCCCGGCGTCGACGCAGAACAGATAACCCCGCGTCGGAACGAAAGAAAGCAAAGTCCCCGGCCGGCCGGCGCCGTTCTCTTTTGGTTGCGGATCCGGGAGCTCCCGCACCAGGCCGGTCCGCGTCAAAGCGGTCACGATCCGGGTCATGCTGGTGGCGGAAAGTCCGGTCCGGCGCGCCAGGTCGGCGCGCGAAAGCGGCCCCTGGTGGCGGATCAATCCCAGGACCAAGCCGGTATTATTCATTTTTATATCTGCCTGTGAGCGTGCCGCGCGATCCATGTCAACCTCCGCGTAGAACTCCTGATGGAATGCTCCGGAAGAAAAGGCTGATGCTGCTATCGTGTCTGCACCGGGAACCGGCGCGCCGGAATTATTAACGCCTGTTTAGAAATTCAATTCCAGTATACTTTACCGCTCCCCACCCTGTCAATGAGAACCGCATCCGATCCGACTGGTAGCGCCTTAAAATTGGCAATCCGCTGTCCGGAAACCGGCGGGATCCGAGCGGAAATTACCCGCCCTCCCCTGCGCTTTTTATGCTAAACTGTTAAGGGAACGGAGGTTTCAATATGAACGTATTCGTATGCGACGTCGGCGGGACGTCGGTAAAATATGGCCTTTTCCGTGAGCGTCCGACTGCGGGAGAAGCCGTCCTGGAAAAGCTGGGAGAATTCCCGACGGAAGGAGAAAAAGGCGCGGCGGATCTCTACGCGCGGATCTTAAGGACCGCGCGGCAGGCGATCTCCGAAAGGCCTGCTGGCGAACTGATCGCGGCCATCGGCATCTCCACGACCGGGCAAGTGAACGCGGATACCGGGCAGATCGTCTATGAACCGCCCTATCTCATCGCCGGTTATACCGGTTTCGACGTCAAAGCCGCCCTCGCCCCGCTCGGGCTTCCGGTCTACGTGGAAAACGACGTGAACTGCATGGCCGTCAGCGAAAGCGCCAGTCTCCCGCCTGATCTTCCCGGCGACGTCGTCTGCCTGACCTTCGGTACCGGGATCGGCGGCGGCATCATCCGTAACGGCCGTCTCTACCGGGGCGCTCACTGGTCCGCCGGCGAAGCCGGCATGATGTTCACGGCCGGCGACTATTATGAAAATACGGCCGCCGTCTCCGCCCTGGTGCGCCGGATCGCGGAAGACCGGCCGGATCTCGCGGACGGCCGCCAGATCGCTGCTGCTTATACTGACGGCGATCCTTTCGTACGGAAGACCGTCAGCGACTGGGCCGGCGTCGCCGCCGGCTGCCTCGCTTCGATCATCCACCTGCTCGATCCTTCGGCGCTGATCCTCGGCGGCGGTTTTCTGGAGGATCCGGCCATCTTCGCTTTGCTCAACGAAAAAACCCGCGCGCTATTGGCGCCCGGGTTCACTACGGTTCTAAAGCCTGCCGCTGCCGGCAACCAGGCCGGCATGATGGGGATCGGGATGATCGCCGCGCGGGCTCTGTCCAATGCCGCCGCGGGTTGACCCCTGGCCCGTTGCCGCGCTCCACTCACAGGAGCAGGTGATCGGCGAAATCCCAGAAAAAGACGAGATAAGCCGCGGCACTGACCGCGATATAGGGAGCCAGCGGCTTGGAGTCGGTGGCTCTTAATCTGCCCCGCGCCATCAGGGCCACGAAATGCGCCGCCGCCAACAGCGTAGAGGCGACGAAAACGAACAGGACGCCCCAGGGGCCACAGATCAGGCCGAGGGCGGTAAAGAGCTTCACGTCCCCGCCGCCGAGCGTGTCCCGATGGTAGGCCAGATACCCGATCAAAGCGAGGCCGCCGGTGATGCCAAAGCCGACGGCGCCACCCAGCAGGACTTCTTTCAGCCCGCTATGATAGGGTAAAAAACCTAAGGACGTCACCGCCAGCAGTAAGATCAGCTGATCCGGCAATATCCGGTACTTCCGGTCGCTCACCGCAAGCAAAAGCAACAGAAAGACCGCCAGGCTCGCCCCTAAGGCGAATTGCGGGTCATCCGTTACCAGACGGATGTTCAGGATGACGAAGCCGATGGAGAACAGATATTTCCAGGGCATGCTCTTCAGGCGCTGCGTATCCCGGTCTTGCAGCTCCGGGGCCGGTTCCTCCCCGTATTCGGTCAACCATGCCGCCGGTAGCCGGTTGAACAGATAGACCGCGCCGTTTCCTTCGATGATGCCGATCACCACCGCCGCCAGGCATTTGATTACAGTTAACAGAAGCAGATACGTATTATCCATGCTTTCATTTTACCAGACCGCGGCGCGCGGCCCAAGCGAAAACGGATTTCCCCATACTTTTCTTTTTGTGGCCGGCAGGCAGGCGTTCCAGTTTTTTGTTTTTTACGCTTTTGTTGCCGCTTTTCAGCCGGGAACCGGTAACAAAAGCTGTTTTTTGTAAAAACTGGAACAGCACCACAGCGACCGAGTCCCTACTCCTGGAAGAGCGGGGTGGAATAATAGCGGTCGCCGCTGTCGGGGAGGATCACCACGATGGTCTTCCCCTCCGCTTCGGGGCGTCTGGCGATCGCCAGACCGGCGGCCAGGGCCGCTCCCGCCGAAATGCCGACCAGGATGCCTTCGGCACGACCGAATTTCTTGGCCGCGTTAAAGGGTTCTTCGTTATCGATCGGCAGGACCTCATCGATGAGCTCCCGGTCGAGGATCTCCGGTACGAAATTGGCGCCGATACCCTGGATCGCGTGCGGGCCGGCTTGGCCGGCCGAAAGCAGGGGCGAACTCGCCGGTTCCACAGCGATCACCTTCACGTCCGGTTTCTGGCTCTTCAGATAACGCCCGGTGCCGGTGAGGGTGCCGCCGGTGCCGACGCCGGCCACCAGGTAGTCGACTTCCCCGTCGGAATCCTGCCAGATCTCCGGTCCCGTCGTTTCTTCGTGCGCCTTAGGATTGACCGGGTTCACAAACTGGCCGGGAATGAAACTGCCCGGAATCGATGCCGCCAGTTCTTCGGCTTTGGCGATGGAGCCGCTCATGCCTTCCGCGCCCGGAGTCAGCACGATCTCCGCCCCGTAGGCCTTCAGGATATTCACGCGTTCTACGCTCATCGTGTCCGGCATGGTCAGGATCATGCGGTAACCGCGGGCCGCCGCGATCGACGCCAGGCCGATGCCGGTATTGCCGGAAGTCGGTTCGATGATCGTACTGCCGGGTCCCAGCAGGCCGCGCGCCTCCGCGTCCTCGATCATAGCTTTCCCGACACGGTCCTTCACGCTGCCGGCCGGATTCAGGTATTCCAACTTGACGAGCAGGCGGGCCTTCAGCCCTTCCTGTTTCTCCAGATTCACCGGTTCCAGAAGCGGCGTGCCGCCGACCAGCTCTGCCGCGCTTTGATAGATTTTCGCCATAATGTTTACACTTCCTTTCTAGGGTTATCTTAGCCCCGCCGGCCGCAAACTGTCAACGGACTCTTTACCGGCAGGCGGGCTTTGATGTATGATAAAACAAAGAAAAGAAAGGAGGAAGAGCATGGCTTTCACCTGTCCGAACTGCGGCGGCAGCCTGCTGTACAGCATCGGCGACCGCGCCCTGAAATGCGAGCATTGCGGCAGCCTGACCGACGTGAAGACCTATCGCCCGCCGAACGTCGCGGAGGAAGTCACCAGTGCCTCCCCGCTCTCGGCATCCGGCGCCGTCAAACGCGAGAAAGGGACTTTCGACACGACCGTCTATGTCTGCCGGAACTGCGGGGCAGAACTGCTCGCGCCCGACGAATCCCTCGTCAGCTTCTGCAGCTATTGCGGTGGCGAGCAACTACTGAAGAGCCGTATCCAGGACGAATACGCGCCTGGTTTTATCGTGCCCTTCGAGAAGACGAAGGAGCAGTGTAAAGAGGCCTACCGGAAACTGACCGCCGGCAAGCTCTACGTCCCGAAGGAACTGAAAGATCCGGCATTCTTGGAAAAATTCCGCGGTGTCTACATTCCCTACTGGCTCTACCAGGTCCGCTTCACCGGCCGCCCGGTCGTTACCGGCGTGCAGAAGAGACGCCAGGGCAGCACGA
Organism: Bacillota bacterium; assembly: GCA_017437565.1. GTDB lineage: Bacteria > Bacillota > Clostridia > Peptostreptococcales > Anaerovoracaceae > Eubacterium_B. Next base: position 8,397 of record JAFRYQ010000209.1, read on the forward strand.
TCACCGAAAAGACTTTCCAGGTAACGGCGCAGCTGGACGGCGAGTACAGCGGCATTCCCTACGACGCCTCCTCCTATTTCGACGACACGAGCGCGGATGAGATCATGCCCTTCAACCGGCGCCACATCCAGAAGTTCACGCCGGCCTACCTAGCCGGCTTCTATGCCGACCGGCCTGACGTCGCCGCCGCGGTCTATGAGGAGGACGCCGCTTTTAACGCCGGCAAGACCGCCTTTACCGATATCTCGCGCAGCCTCAGTAAGAAGGGCATGACCCTGCAACAGCCGGCCGACAACGAAAAGCTGGATCAACTCGGCTCCTATTTCACGGAGCGGACCACCAACCTCTTTCCGGTCTGGTTCCTGACCTGGCGCAAGAAGGACCGCGTCGCCTACGCCATCATGAACGGTCAAAGCGGCCGCCTGACGGCGGACCTGCCGGTAGATCTGAAGAAATACACGCTGGTCACCGCCGGCATGGCGGCGGTCATCTTCGCGGTCTTAACGCTCTTCCTCTCCATGACAGCCCGCACGGCAGTCATGATCTGCGCGGTCCTGGCGTTGATCGCTGCCGGCCTTTTCCGCCGCGAAGCCGAAAAGATCCGCAATCATGAGAATCACGTTTTCGATCCCGGTTATTTTGTCCACGGCCGCCAGGTCGCCATGCCGGAAGCGATGCGCAATAAAATCGCCGGCCGCGGTGAATGGTTGCGGTCGCGCGGTAAGAAAAAGGGAAAGAAAAAGGAACTGTCGGTGAACGCGATCTCCGTCCTGGTGGTGATCCTGGGAGTCTTCGGTTATCCTTTCCTGCTGGCCATGATCACGGTGGTCGGTGATATGCAGCCGGCACACGCCCTGCAGATGGTGACCTTCCTGGCCTTTTTATTCGCGTCGATCATCGCCCTGCGCACCCGGCTGGCTTTGCGTTACGTAAAGGAGAAATCGCTGCGGCTTATCAACCTCGTGAGCTGGCTCGCCATCGGCGCCTCCTTCCTGGTCGCGGTCAACGCGCCGGCGGAAGACGCTTATTACTATATCTGCTGCGCGCTCTGCGCCTTCGGCGCCGCCGTTACCAGTTTTGGCCTGATCCGCTACTACAATCTGCTGGCGACCCGGCCTCTGCCATCTTTCTATGACCGGACGGGAGGGAACGACGATGCCAAGAAATAGAATGATCACATCCCAGCCGGCGCGCGGCCTCTTCACGGTCACGGCCATCCCGGTCTTCCTGCTCCTGCTGGTACTGCTGGCGCTTCTGCCTTTCCCGGCCCCGGTCTACGCGGAGGGTGGGATCGTCTATACCAATCCGGACACCGGTTTCGCCATCTATCTGGATGACGGCGAAGGCCTGCTTTCGGCGGAAGAGGAAGCGCTCCTCATCCAGGACATGATGCCTATCACAGAATACGGCAACGCCGGTTTTGTCAGCGGCCGCGCTGGCGGCACCACCTCCTCCTGGGCGGAACAGATCTACCGCCGCCAATTCGGCACCGACAGCGGCAGCGTCTTCTTCTTCGACATGGGGAACCGCGTCATCCAGATCATGAGCGGCGGCTCTGTCTACAAGGTCGTTACGAAAGCCTACGCCAATACCATCACCGACAACGTCTACCGCTATGCTTCGCGCGGAGAATACTATCAGTGCGCCGCGGAAGCTTTTCATCAGGAACTTACCCTGCTGGCGGGCGGCCGGATCGCGCGTCCCATGAAGCATATCACCAACGCGCTCGTCGCCATCTCCCTGGCTTTGATCCTGAATTATCTCATCGTGCTCCGGCAAAGGGCGAAAAACGCGCGCGCTGTCAAAGTCGCGACGCCGGTGGCGGCCGCGGCCGGTTCCGCGGCGGCCGTCGTGGTGAGCTCCCAGCTCATCAAGGAGCGGACCTACACCCACGTGGAATCGAGCGGCGGCCATGGTGGCCGGGGCGGCTTCTCGGGCGGCGGTTTCTCCGGCGGCGGCTTTTCCGGCGGTGGGGGCGGCTCCGTCGGCGGAGGCGGTCACAGCTTCTAGCAGTTGGCTTTTAGCCTTGCTTCAGGAGTCCGGCAACTCCTGTTTGAACAAAATCCAGATCCGGGCAGATTCCGCGAAAAAGCGGCGCATCTGCCCGGATTTTTTCATGTCCCCGGCGCCATAATGGCAAGGCCTATTTTTCAGGGGCATGGCAAGATAAAATGTACTTTTGGGCGTCAATTCCAATCAAGTCCAGATTTAGGTGTAAATTACCTTACATGTATTTGGCAATAACGGTTTGGTCTGCTCCGAACGTCCCACCGCTGGCTGCAGGTCCTTCTGAAGCCTGCCTGACAGTTGGTGGGCGTGGACGGTCGGTCAAGCAAACATAAGTCGGCTTGAGACTGGCTGAGGACACGAAATCAAAGAAATTCTGCAAATTGGTGCTTTTTTAGACCGCAAAAGAAAAATCGTGTCCTCGGGCAAATACGACACCTAGTTTTGGGGAGCTCATGCCATGATGATCGTCCTCTCCCCTTGGCTGCAGAAGGACAGTCGCATCAAA
>JAFRYQ010000210.1 GCA_017437565.1 Bacillota bacterium
ATAGAGGGCGTTTTCAAGAGCGTTTCCCGAGCTCTTAAAGAAGCCGTCAGCATAGACGAAGCGTTCAAAAACGATATTCCGTCCACAAAGGGAGTGCTGTGATGATAGCTGTTGTTGATTACGGCGTCGGGAATCTGTTTTCCATTTTAAGCTCGCTTAAATACATCGGAGCCGACGCAGAGGTCGTTTCCGATCCCGCCTTGCTTAGGGAAGCCGATAAGCTGATCCTCCCGGGCGTCGGCGCGTTTCGCGACGCGGCGGAAAAGCTACGCAGTACCGGCATGTGGGACGCCGTCAAAGCCGAAGCGGCAGTGGGAAAGCCTCTTCTGGGAATATGCCTCGGCATGCAGCTCCTTTTTGAAAAGAGCTTCGAGTTCGGAGAATATGAAGGCCTCTCGCTTCTGAAAGGCAGCGTGCGTCCGCTTTCCGATATAGTCCCAAAGGGCTTCAAAATACCTCAGATGGGCTGGAACTCTCTTCATTTTACAGTCGAAAAAAACAGGCTCTTCAAATATATAGACGAGGGCGATTTCGTCTATTTCGTCCATTCATATTACGCTGCGGATTGCGAAGACAGCGTTATCGCCGTTACCGATTACGGCGCAAAAGTCACCGCATCGGCAGCGAAAGACAACGTTTTCGGCTGCCAGTTCCACCCCGAAAAAAGCGGCGAAGTCGGCCTTCGTATCCTTAAAGCCTTTTGCGAGGAGGGAAGCTTATGATAATTTTCCCCGCGATAGACCTTTTTGAAAAAAAGGCGGTAAGGCTCTATAAGGGCAGATACGATGAAATGACGGTCTATTCCGATAACCCGCCCGAGATAGCCCTCGACTTCAAAAAGCAGGGAGCTTCGCACGTCCACATAGTCGACCTCGAGGGTGCGAAATACGGCTCGACCCCCAATTTTGAAGTCGTTTGCGCCATAAAGGAGCAAAGCGGGCTTTTCTGCGAGGTGGGCGGCGGCGTCAGAAGCGAAGAGACCGTTGAAAAGTATATTTCAGCCGGTATCGACCGGGTGATACTCGGTACCGCTGCGGTCGAAGACGAGGACTTCCTTATTTCGTGCGTCAAAAAATACGGCGATAAAATAGCCGTCGGAGCCGACGTAAAAGACGGCTTCGTGATGATGGATATGGCCTCCCCGGTGCTGATCGCCAAGATGGAGGACATCGTTGAGCTCGACCGTCTCTACGACATCATGGGCTCCGAATACGATCAAAGCATCGGTCTCAATCCCTACCTGATCTCGACGGGCCTTCCCGACATCATGATGCCGGTCGGCAGCCGCGAAGAACTGGCGAATCTGGCTCCGGATATGAAGCTGCTCTCCGACCTTTCCGCGAAATATAAGGTCACCGGCGTCCACGCCTTCACGCTGGACGCGGCGGAAGGCGTCACCTGCCATTGCCGCAATTTCGCGCCGCTCTATGACATCGATGAGGAAGCCGCGACCGGCACGTCCAACGGCGCCCTCACCTATTACCTCTATCTGACCGGCAAAATCAAAGCCCCGGCCCGGCTGAAGATCGTGCAGGGCGAAGCGATGAACCGCCCTTCCGTGATCATGACTTCCATCACCGAGGATCCGGAAACCGGCGCCGTTTCCATCAAAGTCGGCGGCCGCGCCGTGATCCTGGCCGAAGGCGAGATCAACCTGTAGAATCAGTCGTATAGAAAGAGAGGATCCTATGTTCCGTGAGATCACCCGCTTTAAACAAGCGATCCCGAAGGAAGACTGCATCGCCCTGCTGAAGACCCAACTGCGCGGCTTTCTGGCTTTGCTCGGTGACGACGACTACCCCTATGTCTCCCCGACCAACCACTATTATAACGAAGAAGACGGCAAGCTCTACTTCCACAGCAATATGCGCGGCCATAAGATCGACGCCATGAAGAAGCACCCGAAAGCTTCTTACTGCGTGCTGAGCGACGGCTATCAGATTGAAGGAAAGCGCGGCCTGGATTTTGACAGCGTCATCATCTTCGGCCATATCGAGGTCGTAGAGGACCGGGAAAAAGTCTACGACATCTGCCGCAAGCTTTCCTATCAGTTCTTTGATGATGAAGAATATATCGAGCATGAAATCGCTACGTCCGGTAAGACGACCTTTATGTTTGCCCTGGTACCGGAACACATGACCGGCAAGCACGTGAACGAAGCCTGACGCCTGTCGCCGGCTTTGCCGGCCGGCATGACCCACTTTAATCTTCCACGAGCGGCCGCCATGGCCGCTCGTTTTATTTCCGTCAAAATGCAAGAGTTCCCTGACCAAAAACGTGATCAGGGAACTTTTTTAAACTTTTATGAGATTCGTTCGCTGCCGGCCCGCGTTCCTACAGCCCGGAGATCACGTTATTCAGCCACTTCTTGGAGAGCCAACGCCAGGTGAGGATAAAGAACTTCACGACGTCTTCCATGCGGGTCAGGACGTAAGCCCAGACGATGGAAAGGTGTAAGGGGACAGCCGCCAGGAAAGCCATCGGGACCGCCACCAGCCAGACACAGGAGGATTCGGCGATCATGGCAAAGCGGGTATCGCCGCCGCCGCGCAGATTCCCGGTGATCTGCATTCCGTTATACTGCGAGAGCGGATTCGAGAGACCGAGGACCACCAGCAGCCAGAAGACGTAATGCTTGCCGAGATCGGTCAAACGGAAGATCTGCGACATGGGACGCGCGGTCAGGATGATCAGGCCTCCCGCGATCGCCCCGACGATGACGCCGACTTTGATCAGGTGCTTACTGATCTCCCAGGCTTCTTCCTTCTTCCCCTCGCCCAACTTCTGGCCGACCATGATGAGCGTCGCGTCGCCGACGCTGAAGGCCGCGAACGAAAAGATATTGGCGATGGCGCTCGCCGCTTCGTAAGCCGCGAACTGGGTGGTGCCGATGCGGTTAAAGGCCGCTACGTACATCGTCTGACCAAGCCCCCATAAGAATTCGTTGCCGGTGGTCGGCGCCGCGTTGCGGATCACCCGCATCACAAATTCCCGGCTCCATCCGAAATAACTCCGCAGCGAACCCCGGAAATAATTGCGGCGGCTGGCCACAAAGATGAGGTAGACCGACATCTCGCAGGCACGGGCTGCCACGGTCCCGATCGCCGCGCCGATGACCCCGAGCTTGGGAAAGCCGAACTTCCCGAAGATCAGCACGTAGTTCACGATGATATTGATCGTAAAGACCGCCCAGCTGGTCACCATCGGCACGCGCGTCTGTTGCGTGGTCTTGGTGCCCATGGACATCGGCTGCGCGATCGCGATCATCAGGAAGGCCACGGCACAGACGCGGATGTATCTATAGGATAGATCCACGACCGCCGGGTCGTGGGAGTAGAAGCCCAGGATCTGCCGGCCATAGAGCATGACCGCCGTAAAGAAGAGGATCCCGATGCCCATGAGCACCGTTATGACAAAACCGATGCTCTTGCGGATGTTCGGCTTATCCCCCGTGCCATAGAATTGGGCAACAAAGGTCGCCGTCCCGCCGCAGAGCCCAAAGGCGATCATGAAGTGGATCATGAACATCTGTGAAGCGACCCCGACCGCCGCGACCTCGGTCTCGCCCAACATGCCGACCATGAAGGTGTCGACCATGGTAAGGGTAGCCGAAACAACGCCCTGCACCGAAATTGGCAGGGCGATCTTCAGAAGCTTTTTATTCAGTTCGCGCTTGTTCAGCGTAACTGTCTGCTCCATAAATCAGTCCTTTATTCTGTCGTTCCCTCTTCACTTTCTTTATTCACAGTTCCGGTTGGTTCCGGCGCGTCCGCTTTGATCTCCGGTGCGTCTTCCGCTTCCATTTCTGCCGTATCGCTTGCCACCATCTCCAGCGCGGCCTCCGTTGCTTCCGGCGAGGTCTCCGCGACCGGTTCCCGGTGAATCGTCCGCGCCGCTACCTGAGCGATCGCTTCACGGATAGCACGATCCCGTTCCGCCGCTTTCGCCGCCTTCGCGGCCTCCGCTGCTTTCCGCTGAGCTTCGGCCTGGCGGCCTTTGGCGCTCATCGTCTTGTGGTTGGGGTCAGTCAGGAAGACGTAGAGATAGACTACCGCGATGAGAGAAAGCACCACGGCTTCTTTCACCAGGTCGCGGCTGACGAGGATCGAAGCCACCCCCATGATGCCGCTGATACCGTACAGCATGAGCACGGCGCGCCGCTGTCCGTAACCGGATTCCATGAGCCGGTGATGCAGGTGTTCCTTATCTGCGGTCATAATGCCCTGGTGGTTTACCATGCGGCGGATGATCGCGAATGACGTATCAAAGATCGGAATCGCCAGCGCCATGACCGGCACCACCGCCGCGATGACGGTCGACCGGCGTAAGGGACTGATGACGGCCATGATGGCGATCATATAGCCGAGGAACAGCGCGCCGCCATCGCCCATGATGGTCTTAGCCGGAGAGAAGTTAAAGGGCAGGAAACCGCTGCAAGCCCCGGCCAGCGCCATCAAAGCAATACAGACCGTGGTCATGCCGCCGATGCTGCCGCGGATATAGGCAACGTAAGCCATGGATAAAGCGGCAATGGCGGAAATGCCCGCCGCCAGGCCGTCGAGGCCGTCGATCAGGTTGATGGTATTGGTGATACCGACGATCCAGAATACCGTCACCAGGAAGCACATGACGATACCGAAATTCCAGTGCCCGCCGACGAAATAGTTGGTGATGAACGTAATGCGCAGGCCCAGCGCGAACATTAAGATCGCAATCGCCGTCTGACAGGAGAACTTCACCCAGGGCTTCAGGTCCTTCAAATCGTCCCAAACGCCCAAAGCGTACATCAAAACACCGCCCAGAAGCGCGACGCGGATCTGTTCGTTCTCCCCCTCGCGGATCAGAGTGGCAACCACCGTACCGAGGAAGATGGCCATACCGCCAAAACGGGGCAGGATTCTTTGATGCATGCGGCGGGAATCCCGGGGAACGTCGATTGCCCCGATCTTCCGCGCGATCCACATGCTCACCGGCGTCGTGAAAAACGCAACCGCAAACGCTATTGCGAACACGAACAGCAGGTCGGAAAAGTATAAATCGATCTCATCCATGCTTTGCAGCTCCGGCCTCTCTCAGCCACGCGTCTACCGTTCAGGCGCGGCTTTTCTTCTCCGTTTCCTTCAGCAAAATGATGCGCTTGCCGGCTTCCTCTAACAGCGAAACCGCCAACTCATCTGGATATCCTTCTTTAACCACGATCCGGTCGATGCCGGCATTGATGATCATTTTCGCGCAGATCGCACAGGGCTGGTGGGTGATGTAGATCGACCCGCCTTCGATGCTGTGTCCGAGCGTCGCCGCCTGAATGATCGCGTTCTGCTCCGCGTGCAGGGCCCGGCAGAGCTCATGCCGTTCCCCCGAAGGAACGCCCAGCTTTTCCCGCAGACAGCCACCCAATTCCACACAGTGCGCGAGCCCGCGCGGCGCCCCATTATAGCCGGTGGCAATGATGTGCCGGTTCTGGACGATGACCGCCCCGACGTTCCGCCGGAGGCAGGTCGACCGCGTCGCCGTCAGCTCCGCCATCTGCATGAAATACTCATCCCAGCTCGGACGTCTCTGCGGCAGCACCTGATCCTTCTTCTCTTCGCTCATAGATTACTCCTCAATTGTTTTATGTTCGATCGCCGTCTTCCGACAGCGACTTATCTGACTCACTCGGGTGCGCTTCTCTTGGCCCGTCCTGATCCGGTTCCGCGTCCGCGAAAGCACCGCTGAAATAGATCTCGTCCAAATAGAGCCCGTGCGCCGGCGCCGTATGCCCGGCCCGGCTGCGGTCGAGGCTGGCTAAAGTGTCCGGAAGGCTTTCCGGATCACGTTTCCCCTGTCCGACCTCGATCAAAGTCCCGACGATGATCCGTACCATATTATAGAGGAACCCGTCCCCGGTCACGGCGATGACCATATCGTCGTAATAGGTGTCGATATCGAGTCCGGTGACTGTCCGCACTGTCGATTCGCGCGGCGTTCCGCCCGCTGATTGGAAACAGGCGAAGTCATGCGTCCCGACAATATAGGAAGCCGCTTTTTTCATGGCTTCGGCGTTGAGCGGCCCGTCCACATAATAGCAGCGGTCCCGGGTAAACACGCTCGGTTCGGCGCAGCTGAGCAGATATTTATAGGTCTTCCCCACGCAGTTGAAGCGGGCGTGAAAATCCTCCGCCATCTCCGTCGCCGCCAGTACGCGGATCGCGCCGATCTTGCTCCCTGCCCCGTAACGTCCTCCGGAGAGGATATTGTTCAGCGCTCTTGGCAGGCGCTCCGTCGGGATGCCAAGATCCGCTTTGAACGAGCAGCACTGTCCCTTCGCGTGCACCCCCGCGTCCGTGCGGCTGGTGCCGGCGACCCGGATGCTTTGACCGGTCACCTGGAAGAGCGCTTCCTGGATCTCACCCTGCACGGTCCGCAGACCTTCTTGCTCCTGCCAGCCATGAAAGGCGCTGCCGTCATATTCCATCGTCAGTAAGATATTCTTCACCATGATGCCATTTTAACACGGAAGAGCAAGTCTTGCCACCAGAAAAAACCAGCCGGGCCAGAGGCGGGTTTCTGTTCCATTCGCCGCCTGGGAATTCACGCCATATTTTTTTCTTGTTTTACCCGCGTCATCGTGCGAAAATAAACCAAATGAAGAAAACGGAGGTCCACATGCGTCTTTTACTTGCGGAAGACGAGCGTATGCTTTCGGATGCGCTTGTTACCATGCTGCAGCATAATAACTACTCGGTCGACGCGGTCTACGATGGCCGTGAAGCCTTAAACTACCTGGAAAGCGGCGAATACGACGCTGCCATTCTGGATATCATGATGCCGGAAGTAGACGGGCTCACCGTGCTGCGGACGATCCGCGCCGCCGGCAGCACTTTGCCGGTCCTGCTTCTGACCGCGAAGAGCCAGATCGACGATCGCGTGGAAGGTCTGGACAGCGGCGCTGACGATTATCTGACCAAGCCCTTCTCCCTGAAGGAACTGATGGCCCGGATCCGCGCTATCACCCGCCGCCAGCCGGAGATGACCGATCCGGTCCTGCGTTTCAACGACCTGACGCTCCGGCGGTCGGACGCCATGCTGCAAGGGCCGGGCGGCGAACTGCGTCTCGCGAATAAGGAATACCAGATCATGGAGATGCTGCTCACCAGCCCGCTACAGGTCATTCCGACCGAGCGCTTCATGGAAAAGGTCTGGGGCTACGACAGCGACGCCGAGATCAACGTCGTCTGGGTGAATATCTCCGGCTTGCGCAAGAAGATCGCCGGGCTCGGCGCCCACGTGCAAATCAAAGCCGCCCGCGGCATCGGCTATCTGTTGGCAGAAGCGGAAGAAAAAGAGTAGGTTGGATCGCGATCCAAGCGATCGAACAGTGATTTAAGATGGTTAAAAAACTACGTAAACGAGTCTGTATCTATACGATCCTGGCCGTGGCGATCGTCCTCACCCTGCTGATGGGGATCATCAACACCGCCAACTACGTCAGCAAGATCCGTTCGGCGGATGAGATCCTTGCCGTGCTGGCGGAAAACGACGGTCAGTTCCCGCTGCAGGGAATCTTTGCGGGCGGGCACCCGGGTGGGCCAATGGGCCGCCCCGGGGACAACACAGCCGGAAATAACGCGCCTGGAAGTGGCGGAACCGGGAACAGCGATGCCGGAAACGGCGTTTATGCCATCCCCGAAGGAGAAGACCC
>JAFRYQ010000211.1 GCA_017437565.1 Bacillota bacterium
ATCCACAACCTTTTCCACAAGATGTGGAAATTGTGGACGAAGGCTGTGCATAACTCCAGAGAATTGCTCATAAATGATACCAGAAAAAACGGCGCCGCGCAAGAGAAAAAGAGGATGAACAGGCGAGAAAACGGCCTAAAACTTTTCGGCGCGGATTTCCCAAAGAAATGAATCGGAAAAAGTGAGTTTCTACAATATTATTTATCTCATGAAAAAGCGATGATTTTTGGGGTATAAAACAAGCCGAAAAAGAGCCTGTGGACAGGCTGTTGACGGACGGTGCACAGCTTGTCGACAGGCGGTGGAAAGCATAAGGAGAATTTCGATCAATCGCGGGATGACATTTTTCCCGGAATGTGGTAATATAAAAGGCGGGACAGTATGTATTCTATGATGCGAGGGAAATGAAAATGAGCATTGCCGAAAAGGTGAAGGAAAAGGCGAAGTTGGATGTGAAGCGCATCGTATTGCCGGAGGGCGACGAGCCGCGCACCGTACAGGCGGCGGCGATCCTCCGCCGGGAAGGGCTGGCGGAGCCGGTGCTGCTGGGCAGCGAGGAAAAGATCCGGGCGGCGGCAGCCCAGACGGGCGCGGCGATCGGCGGCATCGAGATCATCGATCCCGCGCTCAGCGCCAGGAGGACGGATTATGCGGGCGCGCTGTATGAATTGCGCAAGGCCAAGGGGCTGACGGAGGAGCAGGCGGCAAAGCTGGCGCTGGATCCCATGTATTTCGGCATGATGATGGTCAAGCTGGGCGACGCGGACGGCCTCGTCTCCGGCGCGGTGCATTCCACGGGCGACATGCTGCGCCCGGCGCTGCAGATCATCAGGACCAGGCCGGGCATGAAGTCGGTGTCCTCCTGCTTCATCATCGAATGCCCGAACCCGGACGTGGGTGAAAACGGCGTGCTGGTGTTTTCCGATTGCGTGGTCATGACATGCCCCACGGCGGAGGAGCTGGCCGGCATCGCGGTGGCGGCGGCCGAATCGGCGCGCACGCTGTGCGGCTTCGAGGAGCCGCGGGTGGCTCTGCTGTCGTTCTCCACCAAGGGCAGCGCCAGGCACGAGCTGGTGACCAAGGTGGTCGAGGCCACCGCCCTGGCGCAGGAGATGGCGCCCGAGCTGCAGCTGGACGGCGAACTGCAGCTGGACGCGGCGCTGGTGCCGGAGGTCGCCGCGCTGAAGGCGCCGGATAGCCCGGTGGCCGGGCGCGCCAACGTGCTCATTTTCCCCGACCTGCAGGCGGGCAACATCGGCTATAAGATCGCTCAGCGCTTTGCGGGGGCGAACGCCATCGCCGTGCTGCAGGGCCTGGCGAAGCCCTGCAACGATCTCTCCCGGGGCTGCAGCGTGGAGGACATCGTGACCACGGTGGCCTTCACCGCCGTGCAGGCGCAGGATCAATGAGATGATAAGGAATAAGTTCAGTACGAGTACCTTTCAATATTAATGAACTAACGACAAGTCCAGAATATATGGGAGAAGCGTGATGAAGAAACTGATCATTCCATCAAAATTGAACGAGGGCGATACTATAGCATTTCTTTCGATTTCAAGTGGTCGTGCCGGAGATGAAGATATGCTCCCCAGGTATCTGCTGGGTAAAAGAAGATTCGAAAAAATCTTTCATGTAAAAGTGGTTGAAACACCTAATGCGCTTCGTGGAAGCGAGTACCTTTATGAGCATCCCGAGAAAAGAGCCGAGGATCTGATGTGGGCTTTGAAGAATGATTCCATCAAAGGGATTATCTGCAATTTGGGTGGAGACGATTCCTATCGCGTTCTTCCGTATATCGATCCGCAGGTCATTCATGATCATCCAAAGGTATTTATGGGTTTTTCCGATATTGCTACATGGATGGCTGTTTTTGCATATGCAGGCGTTCGTGCTTATTACGGCCCCTCTGTTCTGACCCCGCTCGCACAGCCCGGGAAACTTGATGAGTATACGGAAGAGGCAATTAGACGGATATTGTTTTCAAATGAGGTTATAGGCGAGATAAAACCAGCGGAAAAGAACACGCCTATTGATTGGAATACCACCTACACAATCAAAGAAGGACTGAAAGAAGTGCAATATGAACGCTTTCCGGATAATGATGAGATTGAGGATCCGAAAGATATGATTCACTGGACACCCGGAACCGGCTACAAAGTATTACAGGGATCGGGAAAAGTCAGAGGCTATGTTATCGCGGTCTGCGGAGGTCCTTTGTGGCAGATAATGGGGACGAAGTATTTCCCGGGTCCTGATATTTGGGAAGATTCCATTATTGCATTGGAACATGGAAGTATTTACGGCAGTAAATTAGCCGGTTTACATGAACTTCGTGCGTTTGCTGCGGCTGGAGTATTTGATAAGGCTAAAGCTGTGATTACGGGCCCTCTGGATGAGGACAGTGAGGAAACAATCATAAAGGTTATATGTAAGGAAGTACACAGACCGGATATGGTCATATTGGAAAACGTGGATTACATTCACAGAACTCCTATGACTATACTTCCTACCGGGGCGTTGATGGAGATAGATTGTGATGTTCCAAGAATAGAAATACTCGAATCGGGAGTATTATAATCTTCCATGCATTAAGTTTCCGGCTTTAAATGTTATTAACTATCATCGAGCAGGAGACATCATTAGTATGCCACTTCGTCAACATCGACAAGTGTAGACGAAGTGGGGAATCACTTTTGCCCCATTAAGAAAGACGGCCGGGTTCTCTCATCCGGTCGTCTTTTTACGCGTTCGGCGCAGCGGTTCGTCAGGCCATGCCGATGTCTTTCCAGGCGATCTGCAGGCTCTCGATGATGTTCAGGTGCTGCGGGCAGGCGGCCTCGCAGGCGCCGCACTGGACGCACTTGTCCGGCGTCGCGCCGTCCCGCAGGATGGCCTTAAAGCCCCAGTTGTCCTTCGGGTCGCCGCCGTAGAGCGAGGTGTCGTTCCACACGGAGAACACGCCGGGGATGTTCACGCCGTTGGGACAGGGCATGCAGTAGCGGCAGCCGGTGCAGCCGATCTTGGTGCGGGCGATGTAGGCCGCGCGCACGTCGTCCATCAGCTTGAGCTCGTCCTCGGTCATGATGTTGGGCTCCACGGTGTCGAAGATGCGCAGGTTGTCGTCGATCTGCTCCGCCTCATTGCAGCCGGACAGCACCGTGGCCACCTCGGGATGGTTGCACAGCCAGCGGAACGCCCATTCCACCGCCGTGCGCTTCACCGGGAAGGCGTCGTAGAGCGCCTGCACGTTGTCCGGGGCCTTGGCCAGGCGGCCGCCCAACAGGCCCTCCATGATGACCACCGGGATGCCCAGCCGGCCCGCCAGCTCCAGGCCCTTGGTGCCGGCCTGGTTTTCCACGTCCATGAAGTTGTACTGGATCTGCACCATGTCCCAGTCGTAGTCGTTTATGATGTACTCGAAATCTTCGTAAGAGCCATGGAAAGAGCAGCACTTGTAG
>JAFRYQ010000212.1 GCA_017437565.1 Bacillota bacterium
AGAAGGCAAGAAGATGATCAACAGCATCTTCGAATTTGACGACGAACTCGCCTATGAGATCATGACGCCGCGTACCGACGTCTTCCTGATCGATATCAATGACCCGCCGGAAGAATATCTGGATGAATTCCTGGAACTCCGTTATTCGCGCGTTCCGGTCTGTGAAGACGAATCCGACAATATCATCGGTATCCTGCATATTAAGGACTACCTGATCAAAGCCCGGGAGACCGGATTCGAGAACGTCGATATCCGCTCCATCCTGCGCGCGCCTTATTTTGTGCCCGAGACCAAGAATATCGACGCGCTGTTCTTTGAATTGCAACGCGAAAAGCAACACATCGCCATCCTGATCGACGAATACGGCGGTTTCAGCGGCATCGTGACCATGGAAGACATCATTGAAGAAGTCATGGGCGAGATCGACGATGAATACGATGAGGAAGAGGAGACCATCAAAAAACAGGATGATTCTACCTATATCATAAACGGGAAGACCTATCTGGACGACATCAATGAAGAACTGGGAACAGAACTCGTTTCCGAGAACAGCGAAACCATCGGCGGGCTCGTTATCGAATTGCTGGGGGAGATCCCGGGCGAAGAGGAGGAGGAACGTACGGTTACCTATCGCAATTATCAGATGACCGTTCTCTCCGTTAAAGAACGACGGATCGAGACGATCAAGCTGACCATTCTGCCGGAGACGGAAGAAGAAAAGGGCGAGGATGAAGAGTAAAAGGCTGAACATCGGCATCCTGGCTCATGTAGATGCCGGCAAAACCACTCTTTCCGAACAAATAGCATTCCAATGCGGCATCACCAGGAAGGTCGGAAGAGTCGATCACGGTGATGCCCTTCTTGATTTTGATGAGATCGAACGGCGCCGCGGCATTACGGTCTTTGCCCAGCAGGCTGATCTCGTGTGGAAAGGCCGTTCCATTACCTTACTCGATACGCCCGGCCATACCGACCTGAAGGGAGAAGCCTCCCGCTGCCTGGGGATCCTGGATCTGGCGGTACTGGTCGTAGATGGCAGCCGGCGTATCTCCGGTTACACCCGGCGTCTTTTTTCCGAGCTCAAAGCCCGTCGCATCCCCACGATTTTATTTATCAATAAGACGGACCTGGCCGGTTACGACGCAGGGGCAGTCCGGAAAGCCTGGAATGCGCTCGATCCCCGGGTGCTCTTTGATCCCGCCGCCTGTGAACCGGAACAGGTCGCGCTGTCTTCCGAAAAAGCGCTGGCGATCTATACCGAGAAAGAGGCCTTCAGCCCCCGGGATCTGGCGATGCTGGTCGGTCAGTCCCACCTCGTTCCGGCCTATAGCGGAGCCGCTTTACGGGGAGAGGGCATCGCGCCGCTCCTGGACGCGATCGTCGCTTACGGGCCGGTCTTGGACTATCCGGAAACCTTTGGCGCACGGGTCTATAAGATCTCCCGCGATGAAAAGGGAACGCGCCTGACGCACGTTAAAATCACCGGTGGCTGCCTGCAGGCCAGGAGTGAGATAAACGGCGAGAAGATCACTTCCATCCGCCGCTATACGGCGATGCGGTCCATCAGTCTGGAAACCGTGGAAGCAGGGACCTGCTGTACGCTGACCGGGCTTAATCATACCTTCGCCGGACAAGGCCTGGGATACGAAGACGACGAAAAACCGGAACCGGCCCCATCCGTAGCCTGCAAGCTGCGCCTGCCGGCCGGGACGGATCCTTTTCCCGTTTATAAAAAGATTCTCGAACTCGCGGAAGAACTGCCGGAAATCGCCCCTTGCTATCAGGAAGAAGCGCAGGAGATCACGCTCGCGCTGCGGGGCGAAGTTCAAAAAGACCTCATCCGGGATCTGTTGGCGCGCCGCTATGGCTTACAAGCGGATTTCTCACCGGCGGCTGTCGCTTATCTGGAAACCATTGCGGCTCCGGCGGAAGGCGCCGGCCACTTCGAGCCGCTGCGGCATTATGCGGAAGTCCATCTGCTCCTGGAGCCGCTCCCGCGCGGCAGCGGCATCGAGATCACTACGGCGCTCTCGACCGACGACCTGGATAGCAACCGTCAAAGCGCAGTTCTAACCACTCTGGCTGACCATGCTTTAAAGGGTGTTCTCACCGGGGCCCCGCTGACCGACGTCCGGTTCACTTTGATCGCCGGGCGAGAGCACGTCAAACACATGGAAGGCGGCGATTTCCGGGAAGCGACGCTGCGCGCCTACCGGCAAGGCCTGATGAAAGCCGAGAATATCCTGCTGGAACCATATTACCGCTTCACCATGACGGTTCCGGAAGAACGCAGCGGCCGTATCATAAGTGACCTCGAACGCATGCACGCTGAGGTCGATCACCGGGAAACGAACGCCGGTTACGCGCTTTTAGGCGGGATCGTACCCGTCAGCGAAAGCATGGATTATCTGCCGGTATTCCAGGCGGCTACTTCCGGAGACGGCGATCTCGACCTGACCGAATGCGGCTACCGGGCCTGCCACAACGCGGCGGAGATCATGGCCTTAAGCGGTTACGATCCCGCGCGCGACGTCCGGGAGCCGGCCGGTTCCGTCTTCTGTCGCGGCGGCGCCGCCGTCTATCTTTCCTGGCAGGAAGCCGACCAGGCCATGCATCTGCCGTTCCGTCTCAAACCGGACCAGCCGGAAAGCCGGAAACCGGTAAATGCAGGCAGCAACCGGGACTATTCGCTGAAGAAACTGGAAGCCATTTTTGAGCGGACTTACGGGAAACGCAATCGCGATGCGGGGAAGGCCGTCCGGATCATCCGTCACAAGGACGATACCGTATATAAAGGGAATGAGAAGGGCATCAACCGTTCCGTCGGCGCGAAGGTCCTGGTCGTCGATGGTTATAACGTCATTTTCCGCTGGGAAGACCTGAAGACTTTAGCCGCTTCCGACATCGGCGCCGCCCGGGACCGGCTGACAGAACTGCTCGCCGATTATGGCGCTTATACCGGAGAACACGTCATCCTCGTCTTTGACGCCTATCGCAATAAAGGGCGCATCGCTACGCAGGAAGAAGTCCTGGGCGTGGAAGTGGTCTTCACCGGGGAAAATGAAACCGCGGATTCCTATATCGAGAAGCTGGCTTTTGCCCGGGCCCGCAAAGAGCAGATGACGGTTGCCACTTCCGACCGCCTGGAACAGATGAACGTCTTTGCCAGCGGCGCGATCCGCATATCGGCTTTGGAATTAAAGGAACGCCTTTATGAAGTCGGCGAGGAGATCCGCGCCCGTTTATAAAGGGAAAGAGGAGGATACGAGATGAACGATTATGCTTTGATGGGAAAACAGGTTGCGGCGTTCGCGGAAGAAGAAGCAAATCTGCTTCCTTTGCTTGCCAATACGGCCGCTATCCTCTATGATGGATTAAGCGAACTGAATTGGGCGGGATTCTATCTGCGACAGGGAGACGACCTGTTGCTCGGACCCTTCCAAGGCAAGCCAGCCTGTATCCGTATTCCGTATGGCAAGGGTGTCTGCGGCACTTGTCTGGCGGAAGACCGGGTACAACGGGTCGCTGACGTCCACGCTTTCCCGGGCCATATCGCCTGCGACAGCGCTTCCAATTCCGAGATCGTGCTGCCGCTGCACGCCCGCGACGCGGAAGCGAAGGTGATCGGCGTGCTGGATATCGACAGTCCCGTATACGATCGTTTTTCCGCGGAAGATGAAGCTGGCCTGGCGGCCATCGTCCGCATTCTGGAAGACAAGATGGAGCGCGATATGTCATGGCTGCGATAGGATGACGTCCTCTTCGCTGACGAGCTCTTGTTCGCGCTTTTCCTGAAAGAATAACCGCAGCTACCAAACTCCGGAAAGGAAGAAAACAGATGGAAGATACCAAACGTGACCGCGTCATAATCAAGACCAGCATCATCGGCATCCTGGCTAATCTGCTTCTGGCTGCTTTTAAAGCGGTGATCGGCCTGGCCTCTCATTCGATCGCCATCGTCATGGATGCGGTCAACAATTTATCCGATGCCGCATCTTCGGTCATCACCATCATCGGCACCAAACTGGCTGGTAAGGAAGCGGACCGTAAGCATCCCTTCGGCTATGGGCGAGTGGAATACCTCTCGGCTATGATCATTTCCGTGATCGTGCTCTACGCCGGCATTACCTCGCTTACCGAATCGGTAAAAAAGATCATCACGCCGGAAGTTCCGGATTATTCCGTGGCCTCGCTGATCATTGTCGCCGCGGCCGTCGTCGTCAAACTTATCCTGGGCCGTTACGTGAAAGGAGTCGGGGAGAAGGTGAATTCCGATTCCCTGGTCAATTCCGGCGAAGACGCCCGTCTCGATTCCGTCATCAGCGCTTCGACGCTGGTCGCGGCGCTGATCTTTACCTTTTTCCACGTTTCCCTGGAAGCCTGGCTCGGCGCTCTGATCTCCCTGGTGATCATCAAAGCCGGTATTGAGATGCTGCGGGAGACCATCTCCAAAATTCTCGGGGAACGCGCGGAAGCGCAACTGGTACTGGATATTAAGAAGACCGTGACAGCTTTCCCCGGCGTACAAGGGGCTTACGATCTCGTCCTCAATAATTACGGCCCGGACCGCCATACGGGATCTCTCCATATCGAAGTCCCGGATACGTTCACCGCTGACGACTGTGACCGCCTGAACCGTGAGATCCAGATCGCCGTTTACCAGAAGCACGACGTGCTGCTGACCGCGATCGGCGTTTACTCCGTTAATACCCGTGATCCGGAAGCGATCGCCTTGCGCAACGAGATCGGGAAACAGGTCCTGGCGCATGAGCATGTGATCCAGATGCACGGATTCTATTATAATAAGAGTTCCCAAAGCGTCCGTTTTGACGTCATCGTCAGCTTTGACGCGCCAAGCCGCCGGGCAGTCTTGGCTAAGATCGAGAAGGAACTTACCCAACGTTATCCGGATCTGACCTTCCAGATCGCGCTCGATACCGACTATAGTGAAATAGGAGCAGAAGATTTAACATGAAGACGATCGGCATTATCGCAGATACGCACGGCCTGATCCGGCCGGAGCTGAAAGAACAATTAAAGACTTGCGACCTGATCCTGCATGCTGGCGATTTTTGCCAGCCGCAGGTTTTGGAGGAATTAAAATCCCTGGCACCGGTGCGATGCTGCCGAGGCAATAATGACGGTTGGTGGGCGGACGGGATCCCCTATACCCTGACCACGGAAGCCTTCGGGTTGAAGATATGTCTTTCCCATTACCGGAATGGTTTACCCTCAGAACTTACGCCTTTCGACCTGGCGGTTTTCGGCCATTCCCATCGTTATCTGGAAGAACGGATCGGAAATACATTACTCCTGAACCCGGGCAGCTGTGGGCCGCGCCGCTTCGCCTTGCCGGTCACGCTGGCCAAGCTCTATATCGAAGGGAAAAACATTTCAGTCGAACGGATCGAATTATGAATCAAGACATGACAGAACGCTATGTCCTGGTTGCCGTCAACACCGGCGATATGCAAAAGACGGAACGTTCTCTCGAGGAACTGGCGGAACTCCTCGCCACCGCCGGCGGCAGCTGGGCGATCAAAGTGATCCAGAGCCTGCCAAAGCCTAATCCTGCGACCTACGTGGGGCTGGGAAAAGCCAAAGAACTGGAAGCTTTGATGGAGGAGGTCGGCGCGAGCGGGATCCTGTGCGACGATGAACTGACTCCCGCGCAGCACCGGAATCTTTCGAATCTGGTACCCGGTAAAGTACTCGACCGGACCATGCTCATCCTCGACATCTTCGCCCAGCACGCGCGGACCCGTGAAGGGAAGATCCAGGTCGAGATGGCCCAGTTAAAATTCCTGAAGACACGCCTGACCGGACAGTGGGCCGGGCTTTCCCGGCTCGGCGGCGGTATCGGTACCCGCGGGCCGGGCGAAACCAAACTGGAGACGGACCGGCGCGTGATCCGGCAGCGCATCAGTAAACTGACCGCTGATCTGAAAGCTCTGAAGACGGTACGTGATACCACCCGGAAACGCCGGCAAACGAGTATGGTTCCGGTCTGTGCCATTGTCGGTTACACCAATGCTGGTAAATCCAGCCTCTTAAACCGTCTGACCGGTGCGGACGTCCTGGCGGAAGACAAACTGTTCGCGACCTTAGATCCGACGACCCGGGTCGGGCGCCTGCCCGGCGGCCAGGAGATCCTCTTCACCGATACGGTCGGTTTCATCCACAAGTTGCCGCCCCAGCTGATCGACGCTTTTCACAGTACGTTGGAGGAAGCGCTCTACGCGGATCTCATACTGATCCTGGCCGATGCCTCTTCACCGGATCTTGCCCTGCATCTGGAGACCGTATATCAAACGCTCCGCGATCTCGGGATCAAGAACCAGCCGGTGATCACCGTATTTAATAAAGCCGATCTGCTCAGCGAAGAAGAGCGGCAGGGACAGGCTTTTCTGTTCCGGGACGCGGCGGCGCGGGAGAGCCTTCTCATCAGCGTCCGCACCGGGGAAGGCGTAGAGGCGCTTTGTTCCACCTTGGAACGCGTTCTGAAAGAGGCCCGCGTGTATCTGGAAACAACGATCCCTTATGCCGATGCTGCCCGGCTGGCCCGTATCCATCGTTATGGGGAGATCCAGGCCGAAGAATACCGGGAAGACGGCGTCTTCATCCAGGCTTATGTCCCGCCGCAGTTGCGATGAAAAGGAAAGTGAAAGTATGAACGTCCAGATCTTTGGCACGAAGAAGAGTGCCGATACCAGAAAAGCAGAGCGTTTCTTTAAAGAGCGACGCATCAAATACCAGTTCATCGACCTGAAAGAGAAGGAGATGAGCCGCGGCGAATTTCAGTCGGTCTGCCAGGCCGTGGGCGGCATCGAGGCTTTGATCGATCCCAACTGCCGGGATGAGGACCTGCAGGCCTTACTGCCATACCTGGGGGCGGAGAGCAAAATGCGTACTGTTTTTGAAAATCAGGAAGCCGTTCTCTTACTGCCCATCGTCCGCAACGGGAAACAGGCGACCTGCGGATACCAGCCCGAAATATGGAAAAAATGGTCCTAAATGCCCCCAAATGCCCTGTATAGCGCCAGTTGCAACCATTGGTTGCGGAATTTCCAAGCCGACTTGATGGCATGACACGATGATTCCGGGTAGGATGGCACCGTAAACAACAGCAGACCGCCAGGCAAAACGCTGGCGTCCGGATAGGAGGAAACCATGATACTCGCAGATAAGATTATGACTTTAAGAAAACAGAACGGCTGGTCGCAGGAGGAACTCGCCGAGATGTTAGGCGTCAGCCGCCAGGCTATCTCCAAATGGGAGAGCGCGCAATCCATTCCCGATATGAACCGCATCCTCGCCATGGCGACGATATTCGGAGTGACTACCGATTATCTCCTGCGGGACGATCAAGGCGAAGTCGCCATAACGGAACCGGCAGCCGGCGCGGAAGATACGCTTTTGCGCACCGTCACCATGGAAGAAGCGACGGATTTTCTGGAGCACCGCAACCGCTCCGCGCGGCAGGTCCCCTTAGGCGTCTTTCTTTGTATCCTTTCTCCCATTGTCCTTCTCTTCCTGGGCGCCGGTGCCGAGTATGGCCGTCTGGCCCTTTCGGAAGATCAGGCGACGGCGATCGGCCTGGTCGTCCTTCTTCTGTTCGTAGCGCCCGCGGTCGCTTTATTCATCCTTACCGGTCTTGCCGGCAGCCGCTTTGAATATCTGGAAAAGGAAGCCATCGATACCGTTTACGGCGTTTCCGGTATGGTCAAGGAACGGAGGGAACGGTTCCGTCCCGTTTATCAGACCCAGCTGATCATCGGCATCATCCTGTGTATTCTGTCCTGCCTGCCGCTCTTCTTCGCCATGTTCTTCTTCGCCGAGGATGAATTCGCGGAAGCGCTCTCCATCCCGTTCATGCTCTGCCTGATCGCGGTCGGCGTTTTCCTGATCGTCCGGGCTTGCATTATCTGGGGAGGCTTTCAGATCCTGTTGGAAGAAGGCGATTATTCCCGCGTCGAAAAATCTGACGCGAAAAAGATGGCGCCGATCTCCGGGATCTACTGGTCGCTGGTAACCGCGATCTTTCTCGGCTATAGCTTTTTCACCAACCATTGGGACCGCAGCTGGATCATCTGGCCGGTAGCCGGCGTCGCTTACGGGGTCATCTACGGCATCATGCGCGCCATGAAACGGAAAGGCTAGGCTGCGGTTAGCATTGCGGAATCCCGGCTTTGATGGTATACTGAATCGATGGATACGAAATTAGAAAACCTGCAGGGAAAGGTGACCCTGTCCGATGAAGTATTGACTTACTGTATCGCCGAAGCGGCGCTTTCCGTCGACGGAGTCTGTGCCATGGCTGACGTCTTAGGCAGTCTGGTCCTGATCCCCGGCCGGGAAGTCACCAGCAAACGCGGCATCCGTATCGCGCGGCAGGACGATCACGTCACGGTCGACGTCTACGTGATCGCGGCCTTTGGGGTGGAGATCCCCCAACTGGCCTGGGAGTTACAGAACCGGATCAAGGAAGAAGTCCAGGTTGTCAGTGGCCGCGCGCCGGAAGAAATCAATATTCACGTTCAGGGAGTCCGATTCAGGGAGCAATGAGATGACGAAACGAGAAGCCAGGGAATTTATGATGACGGTCCTGTACCGTATGGATCTGGTCGGCGGGATCGACAGTGACCGCCACGACGAGTTCTTTCAGGATGTCCAGCTGGGAACCCATAAGAAATACTGCGAGGAACTCTTCTCGCTGGCCTGCAATAAGATCGCGGAGATCGACGCCGCGATCACCAGGCATTCCCAGCGTTGGAGCCTTAACCGCATTCCCAAGACGGATCTGGCGGTCCTGCGTCTCGCGGTCTGTGAGATCCTCTTCATGAAAAGGATCCCGGATTCGGTAGCGGTAAACGAAGCGGTGGAACTGGCCCACCGCTATGGGGAAGAAAATTCCCCATCCTATATCAACGGCATTCTCGGTTCGATCGTCCGTGAGAAGAACGATGACTGAGTATGCGCTTGGGATCGATACCAGCAACTATAAAACGTCGGTCGCTTTAACCGACCGCACGGGCAGGATCGTCTGTGACGTGCGGCGGTTTTTGGCCGTTGCGGAGGGAAAGCGCGGACTCAGACAGCAGGAAGCGCTTTTTCAGCATGTAAACGCGCTTCCGGACTTGCTGGAAGAACTCTTCCGGCGTCTGGATGAAGATGACCGGGCTGCTGAAAAGCCGGCAGGGGAGAAAGCGGCTTCCCGCATCCGGGTAGTAGCCGCTTCGACGCGCCCGCGGCCGGTAGCGGGATCCTATATGCCCTGTTTCAATGCCGGCGCGGCTTTAGGCAGGAGCCTGGCCGCGGCGTTTGACGTTCCGTTCCGGGCTTTTTCGCACCAGGAAGGGCATATCATGGCCGTGAAACGCCATACCCCCTTAGCCGCAGCCAAGCGCCTCTGTTGTTTTCACTTCTCCGGCGGTACCACGGAAGCTTTGCTCTGGGAAGAAGGGGAGATCCGCATTGCCGGCGGTACGAAAGATATCGCGTTCGGACAGGTCCTCGACCGCATGGGGGTCGCGTTGGGACTTGCTTTTCCGGCAGGAGAAGAACTGGACCGGCTGGCTGCTGCCGGTGACCCGGGGACACTTCTTAAAAGTATGCCGCGCCTGAGAGCAACGGACGGCTGGCTGAATCTTTCCGGTCTGGAGACCTGGTGCAGCCGCAAGATCTGCGGCGTACCGGAAGAAGAACGCGATCCGGCCTGGATCGCGGAACTGGCTGCTTCCGTGTTTCATCGTTTCGCGGAAGCGATCCGCGACCTGGTCCTGCGGATCCAGACGTCAGAAGGCATCGATGACTTTCTCTTTGCCGGCGGCGTTTCTTCCAGTCAGACCTTGCGTATGCTTCTGGCTGCAGATCCGCGCCTGAAGAAGGCCGGGGTCCGGCTGGTATTCAGCGAACCGGCCCTGGCTTCCGATAACGCCGTCGGGATCGCGTACCTGGGAGGTGATTCCGTATGGCTTTAAGACCGGTCAGCGTTTCGGAGCTGAACAGCTATATCGAACGGGTCGTCACCACGGATCCGCTTCTGCGTTCCGTCGTCGTCCGCGGCGAGATCAGCTCCGTTAAATACCATCAAAGCGGCCATATCTATCTCAGTCTCTCGGATCCGGACAGCAAGATCGACTGTGTGATCTGGCGCGATACCGCCGTGTCCCTCCGGGAACTGCTGAAGGTCGGCGATGAAGTGATCGTGACCGGCTCGCTCCGGCTCTATAAGAAGACCGGCCTGTTGCAGTTCAGCATCCGGCAGTTGGAAATAGCCGGCGCGGGGGCTGCCGCGGCCGCCTTTGAACGGATGAAGGAACGACTGGCCAAGGAAGGCCTGTTCGATCCGGCCCATAAGAAAAAACTTCCGGCTTTTCCGGCCCGTGTCGGCCTGGTCACCTCGGCCACCGGCGCCGCCGTTGAAGATATGCTGCGGATCATCCGGGAACGAACCCGGATGACAGACGTCCTGATTTTCCCGGTCCCCGTGCAGGGTATGGGCGCGGGGGAGGAGATCGCCCGCATGATCCGGCGGATCAGCGCTCTGGATCCCTCACCCGTAGACCTTCTGATCGTCAGCCGGGGCGGGGGCTCTCCCGAAGACCTGATGGCTTTCAATGAGGAAACGCTAGCCCGGGCCATCTACGACTGCCCGCTGCCGGTCATCTCCGCGGTCGGCCATGAAATCGACTTCTCCATCTCCGATTTCGTTGCGGATGCCCGCGCCGCCACCCCGACAGCCGGCGCCCAGATGGCGGTACCGGATGACCGGGAACTGGCCCACGATCTGGAGAAAGCGCGGGAACAGCTCACCCTGCAGCTTACCAACCGCCTGATGTATGAAGAGCTCCGGCTGTCCCGTTTGAGCGACCGCCTGAAAAGCGAGATGCGCGCGGCCTTGACCGGCAGGGAGCAGGAGTTGGAACGCCTGAAGCTGGATCTCACGCGTTCGGACCCCCGGGCGCTCCTGGAAGGCGGCTATGCCATCGTTACCGGCGATGACGGGAAAGCGGTGCGCAGCGCCGGCAGCCTGGACGTCGGCGGGGAATACGGAATACTGTTTTACGACGGGACCGCGCGATGTACGGTTACCGCCGTCACGGAAAGCGAAGAAAAACGATGAGTACGGATACGAAAAGCTATGAGAGATCCCTGCGCGAACTCGAGGGATATGTCGAAAAAATCAAGAATCCTGAAAACACGCTGGAAGAACTCATAAAGACTTATGAGGCCGGCATGGAACGTTACCGGGAATGCAAGCGCATCATCGAGGAAGCCAAACAGACCGTCGCTGTTTTTGAAGGAGAAGAAGCATGATCGAAGAGTATTCCGTCTATAAAAACCTGGTGGAGAAACACCTTGCCGATTTCCTTTTCGAAGGAGAGAATACCAGCCTCTCGCTGATGGATGCCATGAAGTATTCCCTGACGGCTGGCGGCAAAAGACTGCGGCCTGTTCTCTGCATGGCCGCCTGTGAATTCGTGGGCGGAAAATGCCGGGACGCGCTGCCTTTTGCCTGCGCCATCGAATACATCCATACTTATTCCTTGATCCATGACGACCTGCCCTGCATGGATGACGACGACCTCCGGCGCGGCAAACCGACTAACCACAAAGTCTTCGGGGAGGGAATGGCCGTTCTGGCCGGAGACGGCCTGCTGACGACGGCTTTTGAAGCGATGAGCAAGGAGCTCATGATGTATTTCGATACCCCTGAGCAGTTCGCCCGTCGCGCCTGTGCCATGTACGCGATCGCGGAAGCAGCCGGTATCCGCGGCATGGTGGCCGGCCAGGCCTGCGACCTATCCTATGAAGGGCGCCAGGGTTCAGAAGAGACGCTGAACTTCATCGACCGCAATAAGACGGCAGCTCTCATCAAAGCATCGGTCTTAGCCGGTCTCTACATCGGTGGGGCCGATCCCCAGACCCGGAAAGACCTGGAACGTTACGCCGAAGCCCTGGGGCTCGCTTTTCAGGTCGCGGATGATATTCTCGACGTGACCGGGAGCGAGGCGGAGCTCGGAAAACCGGTCGGCTCGGATGAAGAAAAGGCGAAGACGACTTCCGTCACGGTCCTGGGTCTGGAGAATGCCAAAAAGCGTCTGGCTGATCTGACCTCCCAGGCCATCGACGCCATCGCTCCTTATTACGATAACGCGGAGTTCTTCCGCCATATTGCCGAACAACTCGCCATCCGGACATCCTGAGCACAAGCCTCTTGAGCACACACATAATTTCGCAACCAGAAAGGCCTTGGCATGAAGTACGATTTCAGGCAGATGGATCTGCCGCAAGACATCAAACATATGGACTTACACGCGCTCGAACTGATGGCGGTAGCGATTCGCGAGTTCCTGATCGATCAGGTGTCCGCAACGGGAGGGCACCTGGCTTCCAATCTCGGCATCGTTGAACTGACGCTGGCCTTACATAAAAGCTTTGACCTGCCGCGCGATAAAGTCATCTGGGACGTGGGGCACCAATCTTATGTGCATAAGATTCTGACCGGTCGGGCCGGATCTTTTGATACGCTGCGGCAGCTGGACGGTCTTTCCGGTTTTCCCAAACGCCGCGAGAGCGCGTACGATTTCTACGATACCGGCCATTCCAGCACTTCCATCGGTGCTGCCTGCGGCATGGCCGCTGCCCGGGATCTGCGCGGGGAACACTATGAGATCGTGCCGGTTATCGGCGACGGCTCCTTGACCGGAGGGCCTGCTTTTGAGGCCTTGAACAACCTCGGCACATCCCATCGCCGGGTCATCGTGATCCTCAACGATAATGGCATGTCCATCGAGCGGAATATCGGTGGTCTTTCCGAGCATCTGGGCAAATTGCGCACTTCCACCGGTTACCAGAAGGCGAAGGCCGGTATCCGCAACGCGGTAAACCGCGTGCCTATCGTCGGCGGCACGCTGACCGATGCCATCAGCAATACGAAAGAACGCCTGAAATACGCCGTTCTCTCCGGCGGCGTCATCTTTGAGGAATTCGGTTTCACCTATCTGGGCCCGGTCGACGGCCACGACCTGAAGTCACTTCTGGCGATTCTGGAGAACGCGAAAAAAGTACAGGGTCCGACGATCGTCCACGTCATCACCCGCAAAGGGAAGGGGTACCATCCGGCGGAGACCTTCCCGGACCGCTTCCATGGCATCGGTCCCTTCGATAAAGAAAGCGGCAATCCACGTTCCGTGCAAACCCAGACGTATTCCAACGCCTTCGGGGAAGCCGCGCTCGCTTTGGCGCAGCTGGACCCCAGCCTGATCGCGGTAACGGCAGCCATGACGGACGCCACCGGGCTCACGCCCTTTGCCGAGCGTTTTCCGCGCCGGCTCTTTGACGTCGGCATTGCTGAAGCGCACGCGGTCATCTTCGCGGCTGGGGCAGCTGTCTCCGGTCTCCGGCCCCTGGTTGCCATCTATTCCTCCTTCCTGCAAAGGGCTTATGACGAAGTCCTGGAAGACGTCTGCCTGCAGGAATTGCCGGTGATCTTCGCCATCGACCGGGCCGGTATCGTCGGCGCGGACGGGGAGACCCACCACGGGATCTTTGATCTTTCCTATCTGCTGCCGATGCCCGGTATGGAGATCCTGGCGCCCTGCGACGCCGTCCAGCTGAAAGAAATGTTGGCTTACGCGCACCGACACGTACAGGGCCCTTGCGCGATCCGGTATCCGCGCGGCAAAGCGATTCCTTCCAGTCTGACCGGTCAGCCTTTCACGGGCGAAAACCAGCGCCTGCGACGCGGTGAGGATCTGGATATCCTGGCCGTGGGCACCATGTTGGAACCGGCACTGGCCGCCGCTGCGATCCTGGAAGAGAAGGGGATCTCTGCCGGTGTCGTGAACGTTGGGCGCGTCAAACCTTTCGACGTCCGGATCATCGCTCCGGGCACAGGGCTTATTGTCACCCTGGAAGATAACGTCCTGGCCGGCGGCTTCGGGGAATCCTTGCGCCAGCAGCTGGCTTTGGATCCCGCTTATTCCCACCGAGATCTGTTCTGCCTGGGCTGGCCGGACCGTTTTATCGAACAGGGGAGCTGTGAGGAATTATATGCCCGTTACGGGCTGGATCCGGCCGGGATCGCCCGGCAGATCGCAGACCGTCTGCGTAAGGAGAATAGCTGATATGAAAGAACGTCTGGACGTGCTGCTGGTGCAGCAGGGATTCTTTTCTTCCCGGGAACGCGCGAAAACAGCCATTATGGAAGGTCTGGTCTATGTGAACGGCGCCATCAGCGACAAGCCCGGCATGTCCATCAAAGAGGACGCGGTGATCGCGGTCAAAAATGATCCCTGTCCCTATGTCGGCCGCGGCGGCCTGAAGCTGGAAAAAGCCCTGGACTGTTTTTCCATCGACCTGCAGGAGGCGGTCTGCATGGATATCGGCGCTTCCACCGGCGGCTTTACCGACTGCATGCTGGCACACGGGGCGCGGCAGGTCTACGCGATCGACGTCGGCTACGGGCAACTGGCCTATAAGCTCCGGCAGGACCCGCGGGTCGTCAATATGGAGCGCTGTAATTTCCGCTATTTCGATACGGAGAAGATCGGCTGCGCGATCGATTTTATGAGCGTCGACGTCTCGTTTATCTCCCTGGCTTTGATCCTGCCGGTCGCCAGCGTCATGCTAAAACCGGCCGGGTCCATGGTCTGTCTGGTCAAGCCGCAATTCGAAGCGGGCAGGGAACAGGTCGGTAAGAACGGGATCGTACGGGATCCCGCCGTCCAGGAAGAAGTGATCGGGCGCGTTTGCCAGTACGCCCAGACAGCGGGGCTTTCCCCGGCGGGGCTTTCCTTTTCCCCGATCACCGGCGCGAAAGGCAATATCGAGTATCTTTTATATCTTAACAAAGCACAAGATGTATGTTATAATTTAAACGATGTATGTATACATCAAACAGTCACCGACTCTCACCGAGAGTTATTATAGCTTTATGATGAAAAGGAGATCAGGACCGTTATGAAAGTATCAAAAAAAGTCGAATCGATGCAGTTTTCGCCGATCAGAAGATTTAACCCCTTTGGTTTCAAAGCGGAAGCGGAAGGCAAGAAAGTCTATCATCTGAACATCGGTCAGCCGGACGTAGAGACCCCGGCCTGCTTTATGGATGCCATCCGGGCTTATGACAAAAAGGTCATCGCTTACGCGGAGTCCGGCGGTATCAACGATCTGAAGAACGCGGTTTGTGAATATTTCAAGGGTTATGGCATGGACTATGCCCCCGAAGATATCATGGTTACCAACGGCGGTTCGGAAGCTCTGAACATGACCTTCCTGACCATTCTGAACGAAGGGGACGAGGTCCTGATCGCAGAACCCTTCTATACCAACTATCATACCTTCGCGACGGCTGCCGGCGGCAAAGTGGTGCCGATCACGACGAAGGCGGAAGAAGGCTATCACTATGCCAATAGAGAGCAGATCGAAGCCTGCATCACCGACCGCACCAGAGCCATCTGCTGCCTGAACCCGGGCAACCCGACCGGTACCGTCCTGACGCTGGATGAGATGAAGCTGATCTGTGAGATCGCGAAAGAACACGATCTCTGGATCATCGCCGATGAAGTATACCGCGAATTCGTCTATGACAACCGCGAGATGGTCTCCTTCGGCATGCTTCCGGAATACGCGGACCGCGTCATCATCATCGACTCCGTCTCCAAGCGTTATTCCGCCTGTGGTGCCCGTATCGGCTTCGCTATCTGCAAGAACAAAGATTACAACTCCAGCATGCTGAAGATCGCCCAGGGCCGTCTGTGCGTCTCCACCGTCGACCAGATCGGCGCCGCCGCGCTCTTCCGTATGCCGACTTCCTATTACGATGAAGTCAAGGCCGAATACTGCGGACGCCGTGACGTCGTTTACGAAGAACTCATGAAGATCCCCGGCGTCGTCTGCCAGAAGCCGGGCGGAGCTTTCTACCTGACCGCGAAACTGCCGGTCGACGACGTAGAAGACTTCCTGATGTTCCTCCTGACCGAATTTGAAGACAACGGGGAGACCGTCATGTTCGCGCCGGCGGCCGGCTTCTATGCTACGCCGGGCCTCGGCAAAGACGAGATGCGTATCGCTTACGTCCTGAAACAGGAAGATATGCGTCGCGGCACCGAACTCATCAAACTGGGTCTGGAAGCGTACAATAAGAAGCTGGGCAAATAAGAGCATATCTGCATTTGCAGGCGAGGCAGCGGGACCTGCTTGTCCCGCTGCCTGTTTTTTAGAGAGGGAAAACGATTGACTGGGAAACTTTCTCCGATGATGCAGCAATACATGAGCATCAAGGAGCAGTATCAGGATTGCATTCTGTTCTACCGGCTGGGTGATTTCTACGAGATGTTCTTTGAAGACGCCAAACTGGCGTCCCGCGAACTGGAGCTGACCCTGACCGGCCGTAACTGCGGACTGGAAGAACGCGCGCCGATGTGCGGCGTTCCTTTTCATGCGGCAGAGATCTATATCCACCGCCTGGTAGAAAAGGGGTATAAAGTCGCCATCTGCGAACAGATGGAAGACCCGGCGCTGGCCAAAGGCCTGGTCAGCCGTGAGATCATCCGCATCGTCACCCCCGGGACCCTTACTTCCCAGGAGATGCTGACGGCCAACGAGAACAATTATCTGGCCGCCGTCTATCTGGATGCTGCCGGATGCGCGCTTTCGTATTGCGATATCTCCACTGGGGAGCTGATGACCACCGAACAAAGCGGGGATAGCGACCTGCTTACCGGCCTTCTGGACGAACTCTCCCGCATCGCGCCGAAAGAGATCCTGATCAATGCCGGCGCCGAGGAACGCGTCGATCTGAAGACGATCCAGAGTCTAGGCAACGCTTTCCTGCAAGTACAGGATGAAGAGCGCTTTTCCCTGAAAGCGGCGGAAAGCGTCATCAGCGGCATTCTCGGCCGCGGCGCCATCCCGGCTTCCGGGCTCTCCGGACGCGACTTTTCACTGCGCAGTCTCGGGGCGCTTCTGACTTATCTCCTGGAGACACAGAAGCAGAATCTGAAACAGATCACCGAGTGCCGTTATTATGAACCGGGCGAATACATGTCGCTCGATAAGATCAGCCTGCGGAATCTGGAGATCACCGAGACCCTCTATGAAAAAAAGGTCAACGGTTCGCTCCTCGGCGTCCTGGACCGTACCGGCACCGCCATGGGCGGCCGCCTGATCCGCAAGTGGCTCCGGGAACCCCTGAAAGACGCGGCCCGCATCAACGAACGGCTGGACGCGGTGGCTTTGATCGCCGGGGATCCGCTCCTGGAGAACGACCTACGCAACGAACTGAAGAAAATCTACGATTTCGAGCGACTGGCGGCGCGCATCGCCATGGGCACCGCTAACGGCCGCGACTTGCTGGCCTTGCGGCGTTCCATCAGCGCGCTTCCGGGGATCCGCTACGCGCTTTCCTCCTGTGGCAGCCTGCTTTTGGAGAGACTGGCGGACGAGATTGCCGATCTCGATGATCTGGCCGAGCTGATCGGCCGCGCCATCTCCGAAGACGCTCCGGTCAGTATAAAGGAAGGCGGCCTGATCTGTGACGGTTTCTCAGCAGAACTGGACGGCCTGAAAGCTTCCATTAAAGACGCCAAAGACTGGATCACGGGCTTGGAGAGCCGGGAGCGGGAACGCACCGGCATCAAGAACCTGCGCGTCGGTTTTAATAAGGTCTTCGGTTATTATATCGACGTCACCCGTTCCAATCTGTCCCTGGTACCGGACGACTATATCCGTAAGCAGACGCTGGTGAACAATGAGCGTTATATCACGCCCGAACTGAAGGAGATGGAAGGCCTGGTCCTGAATGCCGAAGTCCGCATCAACCAGACTGAATACGAGATCTTCTGCGAGGTCCGCGCGCAGATCGAAGAGCGGCTTCCCGAGATGCGCGCTACCTCGAAAGCCATTGCCGCCATCGACTGCCTTGCGTCTTTCGCGCACGTCAGCGCCCGCAACGGCTACGTAAAACCGGTCGTGGACGAGGGCATGGAACTGCTGATCAAAAACGGGCGGCATCCGGTCATCGAGCTGACGGAAAAGGCCGGCTCTTTCGTAGCCAACGACACCTATCTGAACGACCGGGACAGCTCCATGCTGATCATCACCGGCCCCAATATGAGCGGGAAATCGACCTATATGCGGCAGACCGCCCTGATCGTCCTCATGGCCCAGGCCGGCTGCCTGGTACCGGCGGAATCCGCGCACATCGGTGTCTGTGATCACATCTTCACGCGGATCGGCGCTTCGGACAATCTGTCGCAGGGGCAGTCCACCTTCTACGTGGAGATGAGCGAGCTTTCCTATATCCTGAACTGTGCCGGCCCGCGCAGCCTGATCATTCTCGACGAGATCGGCCGCGGTACCAGCACTTATGACGGTCTCTCCATCGCCTGGGCCGCCGTCGAATATCTCTGCGGCCGGAAACGGCATATCCGCACACTTTTCGCGACGCATTACCATGAACTGACCGTGTTGGAGGAGACTACGCCCGGCGTCCGCAATCTGAACGTCGACGTTGCCGAGGAACACGGCGACATCGTCTTCCTGCACAAGATCGTTCCCGGCGCCGCCAGCCGCAGCTACGGCATCCACGTCGCCAAGATCGCCGGCGTCCCGCAGGAACTGATCATGAGCGCCCAGGAAAAACTTTCTGAGCTCGAAGCGGGAGCGGTGGGTATAAACAAAGAGACGGAACCCGTAATGCCGGAACCGGAGGAAGAACAGTTAAGTCTCTTCATGCCGGGGCCGGGTTACGACCTGATCGCCCGTCTGAAGAAGCTGGATCTCATGGAAGTGACTCCTTCCCAGGCGATCGGGATCTTGGAAGAACTGAAAGCCAGGATCGAATGATACGTGTACTTGAAAAAACGGTAGCCGATAAGATCGCCGCCGGCGAGGTGGTCGAACGGCCGGTCTCCATCGTCAAAGAACTGGTGGAAAACTCCATCGACGCCGGCGCTTCCGCCATCAGCGTCGAAATCAGGCGCGGCGGCAAGGAAAGCATCCGCGTCACCGATAACGGCTGCGGCATCGCCCGGGCGGAAACGGAGCTGGCTTTTCTGCGCCATGCCACCAGCAAGATCCGTAAAGCCGAGGATCTGCGGAACCTGGCCACGCTCGGCTTCCGCGGGGAAGCTCTGGCTTCCATCGCTGCCGTCTCCCGTACCGAAATGATCACCAAGACCGCGGAGGCCAAGACCGGGACCCGTATCCTGATCCACGGCGGTGAGACGGTCAGTATCGATGACATCGGCTGTCCCGACGGAACGACGATTCTGGTCAGCGATCTTTTCTATAATACGCCGGCGCGCGCGAAATTCCTGAAGAACGATGCCGCGGAGAGCGGTATGGTGATCGAGCTCATGGAGCGGATCGCCCTGACGCGCCCGGACATCCGCTTCCGCATGATCAATAACGGGACGACCGTCTTCGCGACCACGGGTGACGGCGATCTGAAGCGCGCGATCCTGGCCGTCTATAAAGATCACGCTTACCGGGACCTGGTCCCGGTCGAACACGCGGATAAAAAAACGCGGGTCTACGGCTACGTTTCCAAACCGGAGTTCTCGCGCAGCAACCGGCGCAGCCAGTATTTCTTCGTGAACGGCCGGGTGATCCGCGACCGGATCATCGAACGCGCGCTGGCTTCCGGATATAAAGAACGACTTTTTGAAGGACGCTATCCGGTCGCGTTCCTGTTCCTGGAAACGGCGCCGCAGGGCCTGGACGTCAATATCCATCCCAATAAGCGGGAAGTGCGCTTTGATGATGAGATCGCGGTGGCGACCTGCATCCGGGACGCGGTCGTAGAAGCTCTCGCGACCGGTCGCGCCGTGACGGACGCCCTGCATCCGCAGGAAGCCGGAAAAGCGTCCACGCCGCGATTTGATGCCGCGCACGGATCATCCGCGGGCCATGCAACCGGAAAAACCGGCTCGTACCAGGTCAAACCTGCGGACCCGGTTTCCGGCAACGCCGTACAGGAGGAGCTGGATGCCTTGCAGAAACTGGTCGCGGCTTCCCGGATCGCTGAGGAGGAAACGCCCTATGATCCCGGTCCCGGCAGCCTGCCTCCTGAAAAAACGGAGCAGACGAGCATCCGTGACTTCCTGAAGCAGGAACGCAGCGCCCAGACGGAAAAGACGCAACCCACCGCGGAAACGACCGAAAGAGAAGGGGAGGCGCGGCGCCCGGGACCCTTTGATTTTGAGCAGCTGACTTTCGGACCGATCCTCTTTGGCACCTATATCACCGCTACAGATGACCAGGCCTTCTATCTGTTCGACCAGCATGCCGCGCATGAACGCGTTAATTACGAACGTTTTCTGGATGCTTACCATAACGAGGAGCGGACCAGCCAGCTCCTGCTCCTGCCGTTCCATTTTGACGTACCGGCAGCTATGGCGGCCGGGGACGCGGACTGGCTGGAAGCGCTGGCGCGCATGGGCTACCAGGCGGAGCTGTTTGGGGATAATACCTATATCGTCCGGGCCGTTCCCCAGTTTTTAACGTTAGAAGAGGCGGAAAGCTTCATCCGCGATTTCGTCGATGCCTACGCGGAAGACCTGCGTCCGGAGCATCAGCCGGCGATCGACCGGCTCATCCTGCGTTCCTGCAAGAGCTCCATCAAAGCGCATGACTTCATCAGTACGGAAGAGCGGGACGCTTTGATCGAGCAACTGAAGAAATGCCGCGACCCCTTTTCCTGTCCGCACGGCCGGCCGACTTTCATCCGCTTCACCGTGCGCGATATCGAGCGCGCGTTCAAGAGGTAAGGCCATGACCCGCGTCCTCGTCATCGTCGGTCCTACGGCGGTCGGTAAAACAGAAGTAGCGATCGGGGTCGCCCGGCGTCTCGGCGGCGAGATCATTTCCTGCGATTCCATGCAGCTCTACCGCTATATGGATATCGGCAGCGCCAAACCTTCGGCGGCGGAACTGGCCCAGGTCCCGCATCATATGATCGGCGTCATCGATCCGCGTGACCGCTTCAGTGCCGCGCGTTACCGGGAACTGGCGGAGGTCGCGGTCGCCGACATCGTTTCCCGTGGCAAACTGCCCGTCATCTGCGGGGGTACGGGACTCTATCTGGACGCGTTGCTCTACGGGCTGGATTTTGCCGTCGCGCCGGAATCTGACCCGGCCTATCGGGAGAGTCTGTACGCCTTTGCGGAAGAGCAGGGTGCGGGAGCCCTCTATGCGCGTCTCTCTGCCCTGGATCCCGCGGCAGCGGCACGGATACACCCCCATAACGTAAAGCGCGTCATACGGGCTCTGGAAGCCGCAGAACGGGAAAGGCCGCTTGCTGACTTCGCCGGCGTCCGGGAAAAGAAGCCGGTCTACGACGCGATCCTGGTCGGCTTAAGCCGGGAGCGGGAAGAACTCTATGACCGCATCAACCGCCGGGTCGATCTGCTACTCGCGGCGGGACTGTTCGAGGAAGTGCAGGCCCTCATGGCGATGGGCCTGGATGAAAGCGATATCTCCATGAAGGGGATCGGTTATAAAGAAGTGATCGCCTGCCTGAAAGGGGAATACGGGCCGGAACGGGCGGCGGAACTAATCAAACGGAATACGCGTCACTATGCCAAACGGCAGATGACCTGGTTTAAACGGTACGCGGATATGAAGTGGTTCGACCTGACGGGAAGAAATGATCTGGACCGGGTCGCGGAGGAGATTGCAGCATGGCTGCCAAACGCATAATCGTTCACAATAAAAGCGATAAGCCGGACAATATCGTCGCCCATGAGGCGGAGATCTTCGCAGCCTGTGAAGCGATGGAAAAAGAGCTGCCTGCTTTCCTGCGCAATTATTTCATTTACCTGCGCGGAAACGTACTGCCCATGACCCGCTTTGCTTATCTGAACGATCTCACGTTCTTCTGCCAGTATCTGATCAAAGAGACCGACCTGACGGAAGCCGAAGAACCCAAAAGGATCAGCCTCGCCGATTTTCGGAAGATCACCGCCGTCGACGTGAACGTTTTCCTCGATTATTGCCGGCATTATACGATCGACAAGGACGAGACGACCTACGTCTTTGAAAACGGCAATAAAACGCTGGCCCGCAAGAAATCCTCGCTTTCCGTCATGTTCAAGCATCTCTACCGCGACGAGCTGCTTCCCAAGAACATCACCGACGGGTTTGACCCGATCCGGGTCCCGAAAGCCGGCGAAAAAGAGATCAAAGCGCTGCAGGACGACGAAGTCATGATCATGCTGGACGCGGTCTCCAACGGCACCGGCCTTACCAAACAGGAGCTTCATTACTGGGAACGCACGAAAAAGCGCGATAAGGCCATCCTGATCCTGTTCCTGACCTACGGCCTGCGGCTTTCCGAGCTCTGGCAGCTGAACCTGAGTTCCTTCAATTTCAACCGCGGTGAGTTCAAGATCTACCGCAAGCGCGGCAAAGAGAGTATCATGCCCCTGAATGACTCGGTAACGACCTGCCTTCGCGATTATATCGACAGCGAACGGCCGCGGGCCGAAGATCTGCCGGAAGAGACAAAAGACGCGCTCTTCCTTTCTTTGCAGAAGAAACGGATGACGGAACGGCAGATCCGGGAACTGGTAAAAAAGTATACCGCCTTAGCCTTACACACTTCACGTTCCGCGGCCTACAGCCCGCATAAACTGCGGGCGACCGCGGCGACTAGCCTGATCGGACGCGGCAATTCCATTTACGACGTAGCCGCGCTCCTGGATCATGAACAGGTGACGACCACCCAGCTCTACGCGCGCCATAAACAGGACGTGAAGCGGGACCTGGTGAAAGATATGGAATGGGAAAAGGAGAGACTGAATCATGACTGATCACAACACGGCTTCCCACAGCCTGGTAAATACTTATTTGACGGAAGTCTGCGGGATCGATCCGTCGATCACGGAACTGGTGAACGACTGCGAGCGTGAACTGGCGCCGCTCTTCGCGGAGCTGGACCAGCGCACGGAATACCACCAGTTGCGCGTGCTCCACGCTTTTCAGGAGAACCGCATCTCGGACGTTCATTTCGGTTGGAATACCGGTTACGGTTACGATGACGCGGGAAGAGACGCGGTAGAACGCGTGTTCGCGAACGTCTT
The DNA here is from genome assembly GCA_017437565.1 of Bacillota bacterium. Classification (GTDB taxonomy): domain Bacteria; phylum Bacillota; class Clostridia; order Peptostreptococcales; family Anaerovoracaceae; genus Eubacterium_B. Next base: position 23,094 of record JAFRYQ010000212.1, read on the forward strand.
TCAAACGGAAAAAGCACTGGTCCGTACCAATATCGTCAATGGCACCCATGCCATCGCCCTCGGGCTGCTGGGCGTTCTGCGGCCGGGGGATGAACTCCTGTATTGTACCGGTATGCCTTACGATACGCTGCAAAGCGTGATCGGCTGCGATCCGGCGCGCTATCAGCCCGGAGACGGGACGCTGCGGGACCTCGGCGTTTCCTTCGCTTACGTGCCGCTGGCCGGAAATCAGATCGACCTGGAAGCCCTGGCTGCCCGCATCCGCCCGGAAACGAAAATTGTCGCGATCCAGCGTTCGATGGGCTATGGTTGGCGTAATAATATTAGCGTAAACCAAATCGAAGCGGTCTGCTCGCTCGTGCACGCGCTCGGCCGTGACGATCTTTACGTCCTGGTCGATAACTGCTACAGCGAATTCATCGACGAAGGGGAACCGGCGGCGGCCGGCGCTGATCTGGTCTGCGGTTCGCTCATCAAGAATCCCGGTGGCGGGCTGGCGCTTTCCGGCGGATATGTCTGCGGCAAAGCGGCTTTGATCGATCGTATTGCCTTCCGCCTGACCTGCCCGGGGATCGGGGCTGAGTGCGGACTGACCTACGGACAGACACGGGCGATTCTGCAAGGGCTTTTCTTCGCGCCGAAAGTCACGAACGGAGCCGTCAAGGGGGCCATGCTGCTGGGTGAAGCCGCGCGCCGTCTCGGCTACGCGACCTGTCCCGATGCTAAGGCTAAGCGGGGCGATATCATCCAGGCTGTCCGGTTCGGTGATCCCCGTGCTTTAGAAGCCTTCTGCCGGGGTATCCAGGAGGCGGCTCCCATCGATTCCTTTGTAACCCCGGTCGCGGCCCCCATGCCCGGCTATGACGACGACGTCATCATGGCAGCCGGCGCTTTTGTGCAGGGTGCTTCCATCGAACTCTCTGCCGACGCCCCGATGCGGGAACCTTATATCGCTTATTTCCAGGGCGGCCTGACCTACGAACACAGTAAATACGGCGTCATGAAGGCCCTGGACGTTCTGAAAAAAGAAGGACTGCTCCGATCTGTAGAATGAAAAACGAACGTCATGTAGCCGAAAAGATCATAAGCATCCTGAAGCTTTTGATACTTCTGATCATCCTGGTCGGTATCCCGGTCTGGCTGATGCTTTTCCATCGGGATACGATTCTGGAATTCCGGGATCTGGAAGCGATGAAAAGCCTGCTCCGCAGCCACAGCCGGGAAGGGGGCCTGGTTTATTTAGCCTTACAGATCCTGCAGATCGTCATTAGCTTTCTGCCCGGCCAACCTTTACAGATCGCCGCCGGTTATCTGTATGGATTCCTGAATACGGTCCTGCTTTCCTGGCTCGGAGCCGGTATCGGCACGATTCTCTCTTACTATCTGGCGAAGCTGCTGGGACGTGATTCCCTGAAGCTCTTTTTCCGCGATGAGACGATCGACCGTTATGTCCAGAAGCTGAACAGCAAGCGCTCTTATATCATCGTCTTTTTCTTATATCTGATCCCGGGACTGCCGAAAGACATCATCAGCTATGCCGCGGGAATTTCGAACATGCGTTTCAAAGCGTTCCTGCCCATATCGCTGATCGGGAGGACGCCGGCGATGTGCGTTTCCATCCTGGTCGGGACCGCCCTGGACTCCGAACAATACTGGGCAGTAGGGGGGATGGCCTTCCTGATGGCGGGCATTTTCCTGGTTTGCGTGCTGAAACGCAGGGAATTGAACCGTTTCCTGGACCGGATCTACGAGAAACTGTCTTCTTAAATAAGCAAAAAATCTTTGAAATTTCAACGTTTTAAGCCGGTATAAATGAATTGCCGATAAGACGTTCTGTCTATAATCGAATCCCCGCGAACATTTTACGAACAAATATTCTTTTTTATATTGACAACGAACGCTCATTCTGCTAATATAAAAACGAACAAAGATTCGATTTTTCGAAAGCGGGGTAGAGAGATGTTCGGGAAGTACAGAATCAAATCAAAATTCAGGTTTACTATTTTTCTTTCCATCATCGTCCTGGTGATCGGGGTATTCCTCAGTTCGACGATGGGCTTGAACGACGCGGTCGGCGTCAGCCGGTCCGCTTATAAGACCGTGACGGTCGCGAGCGGTGACACGCTGTGGAGCATAGCCGAGCGTTATGCGGACGATAAGACTGATCTGCGCGAATTCGTTTATGAGATCGCGGAACTGAACGATATCCATAACGGCGTGATCTGCGCAGGCCAGAGCCTGTCCATTCCGGAATTATAAAACCGGAATAAGCCGCGCGTAATAATCATAATAGCAGGAAACCCGTTTTACTTGTGGATCGGTACCAGCAGATCGTGCAAGGCGAATACAGATCCGCTTCAACATCCAAACAATTCCTAAAACAAAGAATTCATGTAGAAGAGCAGCGTTCCGGAGCATTGGGAAAAGCCCCCCGGGTTGAAATATCAACGCGGGGGCCCCTCGTGCCCATCCCGGCATAACTATTCCCAAAATTATGATTTTAGGAATAGTTGTAGATTTGAAGGAGAAGTCCCCTCCGGCACGGATAAGACCGTCTAAATACGCCCATCCCCATTAACCTCTTATAAAAACGCTAAAACGCCGCAAAAGCATTTTGCTAATGCGGCGCTTGGCGTTAATGGTTTATGATTCATTTTGCGAAGATTCCTTCGCGCAACTAATCGACGATACGAACCTGCATACTGAACGCGGTAAAGCTGCTTTGATTGATAAATGCTTCTGTAGATTCACCCGGTCCCAGCATGACCGGCATATTGGGAAGCGCCATGTTGATCATCGTCACCAGATCATCGTTATATGTTGAATAACCGCACATATACCGTCTTGTAGCCTCGGTCATATTGGTCAGGCGAACCTTGGCGCCGGGTTTTCCATCATCCGATGTCGCATACGCCAGTTCCACACGTACACCTGACGAGTGTCCGATAACGTTCCCCTTCTCCCGTAGATCATTAAAATATACAACATTTTCGGG
>JAFRYQ010000213.1 GCA_017437565.1 Bacillota bacterium
CAGTATACAGAAGCAGTTTTTCACTGTATTAATTTAGGCGATGTGCAGTCCAAAGGCAGTTCGGCTTATAAATATGCAGTATCAGCTTATAGCGATAATACTAATTACTATTTGGAGAATGGAAACTTAAAACCATATAATGCCATTAGTGTTAATAGTAATCAATTAGTAATAGAAGATATATTTACAGAACTGGATTTTGATAATATCTGGTTCATCGATACCGGTACCGGCGTCATGCATCCACAGCTCAGAAGCATCCCAGAAGTGTCGTCTCTGGTCTATGAGGATAGTGATCAGTACGATATTCCGGAACGGGCAGTATTTGAAGGCACTCCAATCTCCATCGACGTATCGACCACCGTCAGCGGCGGTGTGGCGCCGTATACTTTCTCGGCCGAAGGGTTACCGGACGGGCTCACGATCAGCGAAGACGGGATCATCTCCGGCGATATCCCCACAGCAGCCTGTGAAGCGGGCGATGCCATCATTACCGTAAGCGACAGCGGCCCGTATGCCACACAGACGAGATCCATCACCATCCATTACGGCGCGGTGAGCCCGGCGGATTTCAGCTCGGTGCAGATCGCCCCGGTCGAAAACCAGTACTATACCGGATCAGCAATCGAGCCGGAACTCGGCCTGACCTGCAACGGAATTGCTCTGGTTGCAGGAAAAGACTATCAGGCGCAGTTCACGGATAACCTGAATAAAGGAACGGCTACGATCACTCTGACACCGGGCACGACCTTCTTCGGAGACAGCAGAACGATCCAGTTTAATATCCTGGCCCGCCCGATCCAGGAAGTTACGGTCACCGGGATCGAGGATTGCGACTATACGGGAGACGATATCACCCAGCCGCTTCATTTATCTTTCCAGGAGTATCAACTTATCCCGGGAACGGATTACCAGGCCAGTTACGAGAATAACCGAAAAGCGGGACGCGCGGAGATCACGATCACGGGCCGCGGAAATTTTGCCGGGACCAGGCTGGAATATTTCGGCATCTACCGCAGCCTGGAAGACGCGGAGATCAGCGGCATCACGGATAAGGTATATAACGGGGAAGCGCAGACGCAGGATCTCACCGTTACGATGGACGGGGAAGCGCTGGAAGAAGAGCTTGATTACAGCCTCACCTATGAATTGAATACGGACTTCGGGACCGCCCTGGTCTATATCACCGGCGAAGGGTATTATACGGGCGTGATCACCGAGGAATTCCGGATCCTGCGGGCTAACGTCGCGGATAGCACGGTGACCGGTATCCGCGACAAGACCTATACGGGATCGGCCATCACCCAGAACCTGGTGGTGAAGGTCGGCCGCAGGACATTGACGCCGGGTACGGATTATTCCGCCACGTATCTCCGGAATACGGACGCGGGCACGGCGACGGTCCGCATCCTGGGACTCGGGAACTATACCGGTTCGACCGACAAGACCTTTGAGATCCTGCCGGCCGAGATCACGCAGGTCCTGATCGAAGAGACACTGTATTACGACGCGAGCGAGAAAGAACCGGCCCTGACGGTCCGCGCCGGCTCGCTCACCGTTCCTTCAAGTTCCTATGACGCGGAATACTCGAATAACGTGGAAGTGGGGACCGCCTTCGTCAAGGTCACTGGGAGCGGCAATTTCACGGGGACCGTGGAGACGACCTTCGCCATCAACCGCGCGGAGATCGGGATGGTATCCGTTTCCGGGCTCCATGACCAGACATACACCGGATCCCCGATCACCCAGAATTTCAGCCTGTCCTTCGGAGACCTCACCCTGCAGGAAGGGACTGATTATACGGCAAGTTACAGCGCCAATACGGATGCCGGGGAAGCGAAAGTCACCTTAAGCGGGAAAGGTAATTTCACCGGGGTGGCGACGAAGACCTTCCGGATCAGACCCTATCCGATCAATACCGGGACCATGCAGGGCCTGACTTCACGGATCTATACCGGGAAAGCACAAACCCAGACGCCGGTCGTGAAGGCGGGCGGGTTCACTCTGGATCCGGCTCTCGATTATACGCTCTCCTACAAGGACAACACGAACGCCGGGACCGCCGTCGTGACGGCGACCGGGAAGGGCAATTTCACGGGCTCCGTTTCCGGGACCTTCACGATCGGGACCGCCACGGTCGCAGTGCCGAAGGCCAGGACTGGGCTGGCCTATACGGGGAGCACCCAAGTCGGTGTACCGTCCGGCACGGGCTATACCGTGACGAACGGCAGCGCTGCCGCGGCCGGTACGTATTCCGCGATCGTGAAACTGAAAGATACGGCCAACTACACCTGGACGGATCGGAGCACTGGCCCGAAGACCGTAAAATGGTCGATCGGCGGCGTGAGCCTGGCGAAGGCGACCGTGACCGGGATCACCGCCAAAACCTATACGGGGAAAGCCCAAACCCAGAATCCCACGGTTAAGTTGACTTTAAACGGAAAGACGGTCACGCTGAAATCCGGTACCGACTATACCCTGAAATATGAAAACAACACCGCGGCCGGAACGAACGCGGCAGTAACCATCATAGGTAAGGGGAACTTCAACGGTTCGATCAAGAAGACCTTTACAATCAACCGGGCGAAAGTCGCGCTGCCGACCGCGAAGAGCGGGTTAACCTATACCGGGAAGAGCCAGACCGGTGTCGCGGCCGGAACCGGATATACCGTCCTTTCCGGCTCCGGAACGGCAGCCGGGACCTATACGGCGACCGTGAAGCTGAAAGATACGAAGAACTATGAATGGTCCTCCGGCGGTATCGCGGACAAGAAGGTGAAGTGGACCATCGGGAAAGCCAATCTGAAGAGCGCGGCGATCGCTTCCATTCCGAACCAGACCTACGAAGGGACCGCCCGGAAACCGACGCCGAAGGTAACGCTGAAGCTCGGCGGCAAGACCGTAACGCTGGTGAAGGACACCGATTATACGCTGAGCTACAGGAACAACAGTGCCCCGGGCACGGCAACGGTCACCGTTACCGGCAAAGGGAACTTCACAGGTACGGCCAGTAAGACGTTCAAGATCACGCAGGAGAAGGCCTCCTTTGAGCGGCTGGCGGGCGCGAACCGTTTTGATACGGCATACGCGATCGCGGATAAACTGAAAGAGCAGCTGGGTGTCAGTCGGTTCGACTGCGTGGTAGTGGCTGACGGCATGAACTTCCCGGACGCGCTGGCGTCGGCATATCTCGCTAAGGTAAAGAACGCGCCGATCCTGCTGACGCGTGAGAGCGAGTTCGCCAATACTAAGGCATATATTAAAGCTAATCTGAAAGCAGGCGGTAAAATCTATCTGGTCGGCGGAACCGGGTCACTCCCGGACTCGTTTAAGAGCGGTTTGTCTGCCTATAGAATCAAACGTCTTGGTGGCGCAAACCGGTACGGGACCAATCTGAATATCCTGAAGGAAGCTGGGAGAGACGCCTCGGAAATGATTGTCTGTACAAGTGCTGAATTTGCCGATGCGCTATCCGCCTCAGCGACCGGATGCCCAGTGCTGCTTGTTGGAGGAAACAGCCTGACGGTAGAGCAGAAAGCCTACTTGAAGGGGCTCGGTATTCGCACGTTCTATCTGATGGGGAGCTCCGGCGTCATTTCAAACGGCATTCAGAACGACCTGGCTGTATACGGAAATACCGTCCGAATCAGCGGCACTACGCAGTACGAACGCTCAGTCAATTTGGCCAGGAAATTCTTCCCGGGCTACCAGAGGCATGTGATGATGGCTTCCGGCGACAGTTTTCCGGATGGTTTAGCCGGTGGGCCTTTGGCGATCGCCAAGGGCGGGCCGCTGCTTTTGGTGAATGACGAGCCAGTAGTTTACACGCGGGTGCGAGCATATGTAGCCGCGGCGAAAACGGTAGAGGGCACCATCGTCGGCGGTGAGACGTGGATCAGCAACGTCACCGCAAAGATGGTTTTACAAATCAAATAAAAGATTCATATACGATTCTGTCTAGGGG
>JAFRYQ010000214.1 GCA_017437565.1 Bacillota bacterium
AGTTCCGATTATAGCACAGAACCCGGTCAGCCGCGCCTGCTGTTTTTCAGTTCACCGAATGAGAAGATAACGAGCCCGATCCAGATGAGTAGAAACGCAAACATCTGCACCCGGTCGACCGGTTCCCGATAGAGGAAGATGCCGAGCAGGAGCTGCAGTGAAGGGCTGATATACTGAGCCAGGCCGATGATGAACAGCGGCACTTTCCGGGCTGCCGCTGAAAAAAGCGCTACGGGTACCAACGTCACCAGCCCGGTCAGGAAGAGCAGGGCGTATTTCCCAGGCATATGCAGGCTGAGCGCGCCCAGCCCCCGCCCCTCCAGATATAGCAGGGTCGGGAAAGCCAGCACGGCAAAAACCAGCGTCTCATAGACGAGCGCGATCAGGTTGGGTAATACCGACGTTTTTTTAATTGCCGAATAGATGGCCCAGGAGACCGCTAAACCGAGCGCCGCCCCCGGCAATTGGCCGAAATGAAGCAGGATGATCAGGATCGCAGCCAGCGCGAACGCCATCGCCACGATATTAAAGCGGGTCAGCTTCTCCTTAAAGAACAGGATGCCGACCAGGCAGATGACGAGCGGTTCGATGTAATAGCCGATCGTCGCCTGGATGATCCGCCCGGAAGTCACCGCCCAGATATAAATGCTCCAGTTTATCGTCAGAACAAACCCCGCCGCTATGTATTTCCAGCGGATCCGGCGCTGACGGAAAGGTTCCCAGACCTCGGCGCGGCTGTAACGGGACCGGGCTGCCACATAGGAACAGAGGAACATGGTGACGACGCGGTAGAGGATGATGATCTGGGAAGGGATCGGGTCGAGCAGATTCCAAAAGACCGGGAGAAAGCCCCAGGACACCTGGCAAAGCAAAACGCAAAGCAAACCGGTCCGGTAGTCCTTTCTTTTTTGATCGATCAGCAGATCGCCGGTTTTCTGACTGTCCGCTTGTTGACTCATAAGAAACGCACACCTTTCTGCAGCATTCTTGAGCAAAACGCCGCATTCCCATGATAGCACGAAGCGTCCCGCTTTTCCATTAAAAGCGTCCCACGACCCTTTGTTCATTTGCCAAAGAATCTTAATTTATTATGAATAATAAAGCCGTTTTCTTGTCGTCTCCTGCCTGAGATGTTATTTTATTAACAGGACGGAGAAGTACAAGGCAGAAAGGAAGGCAATCATAGCCGGCAGGGTGATCAGATGGATCGGAAAACAGAACGACTACCAAAGGCTTTATACGTCGCCGGCGGTCTAGCGGCTATCGTCATTACCCAGGCGCTCGTCTATTTCGGGACCCGGTTTTTCCTGCCCGGACGCGAACTCCATGTCCTGACCGGAGCGCTTGATGCCCATATTCCTTTCATCCCGGCCTGGATCGTCGTTTATCTGCTGGCTTTCCCGACCTGGGTGATCGGCGCGGTCCTGATCCTCTCTGAAAGTCGCTCCCACGCGCGTCTTTTCCTGCGCGCCTATATCCTGGCACTCCTCCTCGCCGGACTGATCTTTCTGCTTTGGCCGGGAACGATGGCCCGTCCGCAATTGCTCGGTGACGGCTTCTTCATCCGCCTGACCCGCCTGATCTACGAGGCCGATACGCCTACCAATCTCTGTCCGTCCCTGCACGTTCTGTCCAGCTTCTTCTGTTGGCGCGGAACGCTCGGTTGCCGGAAGATCCCTTCCTGGTATTCCGTGTTCAACCTGATCTTCCTGATCCTGGTCTGCTTCAGCGTGCTCTTCGTCAAACAGCATGCTTTGATCGATATACCGGTTGCCATCCTGCTCGGTGAAGCGACCGTGCGCGTTTCGTTATTTTTGGATTCACGAACTAAGTAAGGAGGCCGCCATGCTTGTGAAGACCAATTCCCTCATAATGGTACCGGGAAACAGCACGTTCTTTCTCACGTTCGCCTTTTTCATCCTGTTGCTCATCGTCAGCGGCCTGCTCCTGCGTGGAAAGCGTGAGCGGACGAAACAGATCGTCCTGCTCATCGCCTGCGTCATTACCTTCATCGGTTACTGGATGTATAAGTACGCGCTCTCCATGGACGCGGAGTACGCAGTCCTGCACGCATCCATGGGCGGCTTCAACTGGTGGGATGAATTACCGCTTCATCTCTGCAACATCAATATGATGCTGATCCCCATCGCCGTGCTCACGAAAAACCGGCCCTTGCTCTCCTTCTGTTTCCTGGTCGGCCCGCTAGGCGCGCTGATGGCCGTGGCCATGCCGGGCGTCGGCTTCTCCGGTTTCCCGCTGTTCCTGCCCCGCATCCTCGGCTATTACGGCACGCATTTCATGATCATCATCGAAGGCCTGGCCCTCGCGGTCTTCGGCCTTTACCGCCCCCGCTACCGCGACCTGCCCGGCACGGTCCTGGCGGCCCTCGCGCTGGAATTCATCGTTTTCCTCATCAGCCTGCTTCTGCGCACTGCCGGCCTGAGCCCGCACGCCAATTATTTCTTCACCATTGAAACAGAAGGGAATCCACTCCTGGAGATCTTCCACAGCTGGATCCCCTATCCGTTCCTTTATCTGTTGCCCTGCATCCCGATCCTGCTCGTCTATATGTTGATCGTAACGACCGGCTTCCGGCTGTTCGGCGGCCGGGAGGATGCCCCAGCAAAGCGCGGTTCGTTGCCAATTTGAAGATGAATGCCGCTACGAAAGCCCGCCTTACGGCGGGCTTTGGGGTGCTTAATGGCGCGAAACTTCGCAGCGGTCCTAAAGCGTTTTATAGGTGATTTCCCGGCGAGGTTTGGCTGCCGGTTTTTCCGCGGGATACCCGACCGTCACGATGCCGACGACATAGCAATGGTCGTCCAGGCCCAGCATCGCGCGCATTTCGTCCTGCTCGTACCAGCCGGTCCAGCAGGTGCCGAGCCCCATATGTTCCGCCTGCAACAGGATATGCTCGGTGGCGATGGCGCTGTCCCGGATGACCCGCTCCAGATCACCGTCGCCCCGGTAACGTTCGTTCCCGATACAGGCGATGAAGACCGGCGCCGCGAGCATCCACTGCTGGCCGTGATCGATCTTGCAGATCTTCTCCCGCAATGCCCGGGAGCGAATCACGATGAAATCCCAGGGCTGCTTGTTCGAACCGGAAGGGGCCAGACGAGCCGCTTCGATCAGCGCCGCCACCTGTTCTTCGCTGACGTCCTGGTCGGTGTATTTCCGGACGCTGCGCCGGTTCACGATCTCCGGTAAGATATTCATTGGTGTCCTCCTTCTTTTCACTGCGCCGCTTCCTCCAAAGCTTGGAGCGCCCGCCGGATGGGATGATCCTCCGGCAGTTCACCGCCGGCAGCTTCCGCCGCCTGGTCGACCAGCTTCTGCTTTTCGCGGACCATGTCTTGCAGCACGTTTTCGATCGCTTCCTGCGGATCCCGGCCGCCCGCGCCGAGGCCCATATAGAGGAGCTGCGGCACAAAGCCCAGCGTGGAAGCCGTGTAATAACGTCCGCTGAACTGATTGGCGTTGGCCATGGATGTGGGTTCATAGACCGGCGTATTGATGGCGTTGGTCAGGTAGGCGACGACCAGATCATTCTCGAAATCGATCATGGTGAGCGTTCCCGTCCAACCCTGGTGTCCAACGGTGCTGTCCGGAGCCTGCGAACCGAAATACCAGGACCGGCGGTCGTCTCCCTGCCGCCACCAACCGATCCCGTAATTGGGTACGCCGCCGGCCTGCGGCGCGATGAACAGGTCGCGGGTATCTTTGGAGAAGAAGCGCGTGTTTCCGTAGCCGCCGGTCAGCATGACGGAAGCCAGCTTGGCCAGATCCGTAGCATTGGCAAAGAGGCCCGCATGCCCGGATACGCCTTCCATGGTATAGTAACACGCTTCGTCATGGACCTCGCCCTGCAGGGTCTCTCTCCGCACGCCCGGGAAATCGACCACGCCGTCGCGGGTGTTACCGTTCAGTTCCGTAGCCGCGCAGTCAGCCTTCGTGAAACCATGCTCCAGCGGCTTGTAGGTGACGTGGGTCAGCCCCATGGGTTCCCAGAACGTTTCCGATAAAAAGCGGTCCAGGTCCTGTCCGGTCTTCTTCTCGATGACCAAGCCCAGCAGCATATAGTCGATATCCGAATACAGCGTCTTCGTGCCCGGTTTCGCCAGCAGGGGCGTCCGGCAGATCCCTTCCCGCAGGGTCTTCTCCTTATTCGCGTCCGCTACGTACAGGACGTTGTCCGCACTCTGATCCAGGCCCTGGTTTATCTGGTCGAATTTCTGATTGTGATAATGCCCGCTGTCGGGGAAACCCGCCTGGTGCATCATGATATTCCTGACCGTGATACCGGCCTTCCATTCTTTGATCGTGTCTAGGCCGGGGTATTCCCCATCAAAGCCGGCATACCGGATCTCAATGGTATTGTCGACAAACTCCGGCCCGATGATGTCCACGATCTTCTCGTCCAGGCTGAGCTCGCCCCGGTCCACCAGGACCTGCGCCGCGTAAGCCGCGCCGTACATCTTGGTATTGGAAGCCAGGTCGTACAGCGTTTCGTTGGTGACCGCCGGCCCGGCGTCGATCCTTCTTCCGTCCGGCGTATAGGAATTGGCCAGTCCCCAGGACTTCTGGCAGACCAGCTTACCGTCCTTAATGATAGCGAGTTGCGCGCTGGAAAAGCCGTTCCTGACGTCGGCGGAAATGACGCGGTCGATTGCCTTCAGCGACGCCTCGTCGATCCCCACTTCCGCAGGCGTCCCCGCGATCACCGTCGGATACGGAACGCTGACGGTCACGGCTTTTGCCAGGTCTTGCGGCTCGATATGCGTGACCTGGACCGTATTGGTCCCGTTGACGGCCACCGCGGCGTAATCCACAGCAAAAGTCCCCGCTGTAAAGGTGCCGGTATCGATCCGACGGTTGTTGATGAAAAGGTCAAAGCTCTGAACGCCTTCCCCCACGGTGAGATACAAGATCCCCTGATCCTCATAACCATGGAAGCTGTACATGCTGTTCATAGCCAGCGTATCGTCCACGTAACCCTTCCGGTCCGGGAACTCCACCTGTCCCTGCCAACTCCCTTCCGGCAGACTCGTTACGGACATGACTGTTACCTCCCCTACCTGCTGCATGCTTGTTTCGGCAGAACCATCATTACCCTCAGACCCAGCACCGCCAGGCGCTGTTCCGCCTTCCCCGGCTCCGCAAGCGGATAAGGAGCCGGCGATCAGAAAGGCACTGGCCACCAACACGAGTATCTTCTGTTTCTTTCGGTCTTTCACTTCCCGCCTCCCGTTCGTTCTTCCAAATCCTTCCTTGCGGGTATTCCCTTCTCTATTTTGAACGCAAAGCGCGCCGGTTTCAATGCTTTCTTTCTCCTGACGGCCGGCATCCGTCCGACCGGGAGGCGCGAATCCGTTCCGTTTTTTTCAAAAAATGAAATTCGCTACCACTTTCAAGCGCCAAACAGGTAGCGAAATCGAAAAATCACAATAAACGGAACGGATTCCCTAGACCAGACGGGGCCGAAACCCCGACGGAGCAGGAGCCCGGCTGCCTAGACCTTCACGCGAAACAGCCCGTGGCGGTTACAGTAATAAAGGAGCTCCCGGGTCCCGCGGAGCTTAAAGCGGGCTGCGGCATTTCCTTCCGGATAGAGCTTACGGATCTCACAGCCATCGTCCTGAATGGCAGCGAAAAAGGAAATAAAATGCGCTTTAGTCATTTCGTGGGCGATGGTGACGTAGTATTCATCTTCCACGCGCTCTATCTGAACCGGATGACAGGCATCAGCCGGCTCCGCCTCCAAGGCCGGGAGCGTGATACCGCAACAGCTGATCACGGCTTCTCCCGTGCTTTGTATCACGTTGCCGCAGAGCGGGCAGACGTAGAATTTCAGACGGCGCATATTGAAAGCCTTATTGGTGTTGATCACGTCTTCACCGGAAAACAGCTCGATCACCGACACGCCCAGCGCCGCCGCGAGCGGTTCGATCAGCGAAACGTCCGGATAGCCGCGCCCGGTCTCCCATTTGGAGACGGCTTTATCGCTAACGCCGATCGCCAGGGCGAGCTGTTGCTGGGTGATCTCTTTCGCTTCACGCAGGCGCCGGATCAAAGCGCCGGTCACATACTGATTCATATTCGTTCCCTCCTGACGCTTTTACGATAATACGCCCGGCAGGGAATGACAACCTACGCTGCGTAGAGCGCTCCTCCCGCTTCACCGGTCAGTCGGAAAGCATGGCCATCAGTTCCTGCATCTTAGCCGCAAAGGTCTCCGCCGGAATCATGGCGATGCCTTGTTCATCGCTGACGATAATCATACGGGTGCCGCCCTTTAAGCCGAACTGGTCGCGGGCGGCTTTGGGAATGACGATCTGCCCGCGGTCGCCGAGCGTGACTGTCCCCCAGATGTTCTTGCCTTGCGGCGCGGGTGGAATCACCCCGATCCCGTCTGCGGTTACGGTCTTCAGCAGGCTGTCCAGCGTCACGCCGTACACCTGGGCGAGCAAAGCTGCCTTCTCTACGTCCGGAACCGTAGCGCCGCTCTCCCATTTGGCATAAGCCTGCCGGGAAATATCGATCTTTTCCGCAATCTGCTCCTGTGAATAACCATTCAGTTTCCGAAGCATCACCAGATTATCCTTCAGCATACCCTTCTCCTTATCACTTTCTCCTTACAGATCGATCTTTTCAAAGTCCGCGCAGGCTTTCCGATAGGCCAGGACGGTCAGCAGGATATACGCCAGGATCCCGCCGGCCAGCAGCGCCAGTTGCAGACCGAGATGGTCCAGGCCGAAAGCGTTCAGAACTTGCAAGCCCGGGAAATAATGCAGCGCTTCCGCGATCCCGATCACCACAAAAGCGACGATGCTAAAGATCACAAACGGCTTGCCGAGCTTATAGCCCGTCTTAAAGAAGCCGCCGACAAGGATCACGTTAAACAGGCCGAAGATCAACAGCGCCATGCCCAGGTAGAAGGGATTGGCGTTCATCAGCGCGTTATGTCGGTAGACCAGGGCATCTGCCAGCACCGTCATGCGCACGACCGTCAGGACAGCCATCAGCAAGAAGCCGCAGAGTTCGATAAACGTCGCGAATTGGAACTTCCCTTTCACCACGTCGCGCTTGGCAACCGGCAGCAAAGCGGAATACACGATATCATTCGCTTCCCGGGCGCTTTGGAAACTCTGGAAGATGCCGAGGCAGATGAAGAAAGCTCCGCAAAGGATCGGATAACCCGGTAGCAGGGTCATCGCCCCAAAAACGATAAACAGATAGGTCAGGAGCAGGGCGCTTAAGCGCATCTCCTTTTTCAAAAGCGCGCTCATGCCAGCACCTCCCTTTCCAGTCTCAGGAATATCTCTTCCAGGGTCTCGCCCGGCTGTCCGTAGCTTTGCATGAAATCTGCCTTAGGACAGGCCGCCCGGATCTCCCCACCGCTGATATAGACGATGTTATCCGCGCAACGCTCAAGGTCGGAAGTGATGTGGGTGGAAAACAGGATCGTCACGCCGTGTTCCTTCAAGGTCGTAAACATCCCGAGGAGCTCGTCCCGGGAGAAGGGATCCAGCCCGCTCGTTGGTTCGTCGAGGATCAGGACCTCCGCCCGGTGCGAAAGCGCCAGCAACAGGTTGAATTTCACTTTCATTCCTTCTGAGAGTTCAATCGGTTTCTTATTCTCATCCAGGCCGAACAGTGTCATGTATCTCCGGTAGGCGTCTTCATCCCAGTCCGGATAGAAAGTCTTGGTAACGTTCACGATCTCGCGGATCGTCTTGCGCGGATACCAGCTGACCGTGCCGGTCGAATAACCGATCCGCTGCTTGATCTCCATCTCATGGCCGGAAAGCGGCAGTCCAAAATAGTTGATCTCCCCGCTGTCCGTATGGATCAGGTTCAGCATCGACTTGATGGTGGTCGTCTTACCGGCCCCGTTGCGCCCGATAAAACCGGTGATCTTCCCGCCTTCCAAGGCGAACGAAACGTTCTTCAGGCGAAAAGCCGGATAGGTCTTACAGACGTTCCTCACTTCTACAATATTCATCAGCGCCTCCTTAAGTATGATTCTTATGAATATTGTAAGAGTTGGTTGCCCAAAGGACAACCAACTGCAGTTAACATACTTTGTCGATTTTTGTTGCGTTTCATTGCCTGATATAAGTCAGTTCCTCCCCGAGGGAATCCTTAATGATCAGCGTGTTGGCATCCGGGCGGGTGAATTCGCTGTCAAAGAGATCGTCTTCACTGAATATCTCGTTGTTCACATAGACGACGAGCAGATGACCGTCCTGCACTTCATATTCCAGTTCATAGGTGACTTCCTGGTCGCCGACGATCATGGTATAGGTGCCGGTCCCGTCCTCATTCAGAACGTAGATGGCGCCGAGGCCGTTCTCCTCATCCCGGTATTCCCAGGTCCCGGCCAGCGAATCGTTGACCACGCCGGAGACAAAGTCCAGGTTGACGATTGCCTCTTCGGGGAAGAAATCGACCCCGACCAGCATGCCGGCTTCTTCGTTATAGATCGCGATCTGCTTATTGCTGCCGACGACCGCCGGATTCTCCCGGTCAAAGCCGACCGCGTTCAGTGCCTCTTCATAGCTGCTCAGGAAGGCTTCCGC
>JAFRYQ010000215.1 GCA_017437565.1 Bacillota bacterium
CGATGGAACCTTACCGGAAGACCATTCGCATCGACGCCCAGAGCAAGCGGCTCACGCTCAGGATGGAAGAGGAGGCTACCGAAGAAGATCCCTATGTCCTCGTCTTCCAGATCGGCACGACCTGGAAGGATACACCGGCGGCCATCGCGAATATGATCTCGTATTACACGGAATCCAGCAGCTGGGTGGGCATGTTTAGCATGCAATACGACGGGAAAGAGATATCGCAGATGCAGGGCGTAACCCTGGAGGATGGTGCCTATCACGGTAAGGTGATTTATTTCGGTGAATTGTCGGATGTGACTACACAGATGACCTTCAGTACCGGCGACTACCTCGGTGACGACGTTTATCCCTTATACGCGCGCGTCACCCTGCTGACGCCGGCGCCTTATCCCAATCCGGACGGCAGGATCATGAGTGGTCCCTTCCCATATATCAGCACGACGACGGTCAAAGTCAATCGTGACGGAACGATCGAAGCGACGCTGAAGGATATTGCCAATGACTTTACCCGCAATCTGCTCGCTTATACCAGTACGCCCACGAACCTGGTCGTACAGCTGTTTAAAGACGAGGCCTGCACTGAGCAGCTTGACGACTGGCGGATGGCCTCCAATCACTCAGGAGAATACAATCAAAACGGCGCGGATCATATTTTCCGCGTTACGATCGATAGCGATAACCATCTGCGGATGTACACCACCAGCCAGATCTGCAAGCCTTTGTTTGAAAAGGAGGCAACTGTCTTTAAGCCGGCGGTAAAAGTCGCGGCGATCGATCAGGGCGGTTTTGCTGACAGCAGTGCGTTCCCGCTCTATGCCAAGGTGAAACTGACCGCGGAACATGAGGGCGAAACGACGGAGCTGGAACAGGTAGTGGCGATCAATAGTCCCATCAGCACTTACGACCGCGCGCAGTATACGGATGTCTCCTTCGACGGCTACATCCATAAAGAGGCGACGATCACCATTGAATATGACCTGTATAAAGATGAAGCCTGCACGGAAAAGGCAGAGGGTTGGAAGTACTACAGCCCCTTGGAGTATGTCAGTTATTACGCGGACGAAGGCAAGCTCAGCGATGATGAGCTCATCTTCACCTATAACCTGACCAGCCTGGACTTTGACGTAGAGGCTTATTCTTCGCTGCCGCAAGAGGATTATCCGGCCTATGTGAAAGTTACCCTGACCACGTTTGACGAGAATTCTGATCCGCAGCACGAATACACGCAGGTCCTGCCCTTTACCGGTAACGATCGGAAAACTGCGGCTTTCACGGATGTGGATCGCGGGGCCTGGTCCAGCGCGATGCTGTCTTACGCGGTCTATACCGATGCGGATTGTACCACACCGCATGCGTACTGGAGCGAAGAGACCGTCTGGAATGGCTATATTCAGGAGAAAGGCGGCTTCTGGTCTTATGATGAGGAGATGGTAAAAGACACCATCGGGCTCTCACACGTGGCTACCAAGTCGCTCACCGTGCCCATGGATACGCAGCTGGGGAATATTGCGGAATCGGCCGCCTTCCCGGTATATCTTAAGGTCACCTTGTCCGGGAACGGCAACACCCCGGTCACCGTCACTCGGGAGATCCGTTCCCTGGAGCAGGCGAATGAAGCGGTTACGATCAACGCCGCTGAGGGAGAATCCTTTGCCTCCTCGCAGTATGGCGCCTATACGCTGTCTTTCGCCTTCTATGAAGACGCCCAGATGACGGCGGAGAGCGCGCTGTGGCCTTCCGGCTCTTTCCCCGGTGACGTGACCAAGAACCAGACCCTTACTTATAACGGCGACGCGGCAGGCTTGCATTTCCGTCCGCTTGCGGTCACGGTCGACCCCGAGGCCTTCGAGCTGACGGTAGACAGTGCCAATCCCATCTATGTGATGGTGATCGCGGGCACCGAGAACGGCAGGGAACAGCAGTGGAGCGGCAGCAGAACCGATCTGGAGAGCTTCACCGTCGACCTCGCCTGCCTCGGTTACGCGACGCCCTATGTCAATCAGGTGAACATGGGCGAGCACTGGACGGTCGGCGCCGGGGTGTGCGCGGATGCGACCTACAGTTCGCCCGATCCGCAGTGGACGATAGACCGCCAGGATACCGTCGTCACCGTCAACGACGGCTTGCAGATCGAGAAGGAGACCCGCACCGCCGCCATGGATTCGTGGGGCGGGACGTATTATATCTCTACCTATGAATATACCGACGTCATCCTGAGACCGGTATACAGCAAGAAGAAGGTCAGTACCAGCCTGAACGTTCACGTAAATGTTCCGGAAACCAACAGTACACCCTTCCTGTGGAGACTGGCGGATCCGGGGTATAACTGGCAGACGAAATACGATGAAGCGCTCCACCTGCTCCTGTACCGGTCCGGAGGAGACGGTTACTATCAGTACTGGGAGGATGACCGCAACAGCCAGTATGGCGAAAGCCACCACTGGATCAGCATCGGGGAAATGGATGAGAACTATCGCGCCTCCTATCCCCTGGGCGACCTGGAACCCGGCACCTACTATCTGGGTTGGTTTATGGGCGCTGCTACCGAATACCGCAATCCATATAAACCCGATCCGCAGTGGATCGCGCAGACCGACCCGGTGAAGATCATCGTGACCGAGGACGGGAGGATCCTGGACGAACAGGGAAATGCCTATACCGCGGAAGTCTATATGAAGGAAGACTATAAGAACGGCGTGCTGAACCCGTTTATCGATGTGGAGTTCACGCCTTCTGAGGACTTCGATTACAATATGTATGACAGCGCCAATTACTATGCATACAATTGTGATGCCATCAATCCTTACTGCGTTGAATATACTCTGAAACCGCTGTGGGAAAATGCCGGGGAGGAATTCACCTATAAATCGCAAATCTACATTAACGACCTGCGCGAGTTCATGAATGGCCGCAGCTATATTTCGACGAACGAAGATTATCGCCGCTACCGGTATTCCAAGCGGATCTGCGCCTGGATGGAAACAGATCGGCTGACATACAGTAACTATACCACCAACGCGAAAAACGTATATGTTGGCTGGCCGGTCGGTGATTATGAGCTTTCGTACGGCGTCGTAGACATCTACAGGTCGAACGGCAGCGCGCAGGAAGCGGTGCAGGGCTATAGCCGGGCCTGGTATAAGGATACGGTAAACGTCCATCTGGCAGAGGACGGTAAGATCTATAAGATCAAAGAAGACGGCAGCTATGAAGACGATCCCTATTATATCGACGTCCGCTACCTCAATGAAGAAGAGCAGGTCCCGAACCGGGTATTCGATTATGTGACCGTAAAGGTCAATACTACGATCCAGGACGGGATCACGCCGGAGCAGGCTTTCTCGGATGACGAGACCTTCCGTGTGACGCTTTGTATGTACCGTTGGAACGCGGGCGATTATGCGCGGAGTTCCGAATTCGTCGGATACGGCGACGCGAAGATTTCGGAGACCGGTGAAACGATCGTTAAGATCTACGGCAAAGACGGCGGTCCCATTGAATTGCCGGATGACTCCCAGTATGAGGTTTACTACGGGACCTATACGAGCATTGAGGAGATCAACGGCAAGCCCTATCCGATCTACAGCAACCGCTGGACGGCCGATTTCCGCGACTGGCCGCTGATCGACGATGAGGGGATCCTGTACTATACAGAACATAATTACGACGACAATACCGACACCCGCGTTGACCTGGTCTTGGAGAACAAATCCCTCCTGGTGCCCTGGGATACGGTGGACCCGCAGGAAGTAAGCCAGGGCAAAGAAGGACCGGTATTCAAACCGGTCACCAGCTTTGGTCAGTTTAAGGATAAAGGAAACTATATCGTCGTTGTGCAGAACCAGTATGATAAGAACTGGTACGCGCTTTGCTATGACGAAAACGGCGGCCATCAGATCCTGCTAAAGGATGTGAGCAGCCTGGAGGATCTGAAAAACGGCTATGTGCTGGATGAGAATTCCGGGAAGGGCGGTTTCGTCCTGACGGCCAGCAAGGTAAAGCAGGCCGACGATTCGCTCTCGCTACAGCTGAAGAGCAACGCCAAGGGTACCGACGGCAAAGCGATGGCCCTGAAGATGGGTACCAGCAGCAGCGAGCTTTACCCCTTGTTCAGCAGCTCGGCCGGTACCGTCATCGTCCGTAATATGTATGGAGACGATCCGCAGGCGCCGACTTTCCAGATCTGGAAGGGCGGGTATGCCGTGCTCAACTACGTCCATGAGCTCTTCGGGCAGTCCGGATTCGGAACGATCCACTATTCCAGCGGCGGCGGTTACTACACCTATTACCCGGCGGTCGGCTACGACGGAGCGGATTTCATCATTTCCCAGGACTATATGTATATGTACGGTCCCGGATATTATTCGACGGACACGCGTTATGGCTACATCGGGCAGAAGCCGAGCCTGGATGCCAGCTATTATGACGGCGTTCCGGAGGCGATATATGGACTGCCGGGAGATGACCGTTATCTGTATCTCCCCGATGATGATGATTACACGACGGACGCGTATAAGCAGGCTTATCTGACTTATTTGAACGGCATGTATGCCATGGGCAACTACTATCTGCCGCCCAAGAGCGATCAGTATTCGTCGTATGCTCCTGACAGCATCAACTATTACATCCTCACGGATGTGGAAGAAGAGACTCCGTCCGAAGAAAACAACACCTATACGCTGGTCAAGACCTTCGGCGACTTCTTTAATACCTTTGTGGAGAGAGGCGGCACTTCGGCCTCCATGCTCCTGGTATATAAGGATGCGGAAGGAAATGAATACGCGCTCAATCCCAAGGGAGCGGTAAAAGTCCAGAGCAAAGAAGCCGGTAACGGTTACAACCGAATCATCGCCGGCGCGGAGAATGAGTTCATTCCGGACAACAACAGCGGGACCAGCAGCACCTTCGGCTATTCGCTGACGGACGTGGTCGGCAGCGGCGAACAGGTCTTTGCCAATTCTTATGCTTTACGGAAGAGCCGGCTGAACAACGCAACGGTGGATTACGTCACCTTAAGCGGCGGTGCGGGCGCTTCGGCCTGGACTCCAAAAGATGACGCTGAGCACGGCGACGGGCTGGTCTACGTGATGCAGCCGACCAGCCGCGTCTACAGCCAGTCTGACTGGGATACGGTCGAGACCTACAAGCTCCGGGTCATCCGCTATGGGGAGACCAGCTGGCTGGCCCTGGAAAAAGACGAAAACGGGAAACTGCAGATGGTGACCACCAGTGACGAACAGGCTGCAGCGGTTCTGTACGTCTATGCCCCGGTCATGACCCGTTACTATTCCAGCGCCTACGGTTCTGACTTCTATCGCTATTACCGGGTCTACAACCTGGAAGAGATCAACGCGGGAGACGAGCTTCTGATCGTCTATAACGATGGTGAGAAGCGCCATCTGCTGGCTTACAGCGCTTCCGAAACGAGCGGCGGCCCCTCTGCCGAGTACGGATGGAGTTCTCCGTTTGCTTACCCGGCGTTAGACGTTCTGGACTCTTACAGCACGATCAATATCGGGGACGATACGATTCCGTTAAATGCCCGGTATATGTACCGGATGGATACGGAAGGACAGGAGAAGAAGCCCTATGCCTATTTCGATGCGGATTATGGCGATCTGATCTGGGCGCAGGGGGTCGCCTCCAACGCGGTCGGTACCGCTAAGAAAGAGACCAAGACACAGCGTAAATATGAATCCGTGACGCCCTTGGGCAATCAGCTTTTGCATCTGTACGTCAAAACGGAGAAGTATCCGGTCTATCATCGGGAAAAAGGCGAAGTTAATTTCCTGCCGGGAGATGAGCGCGGACAGTTTGTCATCCGCGGCGGTAAAAGCGATGCCTATCTCTGCCAGACGTCTTACAATAAGTACGCTCTGAATCTGGAGACCGGCAGATATGACAACACCCAGAAGGTCCTGAGCTTTGATACTTTCTCCACGACCCAGGGCCATGAACCGACGCAGTTCGAGATCTATCGGAAGTCTAACACCGATAAAGTGTTCACGATCGAATACTACACGCCGGATAAGGAACTCGAACAAACGGCGCTCCGGCCGCAGGACAGCATCACCCTGATCCAGCATGAGGACATCAAAGACGATGATACGGACTATATCTTTGTCGGCTGGACGCCCGATCCGGATAAAGCAGGCCTCCTGCCGCTGAACAGCTCTGCCAACCTGTTCGACTATGACGACACCGCCAAGAGAGCGTCCGTAAAACCGGAATATCTGAAGCAGTATTCCCTGCTCGGCGATTGTGATCCGGACGCGGATAATATCGTATCCTATGATTCGATAAAAGATTATGTGAAGGACGACGTTCTGAAACTGTATCCGGTCTACGCGGTCAAAGGCTTCTCCAGCGCGGTCACCGCCAATGAAGAAGACACGATGATCATCGGAATCACCGACGTCAAGGATCAGCAGATGGGTGGAGACGGTACTCCTTCCGAGGAGGAACGCTGGCTGGGGAGCATCGACGTGCAGATCTTCCTCGACGGCGCGCCGTGGGTCGCCAACAGCGGCATGGGCAAGCTCAATGCGGGCAGACCGCGGAACCCGTTGGGGACCGGACGCCGACCGCTCCAGGCACCGGAGATCGATCCGGCTTCGACAAAGCTTTACTTCGCCTATCATAACGATGACGCGGCAGACCTGAACATCAAGTTTATCGCCGACACCGTAACGGCAGCCATGCTTCAGGAATATATGCAGTCTCCTGATTTCACGGCACCGGAGCCCACCAACCGTTACCGGGTCGACGCGGTCTACGCGGAACAGGGCGGCAGCGAAGACGGCCTGAAATACAGATATAACTGGCTCGACCCGGTCTACGGCGGCCAGCTGGATAACGTTAAGGGCGGCAGCGTCGTTAAGGTATTCGTCACGACGAAGTACCAGGTCAAATACTATCTTGATAAGAATGACGGCAACGGATATCAGCTTTTGACGGGAGAGACCTGGACGAACCCCAACTTCTACACCACCGCCGGAACGGAAGACGCCATTAAGGAAATCGCGACCGGCGATGAAGTCGATTACGTCGTCACCACGGAAAACGAATACAATAAGCTGATCAATAAAGACCTTTCCGATAACGCGACGTTTAAAGATGAAGCGATCAAACGCGGTGAGTATTCCGAATTCCTGTATACCTTTGACAACTGGCCGCACGTGATCCCGATTGCGGAACTGCCGGACGAAAGCATGATCCCGGCCGGATCCGTCCTGGAAGACGATCAGTGGACCATCCGCGATCAGGACCTGAAGCAGATCACGAAGTGGGCGCCGTCGACGGATCTCACGGTAACCGAGACCACGTATGGAACCGGTAACTCCGCCTGGTCTTATAAAGGCGAAGAGCTGGCGGATATCACCAATACCTACCATCTGTATATCAAAGTCCGTTCGGATGAAAATACAGAGATCACCATTACCAAGGTTTGGAACGATGCCGATAACCAGGATGGCCTCCGGCTTACGGCGACCGAGTTTGCCGCCAAGTTGCACCTGCTCGCCAATGGCGAAGAAGTTCAGGATGTGGAACCGGAAGTCACCGATAACGGGGATGGCACCTATACGGTCACGTATACGGACCTTCCGAAGAACGCGGACGGTGGAGAGATCATCTACTCCGTAAAAGAGGATGCGATCGACGGCTATGAGGCGGATAAGACGGAAGCCGCGGACGGTGAGACCATCACCAATAACCACGAACCCGAGGGGAGCACGACGGTTCCCGAAACCACGGAGGTGGAGATCACCAAGGTTTGGGAGGACGCCGACAACCAGGATGGCCTCCGCCCTTCCGCAGAGGAATTCGTGGCCAAGCTGCACCTGTTCGCCGATGAGAAAGAGGTAGAGGACGCCGAACCGGCAGTTACCGAAAACGGGGACGGCACCTATACCGTCAAGTATACGGAGTTGCCGAAGAACGACGAGACTTCAGACGCGCTGATCACCTACACCGTTAAAGAGGACGCGGTCGACGGTTACGAGGCGGATCGGGTGGAAGCCGCGAACGGCGAGACCATCACCAACACCCACGAGCCCGCAACCACCGAGGTAGAGATCACCAAGGCTTGGGAAGACGCGGACAATAAGGACGAGCTCCGGCCTACGGCGGCGGAATTCGCGGCCAAACTGCATCTGCTCGCGGATGGGAAAGAGGTCAAGGACGCCAAACCGGAAGTCACCGATAACGAAGACGGTACTTACAGCGTCAAGTACGCGGACCTTCCGAAGAACGCGGACGGTAAGGCGATCACCTACACGGTAAAAGAGGACGCGGTCGACGGTTACGAGGCGGATCAGGCGGAAGCCGCGGACGGCGAGACCATCACCAACACCCACGAGCCTGAAGAAGAGATCCCGCCGACCCCCGAGACCACCAAAGTGGAGATCACCAAGGCCTGGCAGGACGCGGACAATAAGGACGAGCTCCGGCCTACGGCAGCGGAATTCGCGGCCAAACTGCATCTGCTCGCGGATGGGGAAGAGGTCAAGGACGCCAAACCGGAAGTCACCGATAACGGAGACGGTACCTATACCGTGAAGTATCAGGAGCTTCCGAAGCTGGCAGAGGAAAAGGAGATCGTTTACACCGTTAAGGAAGACACAATCGACGGTTACGAGGCGGATAAGACGGAAGTCGCGGACGGCGAGACGATCACCAACACCCACGAACCCGAAGAGGAGGTTCCGCCGGCACCGGAAACGGTTGACGTCAAGGGGACCAAGACCTGGGATGACGTGGACGATCAGGATGGCATCCGTCCGGATAGCATCATCGTCAATCTCCTGGCGGACGGTGAGAAGGTCGACAGCATCACGGTCACGGCTGCGGACGACTGGAAGTTCGCCTTCACGGACCTCCCGAAATACGACGAGGCGGATCGTGAGATCCAGTACACCGTTACGGAAGACGTCGTCGAAGGATATGAGACGTCGATCGAGGGCTTCAACATCACCAACACCCACAAGCCGGAGGAAGAGATCCCGCCGGCACCGGAGACCATCGAGATCACCGGCACCAAGACCTGGGATGACGCGAACGATAAGGACGGCATCCGTCCGGACAGCATCACGGTAAGGCTCTTCGCGGACGGGAAAGAGGCCGGCAGCGTTAAGGTCACTGCCGCGGATGGCTGGAAGTACAGTTTCAAGGATCTTCCGAAGTTTGACGAGGCTGAGCGCGAGATCAAGTACACCATCACGGAGGATGCCGTCAAAGGTTATGAGGCCGCGATCAAGGGTTACGACATCGTCAACACCCATAAGCCGAAGGAAGACGTCCCGCCGACACCGGACAAGCCGTCCAAACCGGAGAAACCGAGTTCGCCTACGCCGACCGGTGACCGGAATAACCTGACCCTCTGGATCGGCTGTGGAGCGGCAGCACTGGCGGCGCTCATTGCGCTCCTCGTGAGGAGAAGAAAGCGCGAAAACTGAACCGACGCCAGGTAAACCGGAGCCAGACAGACTTAGATGAAATGAAAAAACCGGACGGGAGATGATCCCGTCCGGGTTTCTGTTTTAAGAGCAGGTGTGCCGGCTGGCAGGAAGGCTGCCGGCCGGTCAGCCGTGAAAAGGCCTATTTCTCAAAGCTGAATCTGTCTCTGCCGGCGTAGGTCGTATGCAGAAGCTTGTGGGAGATATGCGAACCGGGTTCCCCAAGGAAGTTCTGGTAGAGCTCCTGGATCTGCTTATTCTCATGCGACTTCCTGAGCGGCATGATCACGTCCTCTTCGTAGAGCGCGGAAGCACGTTTGGCGCGGTAAACGTCGATACCTTCCTTGTTCTTGATCTTGGAAGGAATGATCGACTGGCCGCCGCCGTTGATGCAGCCACCTGGGCAGCCCATGATCTCGATGAAGTGATAGGGGCTTTCCCCGGCACGTACCTGATCCAGCAGCGGTTTGGCTTCCACCATGCTGGAGGCCACCGCGATCCGGACTTCCAGGCCGGCGATGTTCAGGGTCGCCTCTTTGACGCCTTGCAGGCCACGAACGGCCTCATAGTCCACGTTTTCGAACGACTTGCCTTCCAGGACTTCCGCTACGGTCCTGAGCGCCGCTTCCATGACGCCGCCCGTTACGCCGAAGATGACGCCCGCGCCCGTGTACTCGCCGAACAGATCCTGGTCGAACTCGCTATCGGGCAGCTCCGCCAGGTCCATGCCGTACATTTTGATCAGGCGGCCGCATTCTCTGGTCGTGAGTACGGCGTCGACGTCCGGATAATCACCGGTAAGGTTCTCCGGAAGGTGGATCTCCGATTTTTTAGCGGTGCAGGGCATGATCGAAACTACGAAAATGTCCTTCGGGTCGGCCCCGTGCTTCTCCGCCCAGTAGGTCTTCAGCATCGCGCCGAGCATCATGTGCGGGGACTTGCAGCTGGAGAGGTGTGGCAGAAGATCCGGATATTCGAATTCGATGTAGCGGATCCAGCCCGGCGAGCAGGACGTGAACATCGGCAGCACGCCGCCACCCTTTACCCGCTGGATGAACTCCGTTCCTTCCTCCATGATCGTGAGGTCGGCGCCAAAGTTCGTATCATAAACTCTGTCAAAGCCGCAGCCCTTCAGGGCCGTGACCATCTTACCGGTCACGCGGCTGCCGACCGGCATGCCGAATTCTTCGCCGAGCGAAGCTCTGACCGCCGGCGCCGTCTGGACGATGACCGTCTTGCTGGGATCGTTCAGGGCGGCGATGACCTGGTCGATATGCTCCTTCTCCGTCAGCGCGCCGACCGGGCAGTTGATCACGCACTGGCCGCACTGCATGCAGTTCACGTCGGCAAAGCTCTTGTCGTAGACCGGAGCGACGATGGTGTTGAAGCCGCGGTTCTCCAAGCCGAGGATGCCGAGCCCCTGAACCTTCCGGCAGGTCTCGATGCAGCGCTCGCATAGGATACACTTGGACGTGTCGCGGACGATGCCGTGACTGAAGTTATCGAAGGAAGCTTCGGTATGCGAGCCTTCGAAACGGTTCTCGCGGATGCCCATTTCCTCGCAGAGTCTCTGCAGTTCGCAGTTCTGGTTGCGCTTGCAGGAGAGGCAGTTCTTGTTGTGGTTGCTCATGATGAGCTCCACGGTATTCTTGCGGCCGCGGATCGCGCGCTCGGAGTTGGTGAAGACCTCCATGCCTTCGCTGACCGGAGTCGTGCAGGAGGAGAGCAAAGCTCTGGCGCCCTTTACTTCTACCAGGCACACGCGGCAGGCGCCGCTCTTATTGATGTTTTTCAGGTAGCAGAGCGTGGGGATGCGGATCCCCGCGTCCTGTGCCGCTTCCAGGATCGTCTGCCCGGATTCGGCGGTAATCTCTCTTCCGTTGATCTTTAAATTAACCTTTGCCATTTCCGAACCTCCTAACCGATCTTGATTGCGCCGAAGCGGCAGGTATTCGCACAGTTGCCGCATTTAATGCAAAGCGTCGGGTGGATCTCATAAGGCTCCTTGCCGGCGACGCCGGTGATGGCGCCGGCCGGGCAGCTCCTGGCGCAGAGCGAGCACATCTTGCAGAGATCGCGGTCGATGGTGTAATCGAGCAGCTGCTTGCAGACCTTGGCCGGACACTTCTTATCTACGACGTGGGTGATGTATTCCTCCCGGAAGTGCGAAAGCGTCGAGAGGATCGGGTTCGGAGCGGTCTGACCCAGTCCGCAGAGGGCGGTGTCTTTGATCTCGTGGCAGAGCGTTTCCAGTTCGTCGAGGAGCTCCAGGGAGCCTTTGCCCTCGGTGATCTGCGTCAGCATCTCCAGGAGCCGCTTGGTTCCGACCCGGCAGGGCGTGCATTTTCCGCAGGATTCATCGGCGATGAATTCCATATAGAATTTGGCCACGTCTACCATGCAGTTATCTTCATCCAGAACGATCATGCCGCCGGAACCCATCATGGATCCCGCCGCCGTCAGTGTTTCGTAATCGATCGGGGTGTCGAGCTCTTTTTCCGTCAGGCAGCCGCCGGAAGGACCGCCGGTCTGCACGGCCTTAAAGGCCTTATTGTTCGGGCAGCCGCCGCCGATCTCGTAGATGATCTCGCGGAGGGTCGTACCCATGGGGACTTCGACCAGGCCGGTATTGTTGATTTTGCCGCCGAGCGCGAAGACCTTGGTGCCTTTGGACTTCTCGGTGCCGATGGAAGCGTACCAATCCGCGCCTTTATCGATGATCTGGGCGACGTTGGCCAGCGTCTCTACGTTATTGATGCTGGTCGGTTTGCCCCAGACGCCGGCGACCGCCGGGAAGGGGGGTTTGGGGTTCGGCATACCGCGCTTGCCCTCGATGGAAGCGATCAAAGCCGTCTCCTCACCGCAGACGAAAGCACCGGCGCCCAGCCGCAGCTCGATATCGAAATCAAAGCCGCTGCCGAAGATATCCTTGCCCAGCAGGCCCAGTTCTCTGGCCTGCGCGATGGCGATATTCAGTCTGCCGACCGCGATCGGGTATTCCGCGCGGATATAGATGTAACCGAGATGGGCCCCGACGGCATAAGCCATGATGGTCATGCCCTCGATGATCGCGTGCGGGTCGCCTTCCAGGATGGAACGATCCATGAAGGCACCGGGGTCGCCCTCGTCGGCGTTGCAGATCACGTATTTCTCATCACCGGGCTGGTTGGCTTCGAACTGCCATTTCATGCCGGTCGGGAAGCCGGCGCCGCCGCGCCCTCTCAGGCCGGAGGCTTTGACCACATCGATGACCTGCTGCGGGGTCATCTGCGTCAGGGCTTTGCCGAGGGCTTCATACCCGCCGATGGCGATATACTCCTGAATGTCTTCCGGGTTGATCTTCCCGCAGTTTCTCAGGACGATCCGCTGCTGTTTCTCATAGAATTTGATCTTATCGATATCGTAGATGGTCTCTTTGGTAGCGAGGTCTTCCTCGCTGAGCTGCAGATCCGTTACCGGGCGGCCTTTGTAAAGGTGCTCCGCGACGATGCGGCTGGCATCTTCCGGCTTCACGTGCGCGTAAAAGACCTTATCCGGATAGACCGCGACGATAGGACCCTTCTGGCAGAGTCCGAAACAACCGGTCTTAATGACGTTGACTTCGGCCTCCAGCCCGTATTCCTGCAGGGCTTCCGTGAACTTCTCGAACACTTCCTGCGACCGGTTGGCTGTACAGCCAGTCCCCGCGCAGCAGAGTATATTGGCGCGATACATGTCTATGCCTCCTTCTCCGCGGCGAGTGCGGCGTTAACGGTATACTCTTCCACGATCTCACCCTGGCCGATGTGCTGCTTCAGGATCTTGACCGCCTTATCGGGGTCGACGTGGACATAGGTCGTATGGCTGCCATCCTTGCCATAGACTTCGACGATCGGCTCATAGACGCACATGCCGATACAGCCGGTCTGGGTGATGGTGCAGTTGTACGCTTTGTCCGCGGCTTCCTCTACCAGCTTATTTAGGACCGGGCGCGCGCCAGCAGCGATGCCGCAGGTCGCCATACCTACGACAACGCGGTAGTCTTTACCGCCCTCGCGGACCTCGACGCGCTTCAGCGCTTCTTCCCTCATCCTCTTGAGATCTTCCAAACTCTTCATTTTTCTCGCTTCCCTCCTGCAATGCTCCGATAACTCATAACTTCTCTATACTGTGATATCTCGATACTTCTTATAATCTGAACGCAAGCCGCATATAGAACTTGCGCGATCTTCATTTTATGACGGCTTCCACGCCCTGGTTGATATAGTCCCGGAGCCAGAGCAGGATCGACGGCTCCAGCATGCTTACGCCGTCCAGCATGGCGCGGGCTTCCGCGGTCTGAAACACGAATTCGCCGGTATCCGTCCGGTAACGGAAGTCGTAATCGATCTTCTCGTCGGCCTGGATGGCGTTCATCATCATCTCGCCGAGATTACCCATGGGCGGAGTGTCGATATGGCTTCTCTGCACGGTCGCCCGCAGCGTTGTTCCCAGCCCGGGCTGGCTGCTGATGCGGAACGTGCCGCCGCACTGCTCCGTGAGGCCTTTCATGAACGGTACGCCCATGCCGATCTTGCGGGTCGTGCGGGTGGTGGTGAAGGGATCGGCTACCCGCTGCAGTAAAGCCTGGTTCATGCCGCGGCCGTCGTCAACGATCTCCATGGCGACGGAATCCTCCCGCTCGCTGTCGGTGATCTCGATCCGAATCTTCCGCGCGTTGGCATGGATGCTGTTCATGATGATCTCCAGCATCTGCATGGCCAGATCTTCCATCATTGCCTGCCACCCCACAGTCTGCTCAGCATTTCCTCACTCAGCGCCTGTTCCGCTTCGGAGATCGCAATCAACCGGTGCGCGTCCGAGTCGGTCAGCCAGACGGTGCCATCCTCCTTGATCCAGGGATGCGAGGAGAGAATGCGCTGTTTTTCCTCTGTCGATTTGATCTCCAGCCCGTCGTACGGAAGCGCCGGCGGAATGAACCCGAGCTGGTTGGTCACACTGTTTTCCCGGTCCAGCACGTGCGCCAGGACGGCGGCGCCGCCGCAGGCGTGGATCGCGGCGATCGTTTCGTCCAGGTCCGCGGTAAGGGACACCAGGAGCAGCCTCTCTTCCGTTCCGGTCACCCGGTCCTCCGCGTCGCAGATCAGCTGGTTCCCGAAAAAGTCGGGCCGGTTCGGGATGCCCGGCATCCGTTCATCGATCCAGGGCTGCAGGGACAGCGCGTCTTCGGCGCGGGCGAAGAGCCCCAGCACGTGGACCTCCTCAGAGGTCTGCAGCTCGCAGCCGTACAAGGCCCGGATCCCGCACTTCTCCGCGGCTTCGGCAAAGGCGGGGATCTGGCGGACGGAATTGTGATCGGTCAGCGCGATGAGATCCAGGCTCTTGATGAGAGCCATATTGCAGATATTGTTCGGCGTCATCTCGTCCTCCGCGCAAGGGGAGAGGCAGCTGTGGATGTGCAGATCGTAATACAGCATATTCCGGCAGGGCGGCGCTTCTTGCCCGGTCAGAGCCCCAGCTCGATGAGCTTTTTGGCGGATTCGAAAACCGGGAGGCCGGTCGCGATCATGGGCAGGCCTTCTTCTTTCGCTTTGGCCACTACGTTCTCGGGGGGATTGGCCCCGTCCGCGACCAGGATGCAGGAGAATTCCCGCAGCTGGGCCACCGCGACGATATTCATGTGCACCTGCACGGTGATCCAGGCCTGGCCGGGCATGCCGTTGCCCATGACCCAGCTCAAAAGATCGCCGCAGTAGGCTCCTTCTATTTCACAGTTGGTGTCCACTCCGTCATTCAGGAGCGTCCAGCCTGTTTTTTCCAGCAATCCGGCTATCGTCATTCTGACTCTTGTGCTCCTTTCTTTTCCATCCGTTCCCGGGCTCTTCTGGCTGATAAGATATGGCAGTCATGCAGCGTGCGACGGCCGTTTACGATCTCTTCCGCCATGAGCCGGCAGGTCTTGAAACCGCAGGCGCTGCAGTCCAGCCGCGGCAGCTGCTCCAGCTGTTCGTTCACGTTGCGGAAGAACTTCAGCTTGTCGGCGATGTTCTGCTGCTCATTCTCCGGAAGCAGCATGTGCTCGGTGTACATGTTCTCAAAGGGGATATCCGGGAGATTGGCAGACGGCCCGTCCGTCAGGTTCTCCATATTGTTATGCGTCAGGTAACTGTTCCCGAACATCAGGTCGCCGCCCGAACATCCGTTAAAGCAGTAGAATACGTACAGCAGGTCAAAGGAGTTCAACAGGTCGAACTCCGCCAGGTTAAAGATATCGGTGACTTTCCCGTAACCGTCGGCAGCCAGATAGGTACGCCGCTGCGGGAGCAAAGCGGGATTGATGGACTGCAGGCCTTGCCGGCAGAGGTCTACCGGCGGCAGCCCGGCGGGCGTATCCTTGCGAATGAAGGGGATGATATCCGTCATCGCGATCGCGTGGTCGGTCTCATACTGCATATTGTGATAGGGGTATTTGGCGATCGAGAGGAGAGAACCGCAAGGACAGAGATTAAAGATTCCGACCTTGCCTTTATCCTTCAGCCGGGCACGGGCGACCAGGGCTGCGGTCTCGTGCGGGTATTTCAAAGGCGCCAGATGGTGGAGCAGCATCGGATAGCGGTCCTCGACCAAACGGTTCAGGACCGGGCAGAAGGAGGTGATGATCGAGGTCGTAACCATCTCGTCGGAGATCCGGAACGTTTCCTCCATCATGAGCCCTTCCACGTCGCTGATGTCGATCACCTCGTCAAAGCCGAGGTTTTTGATGCTGTAAAACACTCCTTCCACGACGTCTTTGTTAGGGAAGTGAAGGGAAATAGCCCCGGATACCAGGCATACGGTGTAATCGTAGTTTTCGATCTCCGAGAGCGGGCTGCCGTGAGCCTGAAGACCTTTCTCCGGGCACACGCGGACACATCGCATGCAGTTGATGCAGCGATTGTCGTCGATGTTGATGCGGTTGTCCACGAGAGAGAGCGCCGAAGCCGGACAGATCCGGACGCATTTCATGCAGTTGACGCAGCTCTCCAGCGTATATTGTACAACTGTCTTTTTTACCATGATCCTATCTTCCCATGAATGTCAGGGTCAGTGTCGTTCCGTTGGGGCTGGTCCGGATATCAAAGGCGTCGGAGACCCTTTTAATGTTCGGAAGGCCCATTCCGGCGCCAAAGCCCAGATTCCGCGCTTTATCATCCGCCGTGCTGAAACCCGGCGTCATGGCCTGCTCCAGATCCGCGATCCCCGGACCGACGTCGGCGAACACCAGGCTGATTACACCTTCATCCGTTACCGCCAGCGTAACCGTTCCGCCGTCGGAGTGGATGATCTGGTTGATCTCGGCTTCATAGCAGGCGGTAGCGACCCGCCGCAAAATCGCCGGCTGGAAGCCCATCTGCTTCAGCAGATCCTTGATATCGCTGCTGACGTTACCGGCAGTCGCGTAATCATCTTTGGCAATCGGAAACACTTCACGTAAAACGTCGGCCATAGATACTCCCCAGCCCCATCTCGTAAAGCAGACCGCACACCTCATACATGGTGCAGTCCGTGGTGAAAATATTGAAATTTGTCCCGATGGCAATATTCAGCATTTCCTTGGGCAAGGATTTGCCTCGGACGAAAATGATCAGTTCCAGATCCAGCATTTCGGCCGTCCTTAAGGCCTGCGCGTTGCAGAGCCCCGTAACCAAGATCGTCGAAGCCGAATCCTGAACCATCGCCAGGACATCGGACATCAGGTCGCTGGCGAAGACCTTATCGTAGTCCGTATCCAAAAGTTCTTCACAGCGTATTTCAACTGGCTGGGCGTTGAGCGCCCGGACGATATCTCTTCCTAACATCTTGCCTTAAATTCTCCGCTAATTAATCACTTTTTCTTCTTTCAGTATTTTGTTGATCTCGGCGGTGACGATGCTCTTCGTGCTGGCTCCCACCACGCGGCCGTCGATCGTGAAGATCGGGGCAAGGCCGCAGGCGCCCAGACATCTGGTCGCGTCGACGGAGAACAAACCGTCTTCAGAGGTCTTGTTGACGCCCGTCGCGGTGATTTCGCAGACGTGATCCAGGATCGCCTTGCTGCCTTTGACATAGCAGGCCGTTCCCAGACAGACGTTGATCACGTGTTTCCCCTTCGGCGCGGTGGTGAACTGCGTGTAGAAGGTCACGACCCCGTAGACGTCCGCGACCGAGGTGCCCGTACCCGCGGCGATCTTTTCGATCGCTTCAAAGGGAATATAGCCCAACTCGTCCTGGACCTCGTGCAGCATAAGCTTGACGGGACCTTTCTCATCCCGGTGTTTCGCGACGATCTCGTCGATCTTAGCAAGAGAAGCGCTGTTAAGTTTGTTGTTCATAGAACCTCCCTGTTTTGGGCTTGCTCCCGGATGCGGGAACCGGACGCGTAAGTGTTCCGGCCCGCCGGGAAAGCCGCGGCCCAAGCTCGTTAATTGTTTATCAAAGCCCTATGCAAAGTATAAGTAAAAATAGCATTTCCGTCAATCGGTTTGTGTAAAAATGCTCATACTTTTCGTGTATATCTGCCGTGGAAATTATGGATTTCCCACTTGTCACGCCAGAAAAAACAAAAGCCCCGGACGCGGCATCTTTTGGGAGGCGGATGTCGCAGGCCCGGGGCGGGAACCGGCGCGCTGTGAGGCATGGGAAACACGCGCCGGGATCTTCTCCTTCACGCAGGAAATTCAGACTAATCTGAATATATAATAGCACAGGAGCGGCCGGATTGCACGAAGAAATGCGCGGGAAGCGGCAAGAAGTTGTTGGCAAAGTTGACGGGACGGCCCGGGCCGTATTAAAATGTATCGCGTATATACTAAAGAAGAAAGTGAGTGTATATGAAAGATCTCCTGAAGCTGTTTCAATATATGAAGCGGGGGGACCGGCTCCTGGTCGCGGTCTGCGTCGGCCTGGTCGTGTTACAGGGCTGGCTGGAGTTGAAGCTGCCTGACTATATGGCGGCGATCACCCAGTTGGTACAGACCGAAGGAAGCGCGCTGGAGGCGGTGCTGGCCGCCGGGGGAAATATGATCCTCTGCGCTCTATTGTCCCTGGCAGCCGCGGTCGCGGCCGGATTCCTGGTGGCGCGGATCGCCGCCGGTTTTTCCATGCGCCTCCGCGAAGCGACGTTCCGTCGCGTGCTCTCTTTTACCCGGGAAGACATCGGGAATTTCTCTACGGCGAGCCTGATCACCCGCTCCACCAACGACGTGACCCAGATCCAGATGGTGGTAGCGATGGGCTTACAGGCCTCGGTGCGCGCGCCGATCATGGCGACCCTGGCCATCATCAAGATCGCCGGCAAGAGCTGGCAGTGGACCGCGGCCACCGCCGCGGCGGTCGGCGTGATCCTGATCCTGATCACGATCCTGTTCATTCTGGTCGTGCCGAAATTCACCCGCCTGCAGGTCCTGACGGATAACCTGAACCGGGTGACGCGGGAAAACCTGACCGGTATCCGGGTGGTGCGGGCCTATAACGCCGAGGGCTACCAGGAGCGGAAATTCGCCGCGGCCAACGACGAGCTGACCGGGACCCTTCTCTTTACCCAGCGGACATTGGCGGCGATGGCGCCGGGCCTGGGCCTGATCATGAGCGGCCTCACCCTGGCCATCTACTGGATCGGCGTCTATATGATCGAAGAGGCGGCAGTGCCGCTGAAGATCGGTCTGTTCAGCGATATGGTCGTCTTTTCGTCCTATGCAGTCCAGATCATCATGAGCTTTGTAATGCTGACCGTGACCTTCATCATCCTGCCGCGCTCCTTCGTAGCGGCACATCGTTTGATGGAAGTCCTGAAGACCGAACCGGGCCTGCGGGACGGCACCTACGCGGGAAGTGCCCCGGACCAGGCGGGCGCGGCCGGGAGCGCGGCCAGCCAGCCTGTCAAGACGGACGTCCCGGCCTTGGAATTCCGTAACGTTTCCTTCCGCTATCCGGGCGCTGAAGGAGAGATCCTGCAGGATCTCAGTTTTACCGCCCACCGTGGCGAAACGGTGGCCATTATCGGCTCCACGGGAAGCGGCAAGAGCACGCTGGTCGATCTGGTGCCGCGTTTCTTTGATGCTACACGGGGCCAGGTCCTGGTAAACGGAGTCGACGTGAAAGAGTATAAGCAGGCAGCACTGCGACAGCTGATCGGCTACGTTTCACAGCGGGCTGTGCTTTTCAGCGGCACCGTTGCGTCTAACGTCGCTTACGGGGAACCGAGGGAAACGGAAACGGCGGAGGCGGCGTCTGCCGGTAGCGCGGAGCGCGAGGCAGCTGTTCGCGAAGCGATCCGCGTCGCGCAGGCCGAAGATTTCGTCGCGCAAATGGAAGGCGGCCTGGAGGCAGCTGTCGCCCAAGGCGGCACCAACGTTTCCGGCGGCCAGAAACAGCGCCTTTCCATTGCCCGGGCGATCTATCGGGATCCGGAGATCTATATTTTCGACGATTCATTCTCGGCACTCGATTATAAAACCGACCGCGCTTTGCGGAAAGCCCTGCGGGAAAAGACGCGCGGCGCGACCATGCTGATCGTGGCCCAGCGCATTGGCACCATTCTCGACGCCGATAAGATCCTGGTCTTGGATGAAGGCCGGATCGTCGGACAGGGCCGGCACCGCGAGTTGCTCGCGAACTGCCGCGTTTACCGTGAGATCGCGGAATCCCAGCTTTCGGAGGAGGAACTCAGCATTGCCGGATAGAGATAAAGAGTATAAGATCGGCGACGTAAAGATGGATAACGGAGCCCGGCGTCGCGGGCCGGGACCTCGTTTCGCCGAAAAACCGAAGAATTTCCGCGGCACGCTAGGTAAGCTCCTGCGCTATCTGGGCCGTTACCGTTTCCTCCTGCTGGTGGCGCTGTTGCTCGCGGCGGGAAATAATATCCTGACCCTGGTCGGACCGGGCCGCCTGGCGGAGATGACCCGCCTGATGACGGAAGGCCTGAAGAGCGGCGGGATCGACGTGGCCGCGGTCACCCGCGTGGCGACGACGCTGGCCGGGCTCTATGGGATCAGCTTCCTGTTCGGCGTCCTGCAGGGCGAACTGATGGCCACGGTGACGCAGGGGACGTCCCGCAGCCTGCGCCGCGACATCTCCCAAAAGATCAACCGCCTGCCGTTAAGCTATTTCGACGGGACGACGGTCGGCGACATCCTGTCGCGGGTAACGAACGACGTTGATACCATCGGACAGACGCTGAATCAAAGCCTGGGGCAGCTCGTTTCGGCGGTGACGATGTTCCTGGGGAGCCTGCTCTTGATGTTCCTGACCAACTGGATCATGGCCCTTGCCGGCGTGCTGGCGACGGCGCTGGGCTTCATCCTGATGACGCTGATCATCTCGCGTTCCCAGAAATACTTCATCGCCCAGCAGCGGGGCTTAGGCGCGCTGAACGGCCATATCGAAGAGACCTATGCCGGCCACATCATCATCAAAGCCTACAACGGCGAGGAACAGGCCAACCGGACCTTTGATGAATTGAACGGAAACCTGTACGGGAGTGCCTGGCGCTCGCAGTTCTTCGCGGGACTCATGCCCCCGCTCATGGGCTTCATCGGTAATCTCGGCTATGTGGTCGTCTGCGTGACTGGGGCGATCCTGACCATGAAGGGGCTGGCCGGCTTCGAAGTGATCATCGCCTTTATGCTTTATATCCGCTTCTTCTCGCAACCGTTGCAGCAATTCTCGCAGGCCGCGACCAGCCTGCAATCGGCGACGGCGGCGGCCGAACGCGTCTTTGAATTCCTCGGTGAACAGGAAATGGAAGACGAGAGCGGGAAAAAGACCGTGCTGACGGCAGCGCGAGGCGATGTCGACTTCGAGCATGTACGCTTCGGTTACCGGCCGGAAAAAACCATCATCCACGACTTCTCAGCCCACGCGAAAGCCGGCCAGAAGATCGCGATCGTGGGGCCGACCGGTGCCGGCAAGACGACGATGGTGAACCTGCTGATGCGTTTCTACGACGTCGAAAGCGGCGAGATCCGCATCGACGGGGTGCCGATCGCCGAACTGACGCGGACCAATATTCACGGCTTGTTCGGCATGGTGCTGCAGGACACCTGGCTGTTTGAAGGCACCATCCGGGAGAATATCGTTTATTCCAAGGAAGGGGTCAGCGATGAAGAGGTCATCCGCGCCTGCCAGGCGGTAGGCCTGCACCGCTTCATCATGACTTTGCCGAAGGGTTACGATACGGTGCTGAATGATAACGCCAGTCTCTCCGCCGGCCAAAAACAGCTGGTGACCATCGCCCGGGCCATGATCGAGGACGCGCCGATGCTGATCCTCGATGAAGCGACGAGTTCGGTCGATACCCGTACCGAAAAGCTGATCCAGCAGGCGATGGACCGACTGATGAAAGGACGGACCTCCTTTGTTATCGCGCACCGCCTTTCCACCATAAAAAACGCCGACCTCATCCTGGTGATGAAGGACGGCGATATCATCGAGAGCGGGAGCCACGCCCAGCTGATGGCCTCCGGCGGCTTCTACGCGGATCTCTACAACAGTCAATTTGAACAGGCGGCCTGAGCCGCCTGTTTTTTCTATCCGTAGGGTTTGCCGGGCCGCCTGCCCGGCGCTGTGTTCGGCGGGGCCGGTCAGCCGCGGGTGATCAGCTCGATCAGCTTCAGGGTCATCCGCACGGATTTTTCCACCGACTCCATTGGCATGAATTCGCTGGAAGCATGGAAATTGTGGGCGCCGGTGAAATAATTCGGCGTGAGTAAGCCCTGGGTGGAGAGATAGGAACCGTCGGTGCCACCGCGCATAGCGATGGTCTTGGGCGTGATCCCGAGTTCGTCCATCGCTTCGTAGAGATAATCGATGCCTTTCCGGTTTTCATCCGTGACCGCATCCAGGATATTGGCATAGGTATCGGACATCGTGAGTTCGATCCCGGCGTCGGGATGCTTCTTTTTCAGAAGCTCGCAGGCGGCCCGGATATAGTCTTTCTTGGCTTCGTATTTTCCTTTATCGTGATCGCGGATGAGAAGATCCACGGTCGCGGTGAGTTCCCCGGCCTGGATGGTATCCACCCAGATAAAACCTTCCGTGCCTTCCGTATGCTCGGGCATGGCGGCGCGGTCAAAGAAATTGACGAGGTCGACGGCGATCACGCAGGGGTTGACCAGATTGTTCTTGCTGTTCATCGGATGGGCGCTGCGGCCGGTGATGCGAACGCGGGCACTGCCGGCATTGAAGGTCTGATAGACCACTTCCCCGAGCTCGCAGCAATCGATGGTATAGGCGAAATCGACCGGGAAGAGCTTCAGGTCCATCGTCTTGGAGCCACGCAAGCCTACTTCTTCATCGGGAACAAAGCACACGTGAATCTCGCCGTGCGGGATCGAAGGATCATGCTGCAGGACTTCCAGCGCTGTCATGATATTGGCGATGGCCGCTTTATTATCGGCACCCAGGACGGAGGTGCCGTCGCTGACGATGAGGTCCTGGCCGATATACTGTTTCAGTTCCGGATGCTCCGCTTCCCGGATCCAGAGATCCTTTTCGGCATTCTGGCAGATATCGCCGCCCTGATAATTTTCGATGCGGACCGGATGAATGTCCGGAGAAAGGCCGACATCGACCGTATCCAGGTGGCAGACCCAGCCCACCGCCGGAACGGGAGCATGCCCTTCCGGAAGCCGGGCCGGCAGGCGGCTGTAGACGACCGAAGTATCGCTCATGCTGATATCCGTGAGGCCAAGCGCGGCGAGTTCTTCCATGAGGAGCTTGGCGAGTTCCGTCTGCCCGGGACTGGAAGGCACGGTCGGACAACCTTCTACACTCTGGCTGGAAACAGCGGCATAACGGTAAAATTTTTCAGTGACCATCTTTTGCAGATCCATATGATAATTCCTCCTTCCGGTGAAACAGATCCAATCTTGACCTGCCGCCATTATACCACGGGGCAGACGGCGCTGACCACGCCTGTATCCTCATAAATATGCGAAACTGATTTAAATTGAAATCAGCTAGCGAACCTGTGTATAATAGCTGCAGACTCATGAAAAAAACAGGCCCGCAGCGGCCGAACAGGAGGATAGAAATGAATCAAAACGAGAACTGGACTTTCGCGAGCCTGACCTATGAGCGGCCGGACTTCGAGGCCGTGAAGGCGGACCTGATCGCGGCGACGAAGGCGGTCAAAGAAGCGAGATCCGGACAAGAGGTCCTGGCTTTGATCCTGGCGGCGGATGAGAAGGGGAGCGAGCTGCAGAGCGTTACGACCCTGGCCCATATCCGCCATACGATCGATACGCGGGATGCCTTTTATGAAGCGGAGAATGCCTGGCTGGATGAGCATTTCCCGCTGATCATGCCTTACAGCGTGGCGCTGAGCCAGGCGGTCGCCGAGAGCCCCTTCCGCCCCTATCTGGAAGAGAAGCTCGGCAAACAGTATTTCGTGCAGAACGAACTCATGCGGAAAAGTTTCTGCGAGGCGAATATCCCGCTCATGCAGCAAGAAGCCAAGCTGACGGACGAATATCAGAAGATCATGGCCGGCTGTGAGGTCGAGTTCCGGGGGGAAACGTGCAACCTCTACGGCTTGCAGAAACACTTCGAGGACGACGACCGGGACGTGCGCCGAGCCGCTTTCCGCGCTTATTCGGATTTCTATCATGAAAACGAGCCGCGCCTGGAAGAGATCTGGGACGAGCTGATCCGGATCCGCAACGAGATGGGCCGGAACCTGGGCTTTGATAACTATATCCCGCTCGGCTATCTGCAGCAGGGGCGCACCGATTACGGTCAGGAAGAAGTCGCGGCTTTCCGCGAGCAGGTGCGGACCGAACTGGTACCGCTTTGTGAGAAGCTCTACGCCGCGCAGGCCCGGCGCCTCGGGATCGACCGCGTCTATGTTTTCGATGAAAAGCGGC
>JAFRYQ010000216.1 GCA_017437565.1 Bacillota bacterium
GACTTCTGGTATGATTACGAAGCCCTGAATAAGGGCACCTGCGTGATCCGTGTTACGGCAAAGGATGAAGAATATACCGACCGTTCCTATGAATTCCGACTCGAAGTAAAAGACGACGTGTACAGCGTCCGGCTGAATACCGAGGACGGCGCGGATACCTTCCTGCCAGCGGGATCGGCCCGCTTGATTACCGAGGCGTGGCATGAATCCATCGACCCGGACGCGCAGGGCGATTTCAGCGGTATTAGCTACGCCTGGCTGGTGGAAGAAGGGGAAGACTACATCGCTTTGACCCCGTCGGCTGACGGCAGGACCTGTGACGCTTCCTTCTCGCTCCCGGAAGGGCAGGAGGAAGGAGAGATCTGCGTAGCCGTAGAGCTGAAGCGAAGCGGTGAGACCGTAGCCCGTGATGAAATGATGCTATGGGTCGCACGGGACTTCTACGAGCTTTATCCGCTCGAGCTCGACCGCAATATGCACCTCGGCAAGACGCAGAAAGTGACCGCGGAAATGAAGCGCTTTGACGTGGAACACCCGCAGGGCGTGCCGGTCGAGAATGTATCTTACAGCCTGAATTTTGATGAAAACGCCTTTGAGGTCCGCGACGCGAACGGTGATTTGGTCGGTGACAACGGCGAACTACCGGCCGGTACCAGCAGCTTCACACTGAAGCGGAAGGGCGATTGGGATACGGGCGTCACTTTGTGGGCGCACTGGCAGGAGACCGGACCGGACGGCGAGGAAGGAAACCACTGGAGTTTCCACCGTGATTACTGGTTTGACCGTAAGGAATACCGGGCCGAGCTCTGGAAAGAAGAGGACCGCCTGTTCACCGACGGGGAGAACCGTTTCCATCTGGAACTGGACGGCCTGGAAGGCCTGGCGGAAGACGAATACGAACTGGAGCTGAACATCGGGCAGAACGACTGGGGTATGTGGTCGGTTACCTTTACGGAAGGCGTGGAATACAGCTGGGATCGCGCGACCGGTATCATCACCGTTGACGGTGCTAAAGCCGGGGCAACCGGTGCCGAGAAGGTCGACGTGCAGGTCCGCGCCCTGATCGGGGACACGGTCGTCGCTGAAGCCTGGGATTGGTGCGAACTGAGCGAAGCGCGTTTCGAACTCGAGCGCGAGTGGGATCGCCACATGCTGCCGGATTGGGACGGCCGGATCGACCGTTACCGCAACGGCCGGATCGAAAACGGGGCGTTCCCGGATGGACGGGACTTCAGTTACGAGGTGACGAACGTCGTGATAATCCGGGAAGAACAGTTGGAGGACGATGAGCCGGTTCTGCTGCTGGAGAAACAGTATCACGATGACGATGCGTCCAGCGAGGACTTCTGGTGGTATTACCGCGCTATTTCCGGCGGCACGGCCGAGATCCGGGTGGACTACCGGATCCTGGATGCGGAATTGGAAGACTACTCCGGTTCGTATACCTTTACCGTCACCGTTTCCGGAGACGTTTATGACGTCCATTTGGAGACCGATAGCGGCATGGACCGCTTCCTGGCGGGCGACCGGGATACTTTCATCGCCTATGTCGAGCATCACTCCACGGATCCGGAACAGGAAGGCGTGATCGACGACCTGCGTTACGAATGGGGAACGGAAGAGGATGGGGCCTTTATCGCCCTGACCCCTGCCGCGGACGGCAAGACGGCGGAGGCACTATTCCGGCTGCCGGAAGGCATGGAGGACCGGGGGACGATGGTCACCCTGGCCGTCTATAAAGGCGAAGAAAAGGTTGCGGAGACCGATTTCCACGTTTTCATCGCCTACACCTTTGATCAGTTATTCCCGCTCTCACTCCCGTCTGATCTCGATATCGGTTGGGAGATTACCTTCATGGCCCAGGTAAGCGCCTTTGATAGTGACCATCCGGACGGCGTGCCGTATGAGAACGTGCGCTTCTACTGGCACTATGACGAAAACGCGGTGGAGATCCGGGACACGGACGGAAATCTCGTCGGCAATAACGATGATAAACCGGTCGTCGGAACCAGTGTCCCCTTCCGCATC
Organism: Bacillota bacterium; assembly: GCA_017437565.1. Taxonomy (GTDB): domain Bacteria; phylum Bacillota; class Clostridia; order Peptostreptococcales; family Anaerovoracaceae; genus Eubacterium_B. The sequence continues at coordinate 2,029 of JAFRYQ010000216.1, forward strand.
CACCGGCTGCGGGAATGGGGAACGGATATCTTCCTGGAAGCCGCATGGTTCGACGAGTGGGGCAATGAGCGGTGGGAGAACCGCCGTTACCACCTGGATGAGAAACGTTATGAGCTCTGGTTCGAGGACGAGGGCGATAAACTCTATGATGACGGCACGCTGGAGTACCGGATCCGCACGGAAGGCCTGGAAGCTCTGCAACCTGACCAATATGAGATCCGTCTCACCATCGGTACGCGGGAAGGCGAGGACTGGACGCAGGTGCTGACGTCGGGTGAAGACTATACTTATGCCGACGGCCTCATCGTCTTAAACGGCGCGGCCATCAAAGCGAAAGGCCTGGATCATCTGGAGCTGCACGCCGAGCTCTTCCTGCCGGGCGTGGAAGAGGCATACCGCGAAGACTGGCGTAATTGCCAGGTGCGCGAAGCCTATACCGACTACTGGCCTGAGCAAGACCGTGACATGCTGCCCGGTTGGCGGCAAACGATCGATTGCTGGCGGGATGGCCGCATCGAGAACAGCCGCAATATCGACGGCCGCGATTTCCGTTACCGGGTGACCGACGTCAGATCAAGCGATCCGAACGTCGTGGAGATCGAGCAGAAATACGAAAACGAGGACCCGAACGCGGAGCACGTCTGGTGGGACTATATCGCGCAGGGTGCCGGTGAGGCCGAGATCACGGTGGAATATACTATAATCGGCTTTGAACAGAACGAAGACGTAGACATGACCGGCGAACCGGAGACGGGCAGCTTTACCTTCCGCATTAACGTGGGCGGTGACGTCTACCGCGTGGATCTCTGGACCGAAGACGGTTCGGAGATGTCCCTGCCCGGCGATACCGTCACGCTGCTGACGCACGGCTGGCACGATTATCTGAATGAGGAAGGCCAGCAGGAAGGTACCGATGAAGGTCTGGTCTACGAATGGGAGCTGGAAGACTGGTGCAGTGAATTCGCGGAACTGACGCCGGATCCGCACGACCCGCAGCAGGCGCGGCTCTTCCTGAACGTGCCGGAGGAGATCGAAGGTTATCACCAGGAAGTCTGGGTGAAAGTGCACCTCTTTGACGGTGTGGATGAAGTCACGGGTGAACCGCTCCACCGGGCGGAAAACCGCATCCGCATCGAAGTGAATTCCGAATATCCGGAGGTCTGGCCGGCGGCGATCGACGGCGACCTGGATATGGGCTGCCGCATGATGATCTGGCCAGAGCTCCGCTACTATCGTTACGGCGAGGACGGTTATGAGACCCGGCCGGCGCATTACCGTTGGTATTACGATCCGAACGCGATCGAGATCTTTGATCAGGACGGCAATCGGGTCGGCAATAACGATGAAAACGGCAACTATATCGACTCGGAGGCTTCAGCAGGCGAAGGCTTAAGATTTACCGTCCACCGCCTTACTAACTGGGATACGGATATCGACGTAGACGTGGATTGGGCAGACCCGGAAGATCCGAATTGGGAGCGCCACGAGCATCGCCATTACCACCTGAATCAGAAGAATTACAACATCTGGTGGGAACGCGACCCGATCGAAGTCTACGACGACTGGCACGTGACGGTGCCGCTGAACCAGGAAGAACTCGGCATGCTTCCGCGCAACCTGGTGGTCGAGGCGGGCGTCGATCCGCAGGAGAACGGCAGCTGGTATTATAAGTTTGAAGAGGGAAGCGTCTATACCTGGGACGGCAATGCCATCACCATTAACGGACCGGCTTTATATGAACTCCTGGACAACGGGGCGATCGAGGGCTACTCCGTCGATTCCCTGCGCGAAGGCCGTATGGTCGTCGGCGCGCTGCTCTTCTATCCGCCGGACAGTGAAGAAGGCATCCTGCTGAACATGAACTGGACCGGCATCAACCTGAAGGAGGCCTGCCCGAGCAAGGGCGAAGAGCACCGGTGGTATGAAGAGGTGCTGACCCCGGCTACCTGCGAAGAAACCGGCGAGCTCTATCAGAAGTGTATCAAATGCGGGGAAGAACGCTGGACGCCTATCCCGCCCACCGGGCACAAGATCGTGAAGGTAGCTGCGAAAGCGCCGACTTTGACGGCTTATGGCAATACGGAGCACTATAAGTGCAGCGTCTGCGGCAAGCTCTTCAGTGACGCGGCAGGTACCAAGCCGACGACAGCAGCTAAAGTACGCATCGCCAAGCTGATCGACATCGCTCAGGCCAGCGTAGCGGGACTCGCCGCCAAGACCTATAACGGCA
>JAFRYQ010000217.1 GCA_017437565.1 Bacillota bacterium
ACTGGCCGGATTTCAGGGCTGAAATGATCTGGCCCAGGGTGACGATCGTCGGGTAGCAGGCGTCGTTATTGATATAGGTCAGGCCTTCGTTGACGGAGTTCTTATACACCGGCGGCAGGAGGACGGCGTTATAGCCGCAGGCCTGCATGGCCGCTTCCAGATAATTGAAATGAAGCGGCGACATCTGCGGTACCAGCAGCGTATAGTTCTGGTCCCGCATGGCCTTGGTGAAGAGCTTGCGTTCGTAGGCGGCATTACCGGCCGTCGCGTGGACGTCGTTCTTCTCGCGTTCGGCGATAGCCGCTGCCAGTGAGCGGATACGGATCTTGATGGCGCCGAGATTGCTGACTTCATCGATCTTCAGCACCGTATACATCTTATTATTATGGTCACAGATCTCTTCGACCTGGTCGGTCGTCACCGCGTCCAGGCCACAGCCGAAGGAGTTCAGCTGCACCAGTTCGATGTCGTCGTTCTTCCCAGTGAAATTCGCCGCTTTATAAAGCCGCGAATGGTAGACCCACTGGTCAAGAACGCGCACCGGCCGGGGCAGTTCACCCAGGTGCGAAATGGAATCCTCCGTCAGGACGACCATGTCAAAGGACGTGATCAGCTTATTGATGCCGTGGTTGATCTCCGGATCGAGATGATAAGGCCGTCCGGCCAATACGACCATCTTCAGGCCTCTTTCCCGCGCGAATTCGATCGCCTTCCTGCCCTCTTCCCGGACCTCATCCTTGAAGCGGTTCTGTTCCAGGCGCGCCTGCAGGACTGCCTTTTCCGCTTCCTGACGCGTGACGCCAAAGGAAGCAAAAACTTCCGCGACGGCTTTGGTGAGCCGGCTGTCGTCGTCATAAGGCAGGAAAGGATGCAGGAATTGGACTTCCTTCTCACGGAAGAGATCGTCCATATTATTGGCGATCGATTCCGGATAAGTGGCTACGATCGGGCAATTATAGTGGTTCGGCGCCGACTTGTCTTCACTGCGTTCATAATTCAGGCAGGGATAGAAGATGGTCCGGATGCCGCTGTCGACAAGCCAGCGGATATGCCCGTGCACCAGTTTGGCCGGATAACAGGCCGTATCCGAAGGGATGGTATCCATGCCCTTCTCATAAAGCTTCTTGGAAGACTGCGGGGAGATCTGCACCGAGAATCCCAGTTTGGTCAGCATCGTGAACCAGAACGGATAGTCTTCATAGAGATTCAGGACCCGCGGAATGCCGATGATCCCGCGCGTCGCTTCTTTCAGCGGCAGCGGTTCATAGGCAAAGAGCCGGTCGTATTTCCAGGCGTAGAGATCCGGTAAGTCGGTCTTCTTCTGCTGGGTGCCACCGGCGCCTTTCTCGCAGCGGTTGCCGGTGATATAACGTGACCCGTCGCTGAAACGGTTGATGGTCAGGATGCAGTGGTTTTCACAGCCCTGGCAACGCCCGTTGGTGTGGACGACGGTGAACTTCTCCAATTCCTCGGAATCAAGTAAGGTCGAATGCTCCCCTTCCGCGGCGTTCTCCCGCGCGATCAAAGCGCACCCGTAGGCGCCCATCAGGCCGGCGATATCGGGACGCACGACATCCTTGCCGACGATCTTTTCAAAGCTTCTCAGCACCGCGTCGTTCAGGAAGGTTCCTCCCTGGACGACGATCTTTTCGCCGGCTTCATCGGGATTGCGCATCTTGATGACCTTATAGAGCGCGTTCTTGATGACCGAGTACGATAAACCGGCTGAGATGTCGCCGATCTCCGCGCCTTCTTTCTGCGCCTGTTTGACCTTGGAATTCATGAAGACCGTGCAGCGGGTGCCGAGGTCGACGGGATTTTTGGCAAACAGGGCTTTCTGGGCGAAGCTGATGGTATCCAAATCAACGGATTTGGCATAGGTCTCCAGGAATGAACCGCAACCGGAGGAACAGGCTTCATTCAGCATGATGCTATAGATCGCGCCGTCCTTGATCTTCATGCACTTCATATCCTGGCCGCCTATATCGAGAATGAAATCGACGCCGGGCAGGAAATTCTCTGCCGCCCGGAAATGCGCCATGGTCTCGATCTCGCCCATATCGGCATGGAAGGCGGCTTTGATCAGCCCCTCACCATAGCCGGTCGTGCAGGTGCGGGCAATATAGGCGGCGGCGGGCAGCTGCGGATAGAGCTCGCGCAGCATATCCTTCACCGCTTCGATCGGATCGCCTTCGTTTCCGCGATAGAAACTGTAAAGCAACTTCCCTTCCGGATCGATCAGAGCGGCCTTGGTCGTCGTGGAACCGGCGTCGATGCCCAGGTAAAGCGGGCCTTCGGCCCTGGCGATCTCCCCGCGCGCGATGCGGTCCCGGTCGTGACGGGCCCGGAACGCCGCGTAATCATCCTCATCCGTGAAGAGGACGTCGATATGCTTGGTCGCTGCCATCAGGGCCGGATCCGCCTCTTCCAGGCGCCGTACCAGTTCCGAAAGGGCGATCTCATCTTTCTCCTCGGCCAGCATCGCTGCGCCTAAGGCCACGAAGAATTTGGAATTCTCCGGGAAGACGACCTCATCCTCGGTGAGGTTCAGCGTTTCGATGAACCGCTGCCGGAGTTCGGACAGGAAAGAAAGCGGTCCGCCCAGGAACGCGACCTTACCCCGGATCGGATGTCCGCAGGCCAGGCCGGAGATCGTCTGGTTGACTACCGCCTGGAAAATGGAGGCCGCCATGTCTTCGACCGCCGCGCCGTCGTTGATCAGCGGCTGGATGTCAGTCTTGGCGAAAAC
>JAFRYQ010000218.1 GCA_017437565.1 Bacillota bacterium
ATGAAGTCTTCCGCGCTTCCTTCATAGGCCGCCGGCAGTTCCGCCATAGTGGTCCGGATCCCGGCCGGAGTCTCCGCGGCCGGGTCCTCCTGGTCGTTCGTCCCCGTTCCGTTTCCCGTTCCGCAGCCCGCTAAAAGATCCAGGGCTACGAGCAGCATCAGCACGATGCTGAAAAACTTCTTTCTATTCATGCCTGACCTCCTTAATATCCGGTCTTTCTGTTCCGTGTCCTTTTATCTTTATACTAACGATTCTCCTCCGCAGGTCACAGAAAGGAGGTTTTTCGTCCGGAACTTCGTCCGGATCTTCACAACAAAAACAAAAAGGAACGCCGCGGCGGCTAGTTCCGGACGTTCCTGTTTTTCGCTCTCATCGGTTCCCGGCCTGGTCTCCGTTTACGGTCGCGTTCAGCATTTGAGGACCGTCCGGGCTGCTTTGTCGCTGATCCAGCAGCTGCCGCCAAAAACGGTCACCCCTGATATCGGGCGGGACGCGAGGAAAGACTTCGTGAACGCGACCGCTTTCCCGTAGATGCTTTGTTTGCTCGCGGATAACAGCATCGGTTTTCCCGACAGTGCTGCCAGCGGGCCGCCACAGAGTCCGTCCGGGAATGCCTCGCCCGGAGCGAGCAGGATCGCCGTCGCTTTCGCGTTCGCGAACTTCGCTGCCAGCCTGACCGACCGGTCATAAGGCGTCTTCCCGGTGATGCGGGCCACCTTTCCGTAAGCTGCCAGGTCCTTCGCGATCCCGGCGGAGACGACGTCCGTGCCGCCGATGATCGTGTATTTCTTCGTATTCAGCCCTTTCAGATACAGCTTCTGATCCGCGGTGAGACCGTTTCCCCGCACCAGAAGGATCGGCAGCGCGACTCCGGACGCGGAAAGGCTGTCTGCGAAATCGAGCCCGGTGGTCACGAGGATCTCCTGATAACCCACCTTGGCTTCGCGCAGGATCTTCATATTCGTCTCATAACGGTCTTTCCCGCCGAGACGCAGGACCGAAAAGCCGGCAGAACGCAGACTGCGCTCGATAGACAGCCGTACGGACCCCGTGCCGCCGGCAATGTAAACGCTGCCCTTCGCCTTTACGTTTTTCTTCACCCATTGCACCGTTTCCTGTTCCCGGGTCGGCTCAGTCAGGATGATCGCGGCCTTCTTGCGGACCGCGAGATAGGAGGAAGCCAGGGCATCCGGATAATTGCGCCCATCTGCGATGACGACGGCGGCAAATTTGCTGACGCCGTATTCATTCTTCAGAGCTTTCGCGATCTCCCGGCTGGTAACGTAGCGGTCCGCTCCGGCGATGCGAGTCACGACGGCCTGCGGCTTTTCTTCGGTCTTACCGGGATCGGTTTTGCCGTCGTCAGGCTTGCCGTCCTCAGGCTTGCCGGTATCGGTTTTGCCGTCTTCCGTTTTCCCGGGATCGGTTTTCTGCGCCTTCCAGCGCGCGTAAACGGTCTGATTCTTTTTGAATACTGTCTGGGTCGTTATGCGCGTCCCTCCTGTCTTCGCCGTATACCAGCCGGTGAAATCATAACCGGACTGGGACGGTGACGGCAGCGTGCCGATCCGCCCGTTGAGCGCCGTCGAGGCGGTAAAGGACTTGACGCGCTTCGCGCCGGAAGCGACCGTGCCGCCGTTGGCGTCAAAGATGACCTTAAAGCGCTGGTTTTCGACCCAATGCGCGTAGATCGTCGTATCCGCTTTAAACCGGGTAGACAGCGTGATCCTGGTGCCGCCGGTTCTCTCCGTATACCAACCGGTAAAGGTGTAGTAATCGATGACCGGTTCGGGAAGCGCGGTCAGGTAGCCGGCTGTCGTGGTATAATTCGTCAAGTTCTTCAAATTCACAGCCCCGGTAGGCACCCGGTTCCCCTGATTCACATCAAAGGTGATCAGGCAGAGCTTGCCGGTATAAAGCCAGACCGCGTAAAGAGTCTGATCTTCCGTGAACTGGAATCCATGATCTTCAACGTTTTCATCCTCATAGTTCGGACAACGATAGAACGACGGGTCCTTCACATCCAGGTCTTCGTACCGCTCTACTTGCACGGTACTCCAACCCATGAAGGCATGGTGATCCCGCTGCGGTATGGGGCAGGACTGCTTCTGTCCTTCCTTAAAACGAAGCTTAGATACTGAGCAGGTTTTCCCTTTAAACATGACCGGGTCATCGCCGCCGTTCATATACAGGGTGAGCGTCACCGCCGGCAAAGGCTTCCAGTGCGGATAAACAAATATCTCCACGAATTCATGGAAGTTTTCGTAAGCATACCGGTATTCATCGGGAAATGTTTCCGGACTGATCAGGGTGCTGCTGGTAACTTCTATGCCACCGTCCGGATCCGTATACCAGCCATCGAAGAGCATCCCGTCTTTCCGAAGACGGCTTCCATCGGGCATCTCAGCATATCCGCCATAGACGTCGATGGACTTATGTGCGGTCTCGCTGATACAGCAAATGACCATCGCTCCGCCATAATGGGTGGAAAGCCAGGTTTGAAAACCGGTTTCGTCTGAATCGGCGTACAGATTCTGTCCCGTCCCCGCCATCAGGCCGGCTGCCAGGATCAGCATCAGTATCAATAAATAGCTCCGCTTGCGTTTCATCATTTTCCCTCATCACGGACGTTTCCCATCTCATCCGCTCTTTCTTTATATCATATCACAGAATACCGGCCATGGGATGAAAATGCCGCTCAAAACCACCCAAGCTGTAAGGATACGGACGGGGCGTCTTCCGCAGCCGCAGCTGCAATCAAACGAAGTAAGGCAAGCTGCAAGGATCCGCTGACAGGACGCCTTCCGCAAGCGATCGTGCAAGCATCTGAAGCAATGAAAAAGGACTTTTGTTGGAAGATGATGGTTTTTCATCATCTTCCCAAAAGTCCTTGAGTGCTTCAGTTATGCTTGCCGATAGCTGAGGACAAAGCCCTGCAGCGGATCCTTACAGCAATCCGGAGCCAAACAGCGGCGCGAATACGACCGCTACGATGGTCATCAGCTTGATCAGGATGTTGATGGACGGGCCGGAAGTATCCTTGAACGGATCGCCGACGGTGTCGCCGACGACAGCAGCCTTATGGGGTTCGGAACCCTTGCCGCCGAAATGACCGTTTTCGATGTACTTCTTGGCATTGTCCCAGGCGCCGCCCGCGTTGCTCATCATGATGGCGAGCAGAACGCCGGAAGCCAGAGCGCCACCGAGCATGCCGGCCAGCGCTTCCGCGCCGAGCAGGAAGCCGACGATCAGCGGAGCAACGATCGCCATCAGGCCCGGGATGATCATTTCCTTCAGGGCCGCGCCGGTGGAGATATCCACGCAACGGGCGTAATCCGGTTTCTCCGTTCCTTCCATGATGCCCTTGTGCTCACGGAACTGACGACGTACTTCTTCGATCATCTGGTTAGCCGCTTTGCCGACGGAGTTCATGGTCATAGCCGAGAACAGGAACGGCAGCATGGCGCCGATGAAGAGGCCGATGATGACCAGCGGGTTCAGCAGGCTGACGACTTCGATCTTGGCCACGGTCGCATAGGAGACGAACAGGGCCAGAGCGGTCAGAGCCGCGGAACCGATGGCGAAACCTTTACCAATCGCAGCGGTGGTGTTGCCGACTGCGTCGAGCTGGTCGGTGATCTCACGGACTTCTTCCGGAAGTTCACTCATTTCGGCGATACCGCCGGCGTTGTCGGAAACCGGGCCGTAAGCGTCAACAGCAACGGTCATACCGGTGGTGGACAGCATGCCGACTGCGGAGAGTGCGATACCATAGAGGCCTGCGAAGTGGAAGGCCAAATAGATACCGACGCAGATGAACAGGATCGGCCAGACAGTGGACTGCATACCGACGCCCATACCGCTGATGATGGTGGTCGCAGAACCGGTCTGGGACTGATCAGCGATCTTCTTAACATGTTTGTAATCGCCGGAAGTGTAAACTTC